>NZ_ALKF01000191.1:0-135375 GCF_000283315.1 Paenibacillus sp. OSY-SE | reverse complement strand
AAAGGCGTGGATGAAGCAGCCCGTCCGCCCAAAAGGTCAGCTAGGCTGGTAGCGTCGAGAGTCGAGAAGGTTCGTCCGGCCTTCTGATGGAAGGGTAGAACGGAGTAAAGGCGTGGATGAAGCAGCCCGTCCGCCCAAAAGGTCAGCTAGGCTGGTAGCGTCGAGAGTCGAGAAGGTCCGTCCGGCTTTCTGATGGAAGGGGAGAGTGGGGCAAAGGTTCGGATGAGCGAATCACGTTCAATCTAAACGAGACACTTGGGGGCGCTGTTTTTGATTCCTAGCAATGTCAAGATGTGAACGGCTACGGTGAAGCGGCTGACTGAACGACAATCGCCTATCCTCTCAACCCGCGTGATGCCGGGTGGCATAAGGATAGGCGATGTTGTCGTTAATGCCGATGCAGGTGGGGGTGGTTACGTGGTATGGGCAGGGCGGAATGCGTATTGAAAGGCGTGCAGCAGCTTCTCGAACGCCCGCTTACGAATGTGTCCGTAGGTGACGGCGCTGATCGGAGGATCGAAGCTGAAGCAGTACACTTTCGTGTCGGTCATGCGGGCTGCCTTCATATAGCGCTCGCGGATAAGCAGCTGCTCGTCCGGCTCCAACTCGTTAACAATCGATTCAACCAGTTCGCAGAAAGCAAGGCATTCGCTCGCCTTGTCTGTATTATATACAGCAATCGCAGCCGTCGGGTCTCCGATCCGGTTCGTAGCCCCATTCTCTCTTGTCTCGTAATTCGCCGTGATCTTCGCTTCGCGCACCGCAAACTTCATTACTTTGCACATTCTGTATTTAGCAAACACTTCCTCGATGCGGGCTTTCGCTTGTTTGGCATCCATCGTTTCCATGTGAGGTATCTCCATATATTCCATCGGTATCATCAAGCAAGTCCTCCTTCATTTCGACTCTTAGAGGTTGTTCAAAATGTCGCCTTTTGATCACGAAGCATCCCGAGAGGTATTTCGGTATCGAAGCTTGCATTCACTCGTGAAGAGTCAAACTTGTAACTCTGTTCCTCCTTCGAGGTATGCTTTCGATGAAGTTTTCTTGCGAAAACTTGGGCTTCTCGGTACTGAAAAGTGTCATTTTTGAACACGCACTCTTAGTAATAGTTGCTTAAAATATCCCTTGTTGCTCATCCATCGTCCCGAGAGGGAATACGGCATCGAAGCTTGCGTTCGCTATAAAGAGCAAATGCTTCCGCTGTCGTTGTCTAAGAATCATGCTGGGCGCTCATGCCAGACATGCAAGAAAATGCTTGTAAGATGAGTCGCTTCCATCAATGAACAGCAATGCTGAATCTTCTTCGCGAATGCTTCCTGCAGCACGTTTTGCGCGCATGCGCATCCTTCTCGGTAGTAACAAACTTCCTATAGAACACAACGACTTTGAGGTTGTTTAAATTGAACACCGTGGCAGGTATACCCATTATACCACAAAAACAAGAACATTTGTTCTTATGATAATATTAAAAGAAATCATCAAAAAACTAATAATTCCCTTTAAACCAAACGTGTGTTCGCCGTTCTATACTAGTAACGTGGACATCGTGAGCACAGAAGCCGCATCTCCAAGACAGCCCGTAAGTTTTCAAAGAAGCGGGTCGTCGGCAAGCAGCGGCAGAAGGATGCTTCAGGATGATTCCAAGGAGGTGATGGAATTTGATTGCATATCGGGATATCGTTCAACAGTGGATCATGCCGCTGGGTCAGGCGTTGCAGCTGCCTGTCATAAGCGTGGATGCGCTCCAGCCGGACAGCTCGCTGCCGCTCATTGCCTATGATGTCGCTTCCCCGTACATCGATTGCACGCCGAATCAATCGGAGCATCAGGGCGCTGTGGACAAGGTGGTGGAAATGGAGTGGCTGCTTCTTATCCGAGCGGGCGATCGGATGGAGATGGTTGAACGATGCCGGGACATGTTGGGCTGGCTGTGGACCGACGGAGTGGATTGCCTCGAGAGCATTCCGGCCGCGATGGTGCATATCAGTCCAGCGCAATGGAAGACGGAGCCGCATGCGGGGCTTGGCCTTCAAGTCAAGCTGCGCATGAAGGACCGCTTCGAACGGACGGTGCCGTCCGTAGCAACGATTCAGTTGAATCCAATGAAATCAAAGGAGTGAAGGGAAGATGACATTGCAAGACGTGCAAGTAACGATTGATTTGCAGAAGCCGACGGGACGATTGTCCTTCGCCATACCACTGATTCTCGGGAAAAAAGAGGGCGGTTCCGCCTACAAGGAATATGGCGATCTGGCAACGGTGAAGGCCGACTTCGCTGAGGCGACGCCAGAATACAAAATGGCGCAGACCCTCTTCGGCCAAGGAGATCGCTCTCCGGCCCGCATTGCCATTACGGCACACGACGAGCAGGAAGCGGCGGTGGACCGCCTGCGTGCCGTGTTGGATATGGGGTGGTACTATTTGCTGTCCGCCGACAATGGTCCTGCGACGGTAGAAGCCCTTGCGGCAGAGCTGGAGAAGGAGGACTATCGCTTGTTTGTCACTCGGGTTGCAGACAAGACGAAGCTGCAGGCGTTGAAGGCGAAAGGATATACGCGCACCGCGGCATTCTATCATACTGACGCCGATGCGTATCCTGATGCGGCGCTCGTGGGCGCGGTTGGTTCCGCTGATGTTGGCTCCGTTACCTGGAAATTCAAGGCATGCACCGGCATCGCGCCGCTCAAGCTGACGGCAAGCGAGCTGATGGAAATTCATGACGGCGGAGCTTTCACTTACGTGAACAAGCAAGGCGAAGCCCGCACGTCGGAAGGCAAGACCGTATCCGGCGAATATATCGACGTCATCATGTCGCGAGATTATGTCCGTGCCCGCATGGAGGCGCAAATTCAGCAACTGCTCAATCAGTCTGACAAGGTGCCGTATACGAACGCAGGTATTGCGCAGATCGAGAGCACGGTCGTCAATGTGCTCCAGGAAGCGTTCCGCATGGGCATCATCGCCGCGGATGACAGCGGCGAGCCGTTGTTCGGCACTTCTTTCCTGCTGCGCAATGAGGTGGATCCAAGCGATCGAGCCAACCGTGACTATCGGGGCGGGTCGTTCTGGTTCGAGATTGCCGGCGCGGTCCATCAGGTGCGCATTAAAGGGGTCATCCGCTTCTAAGCGGGAGCGGTAGGGAAGACGTTTTACGAAATTATTCATTTATACGGCTTGGACAAGCCAAGCTGTTAGAATTCATTGAATTTTATCCGTACAGGAAAAGGAAGGTGCGATAGCAATGAGTATCGGCATTTATGATGCAAAGCAAGTGTCCGTTATCGTGGACGGCAAGTATATTACGGGATTCGGAGAGAACACATTCGTCTCCTGCGAGAAGGATGAAGAGCAGTCCGTGGCGCACGTTGGCGCTCGTGGCGAAGTTGCCATTGCTCACAAAAACAATCCGCTCGGCACGGTGAAATTAACGCTCATGTCAACATCTCCGCAGTTGGAGCTGCTCCATCGTCTCGCACGCGAAAAGAAGATATTCGACATCTGGGTCGTGTCCCATAATGAACCGCGCGAGCGGATTGGCGGCACGCAGGCCATCGTGAAGAAGCTGCCGGCAGCGGCATACGGATCGGAGCTTGAGGATCGCGAATACGAGATTCAAGTGCTGGACTATACACATCAGGTGATGTAACGAAAATACGACTGGGAAAGGGTGAATCAATGTGAGCAAGCAAACGACAGTAACGCTGGAGGGCGAGGATTACGTCCTGCAGCATCCAGGCGCGCGTGCCTTGATGCGGCTGTACGACGTTGCCCTGAAGGCAGACGGCGGCTGGAAGCTGGAGTCTTCGATGGATTTCTTCCTCAAGCATGTGATCGTATCCCCGCGCCTCAGCTGGGAGGCGCTCGAAGACAAATCCGACCTCTTAACTCCGCTCTGGCTGGAATGCGCGCGGTTTTTAGGGATGGTCGATACACCCTTGGAGCCCGAATCATCCATCGTATAAACGTTCCATTTCCACGAATCCGCTCCGGCAGCTATTTTGGCATGTCGTGTTGAATAGCCGGGGCGGCATTACGTATGCGGAGGCGGACGCCATGAGCATCGAGGAGCTATGCGAAGCCGCCTCCGCCATGGAGTGGATGTTCGGGAAAGGAGGGAACTAAGAAATGGATGCACAGGTATCTACAGCCATTCACCGCGAGCTGAGATCGATGAACGGCAGGTTGAGCGATTTGAAGCCGGTCATCACCATTCTGAAGGATGCGATGCGGGATCAGACGGAGCAGCTGAAACGGCAGGCCAAGCTGGCAAGCTCGCTGTTGGCAAGCAATATGTCTCGACAGGCGGGCTCAGCTTCTCTGGCCAGCGCCAATAGCTCGAACATCGCCCAAGCCCAAGCTTCCGTCAAGGTTGTCGTCGGGCAAAGCTCGGGAGCAGTCCCCGCGGGAGCGAAGGACAAGCCCGCCAAATGGAACGATCCATTTATGAAGTCGGCGCCCGTGACGTTGACGCAGGATATGAATGACATGTTCAAGCCGTTCAAGGACTTTGCAGACAACGTGAAGTGGGTGAAGGACAAGTTCAAAGGAGGCGGAGGCGGCTGCAAATGCTGCTGCTGCGCGGGAACCACTGGCTCCGGCAATATGGGCGGCATGTTCGATTCGGGCAAGGATGACAAAGGCAAGCGTTCCGGAAAAGGAAGCGGAAAGAAGGGCTCCTCGGCGTCCCGAGAGGGCAGCGACCAAAAGGAAACGCCGCGGCGAACCGACACTTATCGCCGGCGCGGATGGAGAGGCGGCAATAAATCGCCTTCCTCGATGAGGCCCGTTGCCGAAGCTTCATCCGGCACTGGAAAAGGCGCCATTAGCGCTCCTGCGACAAGTGCTAATGCTGGAGAGATGGGCAAGGCGGCTCACGCGGAAGGCAGCCCGATTGGGAAGACGAGAAAACAAACACACGGCAAGACAAAGAGGCCGCCGAAGATTGGCAATGGCAGGTTCGGCAGGCGGATAGGTCTCGGACTTCTTGGAGCAGGTTTAAGCTTGTTCGGAGGGTTCGGAGGCAAGCAGAACGACGAGCCGTCCGAGGCTCCCGCAGTCAGATCTCTGCCAGGAGCGGGAGGAGCGTTGGGGGCAGCCGCAACGGGAACAGCGATGGGATCGGCCGGCTCTGGCTCCGAAGCGTCTGCGCCGTCCACGGTGCTCGCCGATGCCGCGACGACCGCGCAGACGACGATGGACATGGCGCATACCGCGCAATCCGTGCGTACGGCTATGAACCCGATGCCGAATCCAGTCCAGCAGGCAGCCGCCTCGGCCCAGACAACGGCCAAGACGACCGCGACCGTGCAGAAAGCGGCATCCGCCGCGAAGAAGACGAGCTGGTTCGGCAAGCTCATCAAAGGGGCGAAGGTGGCCAGCAAAGCGACGAAGCTGCTACGGCTCAACCCTGCGGGATTTTTGGGAGGTCTGGTGCTGGATGCCGGTCTATGGGCCGCAGAGAAATATTTGCTGCCGAAGGATGAAGAGGACGAAGAGGCTACTGAACAGATCCCGTCAACCAATCGGATCATTCCGAAGATGAAGCCGCCGGCAGCTGCGCTGCGCGCCCAGAGTGGAGCGCCCATGTCTTCCTTGTCCGCTCCGGTATCACCTCGGCCTTATTCGGATATGACCGGAACGGGGAACGGCATCACGGCCGCTCCGCCGCTTAACATTCCGGGTCCGCTGCCGGGCGGGGGCGGGTCGATGGATGTGAGCGCGAACAGCAACGTCGTCATGAACCTCAATGTGAACGGTTATATCGACATGCGCATGATTGAGGAAATCAAGCGCATCGCACGCGATCAGTTCGACGCCTCGTTCCGTTCGTTCGAGCGCAGCATTTCGAGCAAAATGCCGCAGCCGCTAACTACGAAGGAAGGGGCGATGTCCTATTAAGACGAAGTTGAGCCGCTTGGGCGGAATCGAGCTGTTCGTCACGTCGGAGGAGCCGGAATACGCGGTTCAGGTTAGCAGCCACAACATTGAAAAGGGCGGCACGATAACGGATCACATTCAAAAGGATACGGTCAGCTTGCATCTGGAGGGGCTCATTCTCGGGCCCCAGGCGTCGAATTACCGCCATCGCCTCGTGAAGGCGATGAACGCGGGCACGCTGCTGCAATATACCGGACGCAACATGCTGCTGAACTGCGTCATTACGAGCCTGCGGACGGCGCATGACAGCTCGATCGGCAACGGCATGAGCTTCTCGCTGACGCTCAAGCAGATTAATGTCGTGACGATCCGGTATACGAAGCTTCCTCCGAAGCGCAAAGCGGCGGTGAAGCCGAAGGTCCGTTCGGGCAAACGGAACACGTCATACCGTCCAAAGCCCTGGTCGCATATTGTGCGAGCGGGACAGAGATGGGAATCTATTGCCCGCTATTACGGCATTGGCGTGAGGCAGCTCCGCGAATGGAATTCTCATTTGGATCCCAGTGTGCCGCCGCCGATTGGCATGATGTTGTCCATTGGGCAGAAGGCGACGGAGAAGCAGAAGAAGGTGAATCCGAATCTGAAGTATGCGTACCGGACCTATACCGTTCAGTCGGGAGATTCCTGGTACTCGATTGCGGCCAAGTTCCGTATCCCGGTCGACGTGTTGTGGGGTATGAATGACAATATCAGCTCTTACGCCACGCTGAAGGCGGGCATGGATATCCGGGTGGCCTGACGCGGCGGGAGAAAAGGTAGGCGCCTTTTTGGCAGAGAGGAGGAAGATGGATGGCGGTCATTGTCATTGACAAGGAGCTTGTCCCTTATTCGTTCGACATGGATTTGGGGGAACGGACATATACGTTCGAGGTGCGTTACAACGCGCGGCATGATTATTTTACGGTTGATTTGCTGGAAGGGGATATTCCCCTTGCGCTTGGCGTCAAGCTGGTGTGGGGAGTGCCGTTGTTCGAGAGCATGGAAACGCCCGATTTTCCGCTGGAGTTGATCGTGCCTTACGGCGACAACCCGGAAGATCACGTCACTTGGGATACGCTCGGTCAGTCTGTGTCCATGCATCTGGGAGAAGACGATGGAATATTTGTATAAACGCAATTGCGAAGTGCTTATTGGCGGCTATCGCCTCACGTATGAGGATCTATCGCTCCGGGTCGTAGTCGATTTCGATGACGACAAGGAGCCGAATGAATCGACGGTTGAGCTCTATAATCTGTCTAAGCATACGTTGGCCAATCTGAAAACGGGCATGCGTGTCATCGTCAATGCGGGCTACGGAACGGATCTCGGGACGGTGCTGCAGGGCAACATTGTCGAGGTGCGAACGAAGCGGGAGCAGATGGACCGGGTGACGACGATTCAAGTGAAGGATGACTTGCAGGTGTCGGTGTATGACATGGTGCATACGTACCGGCCGGGCAGCAAGGCGAGCGAGATTATTAGGGACCTGTTGAACCGGGCCCAGATTCCGCACGGTGAGCTGCGGCTACCCGCCGACCACACCTATGCGAAGGGGTTCGTGGTCAAGGGCGATCCGTTGAACGCGATTCGGCGCGCCGCGGCGGCATGCGGCTTGGGCACGTATACGATGCAGGGCAAGCTGTATTTTCAAGCGGCCAATATGGTTGCGACGAGCCGCACGTTTGTCGCGTTGTCTCCGGAGAGCGGGCTTATCGACAGTCCCCAGTCTTTTGAAGAGGGGAAGTCAAAAGGAGTCCGGGCGACTTCCCTGCTCAATCATCGTCTGCATGCCGGCGCACAGATCCGGCTCGTAAGCGAGGATTTCGAGGGCGTGTATAAGGTGAAGCAGGGCAAGCATACGATTTCGGGCGAGCAGTTCATCACGGAAGTGGATCTGGTCAAGGAATGAGGCTGCGGAGTGATTATGCGGTCGTTTTGCTGGCAAGTTCGTTTTTTAGAGAGGGAAAGGAGGGGACGCCATGGGAGCCAATCGCGCGGTCGGCGCATTGGAGGCATGGATGGATCACAGGCTGTCTGGCATGGCGGGCGCGCAGCTCGGCACCATTATTCGCATGGGAGCGGCAGACGCCGATGTGGAGCTGGACGGGGAAGCCGGGTTGATTCGCTATCAGCTGCCCGTTGTGCAGCAGGCATCCGAGGTTGTCTTGGAAGCTGGAAGCCGCGTTCTGGTCGTTTTTACGGAGACGAATGGCGGCGGGGGCGTTATCGTGGGAAAGGTGGCAGGCGAATGAAATCTTGGGCTTTGAAAGACGGGGATATTCAGGTGTCTGACGGGCAAATCGCTTGGATTGACGGGCGCGAAGAGCTGGCGCAGTCGGTGCGGGTACGGATGGGGACTCGTTTGGGCGAGTATTTTTTTGCGCCTGACATGGGGTTGGACCATGATCAAATGATGGGCAAGCAGGTGGACGAGGATAGCATCCGGGAGGCGGTTATGCGTTGTCTGGCCGAGGAGCCCCGCATTCAGTCGGTGGAGGAATTGGAAATAGACTGGGACGAGCGTGCGCGGACGGTGTCTATGCGCCTCGTCATGATGAGTGCGGATGGAGAGGAGGTTGAGTTGAATTATGCTGACGGAAGCG
Organism: Paenibacillus sp. OSY-SE; assembly: GCF_000283315.1. NCBI lineage: Bacteria > Bacillati > Bacillota > Bacilli > Caryophanales > Paenibacillaceae > Paenibacillus > Paenibacillus sp. OSY-SE. Next base: position 126,853 of record NZ_ALKF01000191.1, on the reverse strand, counting down.
GGTTTGAAGCGCAAAACGTATAACGATATTTATGAGGAAATGGTATCTGAGCTGGGCAAACGGCTCGGGCAGGATATCAACACGTCGGAGACGTCGCCGTTGGGCATGATGCTGCAGGTGTTTGCGTGGCATTTGTCGGTGCTGTGGGAGGACGTGGAGCAGGTCTATCACGAGTCGTACATTCAATATGCGACCGGTGTGCAGCTGGATGCGTTGGCGGTGTTCTACGGGCTGCGGCGCAAGCTGGAGCAGCCGGCCCACGGTTCGATTGAGCTGAGCGGGACGGCGGGCTATACGGTTCAGGCGGGGCTGCAGGTTGGGACGAAGGCGGGAGTCTGGTTCACGACGACAGCCGCATGCACGCTGGATGATGCAGGCCGTGGCACGGTAAACTTGACGGCGGTGGTGGCTGGAATATCCGGCAATGTTCCGGCCGGATCCATCACGGATCTGATGAATCCGGTGAAGGAGCTGACGGGCGTGACGAATGCCCGCGGCATGATCGACGGACGCGAGCGGGAAAATGACGTCGAGTTCCGGGATCGTCTGCGTGCGGCGCGGGATGGCAGCCATGCAGCGACGATCGATGCGATCGTATCCGCGCTTCTGCAGCTGCCAGATGTAAAGTCGGCTTCGGTTCGCGTGAATAATACGATGGATACGGATGCGGAAGGCATTCCGCCTAAGTCGGTCCGCGCGTACGTGTACGGCGGGCAGTCGGAGCAGATTGCGAAGGCGATCTTCGACAAGAAGGCGGCGGGAATCGGCACGGACGGCACGGAAAGCGTGCAGGTGCGCGATGTGAGCGGGAGCGAGCATGAGGTGCGGTTCAGCCGCATGACGATGCTGGACGTGCATGTGGAGGCGGCGGTGTCGGCCAATCCGACGTTCCCTGCGCGCGGCGCGGACGATATTGTGACGGCGATTGCGCAGTATATTGGCGGCATAGGGGCCGACCAGCAGGATTACACGGGGCTGGCGCAAGGCTCGCGCATCGTGTACAGCCGTTTGCTGACGACGGTGCAAAATGTGATCGGCGTCGAGGAAGTGATGGACTTGAAGGTGAAGCTGGCGGATGGCGAATATGTGAGCGGCAATGTGGATATTCCGCTATATCACGTAGCGCGGGTGGCGCCGGAGCGGATCAAGGTGGCGGTGACGCATGTTTAAGCTGAACGACGTGATGGACATGCTGTCTGACGTTATCGCGAAGGAAGGCAGCCGTTTTTCTATTCTGGCCGACGTATGGTTGCAGCAGATGAATGAGATTGGCGCGACGGTGCAGCGCATGTCCGCTTGGAAGAGCATCGAGCAGGCGGAGGGAGCGACGCTCGACATGCTCGGCGGCAATCTCGGGCAGCCGCGCGGCCAGGCGACGGACGAGGTGTACCGGCTGCTGCTGCGCTCCAAGCTGGCGCGCATGAACGCGAGCGGCAACCTCGATTCGGTCATCGAGGTGCTGGCGCTGGCCTTGAACGCGGAGCCGGGCGAGTTCCGCTTGTCCGAGCGGTACAACGACCCGGTCAACCCCGAGCCGGCGGCGATTCACGTGAACGAGGTGCCGTACGAGAAGCTGAGCGGCGTGGGCTTGAGTCCGTCGCAGTTCGTTTCGCTCGTTGAGCGCCTCGTCGCCGCCGGGGTACGCGTCGGCCAGGTCGAGCTGACCGGCACCTTTGCGCTGTCGTCGGTATACGACACGCTGGAGCAAGACGGTCATGGCCTCGCCGACGAGGCGATGACCGTGGGTGGCACACTCGGGGATATGTACGTGCCGGGGAATGATTATGCGATACCGATCTAGCTGTGCTGGAGCGGGTATGGTATCGACGGCATACTGCCGTCATGAATAAATGAGGAGGGATTACACGATGGCATTTCAAAAACCGCTTCCCGAATGGAAGAAGCCAGGCATCCGCCCGCCGGAGTCCAAAATCACCGAAGGCTATAACGTCATGGACAAGCCGCCGGCGGCCTGGATGAACTGGCATATGAACACGACGTATGAGGCGCTCAAGGAACTGCAGGATAATGCCGTTTCGAAGGAAGACATCACGCAGGTCATTGCCGACAAGACCAGTATCGTTGTGACATCTTCACCGCCGCCGGTTCCCGAGCGAAAAAAGGGGGCGTTCTACTGGTGCATCTCCGATCAGGCTCCGCTTCCCCCGGCAGATGGAACGATAAAAGTATCGCCTACGATGGGGATAAAACTGAAATAGGAGGATACGACACATGGCAAACATCATACAGATTCAACTTCTAGATGAGAAGACTGGGCAAGTGCTCGAAACGGTAGTACCTGAAACGGAAGCACGAGCGGTATTGATGCAAAGCGGACAAAATCTACAAGCGTATCTTGAGAACTTGGTCCTGCAACAAGGTCCTAAAGGAGATACGGGTCCACAAGGAGCTGCGGGTCCAAAAGGCGATAAAGGTGATAAGGGAGATACGGGTCTACAAGGAGCTGTGGGTCCGAAAGGAGACAAAGGTGCTGCGGGAGCGGCTGGGCCAAAAGGTGACACAGGCGCAGCAGGGGCGCAAGGACCAAAAGGCAACGACGGCTCTAAAATGCACAACGTGGCGGCAGTACCAGCAGCTTCGCTCGGCGCTGTGGGCGACTGGGCTCTGAATACGGCAAATGGTGACGTATATGAGAAGACGGCAGCTACAACTTGGACAAAACGTGGCAACTTAAAGGGAGCAACGGGAGCTCAGGGACTCCAAGGTGCCCAAGGCCTGAAGGGAGACAAAGGCGCGACTGGAGCACAGGGACCAAAAGGCGATAAAGGTGAGCCTGGCGCCCAGGGACCGAAGGGCGACACTAAAAGGAGTTCAAGGTCCAAAAGGAGATGCTGGTATGAAAGGCGATAAAGGGGAACCGGGTGATAGCGTGAAATACGGAACAAGTTATGGCGCAGCGCAACAAGTGAAAATCTTCTTTAAGAAGCAATAGGAGGTGCGAAGAGTGGCTGAAAATAGAAACATTTTGATACAAGACGACCAAGGTAACAATTATTATCCGCATGGAAAAGCCAAAACAACGTTCCTTGAAGACGGAAAAACGTTGGAATCCCGTGCTGTTGCTTGGGACGGAAAGGAAACCTCCGCGGGAGCACAGGCAAAGGCAAATCAAGCGGAGGCGAACACGAAGGGGTATGTAGATGGGTTGCAAACCATCACATTTGCACAAAAGACATCAAAAAATGCGAACTTGAACGATTTTAAAGAGACAGGTATTTTTCAACTCGGCGCTTCCGCCAATTACCAGAACATCCCGCAAAATGTGGATTGGACGGTATTAGAGGTTAGGTGCGCTCGAGGGGGGTATATCATCCAAACGCTCACATCGGTCACGTCTCAACGCATCATGTACCGCACACGTACTGAGACTAGTTGGTCAATCTGGCGGGACGTACTCACAACCCTCAATTACGAAGAACTAAAGCAATCTGGCGTTGACGCGAAAAACAAAATCGCGGGTGCCATCAACGCCAAGGGAGTTCCGGCATCCGCGAATGATACGTTTGATCAATTGGAGGGGAAGATTGGGCAGATAAGAACAAGTCTTGCTGGAAATATAAGAGTAGATGTACGTTACGATGGACATTCTGAGTGGCCACCTATTGGGAAACCATTCAACGTTGATATAGCCACATTGCCAGCCGGAATAGGTTTTGCTACTTTTATATCCTCTAATAAGTTTGTATTAACGTTAGAGGGGTGGACGGGGAATGTAACACCTTGGTTAGGTATATCAGATAGTGCAGGAAATGTACAGGAAGTGTTGAGTGGAGGACAAAGTGTCAGCGGATTTACGATTGATTTGTTGCATAGAAAAATACTGGTTAGTGGTTCAGAGGGTCGATACTTAGACCAAGATATCTCAAGTAATCTTAATACTTCAGGACCTATTAAAATTTGTGGGGGAGTTCGCCGATATCAAAATGGTTTCTACGGGATAATTAGTGTTTATTCAGATATTTTTTACGGTTAGAAGGAATGACCAAAGTATGTGGTTTACGACGACAACGCAATCGTAACAGCATCTATTGCAATCCCGTGCCGAACTATACGACCGAGAAAGGTATGCACATTGATGATCCTATCTCAAATTGGATTTGAATAAGGTCAGAGTCGGCTCCATTACGATTATGACAGATTGAGAGCCTAGTTTGGGAGTTGTATAGCTAAAACGAGCAACTCAAGCAGGACAACACTCTCCTGAAAGACGCTCTAGCCGAAAATGGAATCACAGTATATTGCGAATTGATTAAAAAGGGACTTAGAACGCTTGATGCTGTGCCTCTGAGATGGAAAGGCGACGTACAAGCGATGCTAGAAAAAATAGAGTAAGCGCCACCTACTAAGAAGGCGCTATTTTTATGCCCTCGGCTGCAGCTGAGGGCACTTTTATTCTCGAAAGGAGGAAACATAATGGAACGAATCGACGTACTGCTCAAAACAGGAGTCGCGATGGCAGCGGGAACCACATCCTTGCTGTTCGGCGGATGGCCGCTGCTGCTGCAAGTACTGGTCATTATTGCGGTAGTAGATTACGCCACTGGCGTGATGGCAGCGGGAACGGAGGGCAAGCTGCGCAGCAGCGTTGGCCTTATCGGCATTGCGCGCAAGGTGTTTATTTTTCTGATTGTAGCGATTGCGCATCAGATCGACACCGTATTGGGGGATCAGCATTTGCTGCGAGATGCGACTATCTTTTTCTATATTGCCAACGAACTGCTATCGATTATCGAAAACGGGGGGCGGATGGGCGTGCCGCTGCCGCCGGCTATTCGTCAAGCGGTCGAGGTGTTGAAAGGCAAAGGAGGAATGAATGATGAGCATCGAGGTTAAGCAGCGCCTTCTGCCTAACGGGAGGCCGAACAAGCCAAGCCGTCCGATGAAGCCGATGTACATTACGGTGCATAATACGGACAACATGGATCCGGGTGCGACGGCGGAGGCGCATGCGCGATATATTTTGAACGGCAGCGGCGGAGCGCAGAAAAGCTGGCATTACACGGTGGACGATTGCTCCGTATATCAGCATTTACGTGATGACGAGCAGGGGTGGCACGCCGGCGATGGAGCGGGTCCCGGCAATGCGCTGTCCATTGGCGTCGAGGTTTGCATGTACGCCGGGATGGACGAGCCTAAGGCATGGAGCAATGCGGCACAGCTGCTTGCGATGCTGTCGCTGAAGCACGGCATTCCGCTGGAGCGCATCGTGCCGCACCGCCATTGGAGCGGGAAAGCATGCCCCTCCCGCCTCCTGCCGCAGTGGCAGCAGTTCATGGCGCTCGTTGAGCAGTGTCTGCGGGAGCATGAAGCCGCAGCTCGCCCTAACGAACCGCGCAGCGTTCCCGTCCGCCAAGTTCATATCGAGCTGCAAGGAAATGCTGCCTCAACTTCATCGATAGCGATGACAGGCTACCTCATTGACGGCAAAGTGTACGCCCCTGTCCGCGAACTGGCCTCTGGCTGCGGGCGCAAGGTCAAATGGGACGCACAGCAGTTGAAGACCTACGTTATCTAATTACCTCGGGTATACTTGTCCTCCCCGAAGCACATCCTATCTAGATGGGGCGTTGTTGCCCCCTAGCAACTTTTCTTATCAGACTCAACTTTTCTAACCAGAAGCAACAGGTTTTTGCCAGTTCAAGAGTTGTTTCAGGGGTCAACACTGTTTCTCTAGACCCACACGGAATCGGTCTGTTAAGATAGGGATCCGAAAAAATGTAAATGAAATCATGAACATAAAAAAGTTAACCTTTCAGCTATTTTGAATTGTGAGGGGAAGAAAACTTTTTTATATCCTATATCGTTTTCGGGTAAATGGTGCGGGGAGGGTATAACATGAGCGCAGACGTATATGCGGACATGAAGCAAGGAGAAAAGGGAGCATGGATTAGCATCGCTGCCTATATTGCCTTATCTGCATTGAAGCTGACCATTGGATTCTATTATCAGTCGAAGGCGCTGCAAGCGGATGGTTGGAATAACTTGACCGATATTGTTGCCTCCATGGCTGTTCTCATAGGCTTAAGAATCTCCCAAAAGCCGCCAGATCGCGATCATCCATACGGTCATTTGCGCGCGGAGACGATTGCTGCGCTCATTGCCTCATTTATTATGGCGACTGTCGGCATACAGGTTATCCTGTCCACAATTGGATCCCTATTCAACGGCGAGTCATCGACGCCCAATCCGATTACCGGATGGGTGGCTGTCGTGTGTGGAGCGGTCATGTTCGTCGTGTACCAGTATAATAAGCGGCTGGCGGAACGTATCCGCAATCAAGCCTTGATGGCGGCTGCGCAGGATAATCGTTCTGATGCGCTCGTCAGCATCGGGGCGGCAATAGGCATCTTCGGCTCCCAGATTGGGCTGCCTTGGCTTGATCCGTTAGCGGCTTTGTCGGTTGGCGTATTGATTTGCAAAACGGCATGGGATATTTTCCGCGAGACGACACATACATTGACCGATGGCTTTGATGAGGCGCATCTGGAGCGGCTGCGCAAGACGGTGGAGAGCACGGAGGGCGTGCGGGCTATCCGTGAAGTGAAGGCGCGTCTGCATGGAAGTCTTGTCCTCGTGGACGTGGTCGTGCAGGTCGATCCGAAGCTGAGCCTTATCGAAGGCCATCAAATCTGCGATGATATCGAGCAAAGCATGAAGCGCAAGCACAATATTACGCATGTTCACGTGCATGTGGAGCCGATGGATACGGGAACGGCGACGAATTCGGGAAATCTTCAAGGACGAGCGGCACATTGAGGACCACATCATCATATAGATGAAAATGAAAAGCGTGCAGGAGACTTCTGATTGTTGTCAGAGCTTCTTGCACGCTTTTTTTTGCTGTGGATGACTTGCACATGACAACCCTCGACTTTGGCAGGTTCAGCAATTGCTGCCAGCCATTGAATTTACGAGAGCCGCTTCACAGTGAGCAGCTCTTCCTGTGGCCAAGCCAACGCTTGCTGCGAAAGATCTAACTTCAGCTTGTCAAATTGCTCGACATCCTGCGTGGTCATCGCTTTGCTGCGGCCTTTTGCCAAGTAGTCGTAGAACTCGAGCGGGAGAAAGTTGTCCTTCAACGCCACTTCAACAGCGGCGCCTTCCACGGCCGAGATGACAAAGGCGTAAGACTGGGCGCGATGCGGATCGTACTGCGCCACCGGGTAATGGACATCCACCTTGTAAGCCCCGCGTGTGACAGCGCGAGTGACGAATTCAAACGCATCGCGAAATCCAGGACCTGCATGGCCGGATAGGATGCTGAGCATGCTGCGCTGCGGCGGCTCTGTGCCGAACAACTCACGTATGGCGGCCTGCTGCACGCGGAAAGCAACAGCGATAGCCATGAGGGCCAGTCCGCCATGGTATTTTTTAATATCTTCAAAGCTGATTTCGATGTAATCCTTGTTGTCTCTAACTCGAATAACAGACATATGTCTAGCCTCCAAAGCGTACGCATTCAAAAAAGGGCGTAGCAAGTATGATTAAGCGTTACAATTCAAAATTAAAGCGTCCTGAGCACATTCGCAAAAAGCGGTCTCGATTTGGGTAAGCGGCTTGCGCTTCCGATGAATGAATCCGTTGCGTCGTTCGATGCGCAAACCGTATACGGGCTTCGTTATGAGCTCGCCTGCATCTAGTGAACCACGTGCGGCATAGTAGGGAATAAAGGCAGAGCCCAATCCAGCCTTAATGGATTCCTTGATCACCTCAAAGCTGCTCATATGGATCGTATCTGGCTGTATCCCCAACTCATAGATCGGAGATAAAATGCAATCCTGCAAATAGCTATTTTGCGGCAGCAGCAGCGTTGTGCGGGCAATATCGCGAGCATACAGCATCTTCCGCTCCGCCCAAGCATGATCCGGCGGAAGCACGAGCACAAACTCATCTTTAAACAGCACAAAGGAATCAAATTGAGCCTGAACATATTTGTCTTCCTCATAAATAGGCAGGAAAGCCATATTGATTTTTTCCTCCATAAGCATGTTGATTAAATCTGTATATCGATACGTATGGAGCTCAAAATGCTGCTGTGGATAGCTGTGGTGAAACCGCCGCAAAATATCCGGCAGCACGTATACCCCCATATAGTTGCTGGCATATAGCGAAAGCACAGGGCTCGAAAGACCCGCGTTCTTGATGCTCAGCGAAGCCTCATCAAATAGAGCAACCATTTTTTTGGCATACTTGTGCAATACTTCCCCCTGTGGTGTCAAACGCACCGATTTTCCCGAGCGAATCAACAGCGTTGCCTCGAATTGCTCCTCCAACTGTTGAATGTGGCTGGTTACCGTCGGTTGAGAGCAGAAGAGTCGCTTCGCCGTTTCGGAAAAAGACCCGCATTCAGCTAACGTCAAAAAAGTTTCCATTTTATCGAGAACCTTCATGAATGCAGCCTCCTAAGGGGGAATGAGAATAGTAGAGAGTATACTAAATATGAGATTGATAATCAATATCAATTAAAACAATAAACCTATCGTTCTTTTTAATACATCTATTAGATTTTAATATGAAAGCGGAATCAAATAAGCTATGCCGCTATTATTCCATATATCACTCCTGTTATTGATATTGATTTTCATTATCAATTAATTTATCTTAAATTTTGTACGTTACAGCTTGAGTCGAGAAAAGGAGTGTTATTTCCATGCGATTTCGCAAAATATCATACTTAGTCTTACTATTAACGGCATTCATTTTACTGTCAGGATGCAGTTCATCGAATACATCTACACCGATAGAAAATGAAAAGGCGCTGCAAACCTCAACAGCAGAGGCGCAGCCTTCAATCCGAATCGGATGGCAGGACAGCGGCTATCCATCGCCGTTTGCTTTCAAGTCGTCAGGCCCGGGCGGGTATTTGCGCAATAGCTTCTTGTTTGACACCTTAACCTGGAAAGACGGCACAGGGGTTATTCCATGGCTCGCTAATTCGTGGAAGGTGTCTGAGGATGGATTGCGGTATACGTTCACGTTGGAGCAGGATGTGAAATGGCATGACGGAACTGCATTGTCCGCAGATGATGTCGTGTTTACATATGAATACGTAAAGGAACACCCGTTTCCATGGACAGGCGACATTAGCCAAATCAAATCTGTGTCCAAAACGGGAGACAGCACGGTTGAGTTTCAGTTGAATAACAAGTACGCTCCATTTTTAAGCGATCTGGTGGGGATCGTGCCTATTATTCCGAAGCATGTATGGGAAAAAGTAAGCGAACCGATCTCTTATCGCGATCCGTCAGCACTGGTCGGCACAGGTCCATTTACGCTAAAGCAGTATGATGAGAAGTCGGGACAATATTGGTTTAGCGCCAATGATAACTATTTCAAGGGAAGCGTGAACGTAAAGGATGTTGCATACATGGATGCGAAAAACAAAGTGCTGTCCCTGCAGAAAAATGAAATTAATGCGGCATCGACTTTAAACTATCGGGAAGCGGAGCAACTTCAGAAGGAAGGCTTTCATGTTATGAAGAGCGAGCCGGCAGGCAGTGCGGTCCGCGTCGTATTTAACCATAGCCATCCGCAATTAAAGGATAAGCGATTGCGTCAGGCATTGGCATATGCGCTTGATCGTACGGAAATGGCTAGCAAAATTGTGGGCGGGACACCTATTCCGGGCAGCGGCGGGATTATTCCACCGGATTCGCCATGGTACAACGACAAGGTTAAGACCTACGAATATAACACGGCCAAAGCTGAACAAATGCTCGACGAGCTTGGTTACCGCAAAGCCGGCAACGGCGTACGCCAAGACTTGAAGCTGAGCCTGATAGTCTCCTCAACTTCCAAAGAAGCGCAAATGATGAAGGAGATGCTGAAAAAGGTCGGTATCGAGTTGAACATTCAACAGGTGGATGGGGCGACGTTCACCTCTGCAATGGGTGAGAACAAATACGATATGGCGCTAACTGGGCATATCGGGTTGAGCGGCGACCCAGACTTCTTACGACTATGGTTTTTAGGAAAAGCGAGCAATTCATTTGCAGCCAGAGGCAGCTTGTTTGACCATCAGCAGTTCCAGCAGCTAGCGCAGGAGCAGCTGCAAGAGCTGGATACTGCGAAACGAAAAGAGATTGTAGGCGAAATGCAAATGATCTTGTCAGAGGAATTGCCGACACTCGTCTTGTATCATCGTCCATTTTATTTCCTTTACAAGGCAGCTGAGTTTGACCGTTGGTTCAACACCTATGGCGGTATAGCGGACGGCATACCGCTATGGGACAACAAGGCGGCATTCATCGATGCGAAGAAGTAAGCACACTGTCACCTATTTGTATGTGCTGTTCTTTGTACTGCTTTTGAATTTTGTTCTCCCTCGGCTGCTGCCGGGGGGGCCTATTGATTTTTTGGAGGGCGGGGAAGACGGCCCTGTTTTTATCTCGGATGCGCAAAAAGTAGCGATGAGGGACTACTATCATCTTGATGAATCGGCATGGATGCAGCTTGCGGACTACGTGAAGGGGATATTCACCTTCGATTTCGGGCAGTCGTTTACCTATAAAATGCCAGTCTATGAAGTGATTATGAATCGTCTCCCGTGGACGCTGCTCATCGTTGGCGTGGCAACCGTGTTGTCAATCGTGATCGGCATAGTTGCAGGATTGCTATCTGCATGGCGGCATGCAGGGGATCATGATCGCGGATGGTTTCTCTCTATGATTAGTGTCAGCACGATCCCGGATTTTTTGACAGGGATGTTATTCGTTCTCGGATTTTCGGTGAAATGGGATTGGTTTCCTCTCGGTGGTGCGGCGACGCCTTTTTATACACCTAACGGTTGGTGGGACCTTTTGATAGACGTGTCTTGGCATGCAGTTCTGCCTGTCGTGACCTTGACGGTGGCGAATACGGCCAGCATCTATTTACTGATGCGCAATGAAGCTATCCGGGTGCTGCGCGAGCCGTTTATTGAATTTGCATTAGCCAAAGGTGTGGGCAGCGGCACTATTTTGTACAGACACGTTCTGCGAAACGCCATTCTCCCTATTATAACGATGGTTGTTGTCCGACTTGGCGGGCTGCTGGCCGGATCGGTACTCGTAGAAACCGTATTTTCGTACCCGGGCATCGGTAATTTGTTGCAGGAAGCGATTTTGGCGCGGGATTACCCGCTGCTGCACGGACTTTTTGTGCTGATGACCGTTTTTGTATTGCTGCTCAACATGGCCGCAGATAGGATATACCCGCTGCTTGACCCTCGAATCCAGACAGGAAAGCAGGGAGGATCGTGATGAACCGATCAAAAAAAGCAGGCAGCGTTATAGTAGCATGTTTTGTCGGATTAGCTCTTGCAGGGCCTCTGCTCGCAGGTGTAGAGCCCTTTGCATTTGATGGCGAACGACTGCTCACTCCATCGAGTGTGAATTGGCTCGGCACCAATGCGCTAGGCCAGGACGTGTTCAGCCAGCTCAGTTACGGGGCACGTACGACGCTCTTAATCGGGCTAGGCGTTGCCATTCTGAGCACCACGCTAAGTGGTGTGCTTGGACTTGTGGCAGGTTATTTCAAAAGGCTTGATCCATTGATTAACGGATTGGCGAATGTGCTGCTTGTGCTGCCTTCTTTGCTCCTTGTGCTTATTGTAGCCGCCTTTACATCAGGTGGCGTCTGGCAGTTGATTGTAACGCTTGGCTTGCTTACTTGGCCCGGATATATGAGGCTCATTCGAGCCTCTGTGTTGTCGCTGCGTGAGCGGGAATTCGTTAAAGCGTCACAGTTGTTTCAAGGAAAGCCAAGCTATATTTTGCGAAAGCACCTGACACCCTTTATCGTTCCACTCTTGCGAACGAAGTTCATTCTATCGTTCCGTCAGGTGGTGACGATGGAGGCGAGCTTGTCTTTCCTTGGTCTGGGCGATCCGAACCAACCGACCTGGGGAAAAATGCTGGAGCAAGCTTTCCATCAAACCGAAACGTGGATGACAACAGCTTGGCAGTGGACGATTGTACCGCCTATGCTGGCGCTCCTGCTCGTAACGATTGGACTTGCTTTATTAAGCGAAGGCGAGTATCAGCAAGGGAACAGATTGCTGCGTTCCTACAGCCCAAGCAGCAGGGTCAAGCTGCTGCTTGCTTTCGGTGAAATTGCTGCGTCTGTGCCATGTGCGCATTCCAGTGTCAAGGCAGCCGAGCAATCTCAACGTGCTGAACATTGTACTGCGACTCATGCTGGATCGGATAACGCGGTTGTGGTTCACGATTTAAGCGTGGTGCACAATGGGCGTACGATTTTGCAGCCGATGTCTTTTTCCATTGCAGCAGGAAGCGTCACGGCTATTATTGGCGAGTCGGGTTCAGGAAAAACGACGCTGGCGCGGGCTGTATACGGCTTGCTGCCGGATGATGTGATGAGTGGAGCGGTGTATATTCGTAGTGGCGGCACAAATGGCTCAAGCGAGACAAGTGGCACAAGTGACACAAGTGACACAAGTGACACAAGTGACACAAGTGACACAAGTAACATCTGTGCAACGAATGGGAGCAGTGCTGAACAAGGTATGAACCGCTGGGTCGACGCTGCATTTATTGTTCAGGACCCACGACTTAGCTTCAATCCACTGTTGACTATTGGTCAACAGTTCATGGAGGCGATCCAGGGAACGGACGCATCAAGCATCACTGTATCGGAGAAACGGCTTGCCGCCAAGCAGGCATTGCGAGAGGTGCAGCTTTCTGATCGGCTGCTGGACAGCTACCCGCATGAATTAAGCGGAGGTATGCTCGGCCGCGCATTACTAGCACTTGCGCTAATTAATAAGCCAAGTCTGCTGATTGCTGATGAGCCGACAGGTGCGCTCGATCCTATCGTGAAGTGGGAGATTCTTAATTTGCTCGTCACTAAGGTTAGAGAGCATGGGATGACGCTGCTGCTGATTACGCATGATCATCAGGCGGCGCTGCGGGTGGCTGACGACATGATGATCATCAAAGATGGTCAGCTGCTGGAGCACGCGCCTGCGGAGCAGTGGCTGCATCATCCTGCAACGAGCTACAGTCGTGAACTGCAGGCGCTTATGCCATCGATAAGACGAAGACATATAAGTGAAGAGTTCAAAAAGGTCGGTTTTCAGCACCGAGAGGGTTGCAGGAACTTGAAGAAGGAGCAGCGGAATGTAGGCCGGACTACATGAGCAGCGGACTTTTTGAACAACCTCTATAAATGAATGAGGTAAGGAGTGCAAGCGATGCTCGAGCTGAAGCATATTTCAAAGCGCTTTGGTCAGTCCAAGCAATTTGCGGTTCAGGACGTATCGTTCTCGATTCCTGAGCATGAGGTATTTGCGTTAGTAGGAGAAAGCGGATCTGGGAAATCGACACTGGCCGAGCTTATTGTCGGATTGCAGCAGCCGACAGAGGGTTCTATTATCTGGAGAGGAGCTCCAATACAGCTGCAAGCGCACTTGCAGCGCCACGAGCAGTCGCGGCAAGTGCAAATCGTATTTCAAAACCCAGATCGCTCCCTCAATCCGTATTGGAAAATCAAAGACATCATTGCCGAGCCGCTTATTTTGAACAAGTGGACGAAGTTGGCGTCACAACGGAAAGTCGAGGAGCTGCTAGAACGAGTTCGACTGCCTCATGAGCTGTTAGAGAGACTGCCTACCGAATGCTCAGGCGGGCAGAAGCAGCGAATTGCCATTGCGCGTGCATTAGCGCTGGAGCCTGAACTGCTTATTGCCGATGAAATCACATCGGCGCTTGATCCGATAACAGAACGGGACATTTTAAGCTTACTGTCTGAATTGAAGCGGGATCATAACATGTCTTTCTTATTTATTACGCATCGACTTGAAACGATTCGCGGCTTCGCAGATGCTATCGCTGTCATGAAAAACGGCATGCTGCTTGAGATGGGAGCGACAGAGGACGTATTGCAGCATCCCGCTAACGCGTATACCAAATCGCTAATAGAAGCTTGTTACGATGACTATGCTTAGGGAGGTTAGTTTATAGCACCATGACGACGCCCATAAAAATTGCTTTTTTAGATTCCTATTCGGACAGTCCCTCACGAGTGTATCGGCATGAATTGTACTGCAATCGGCTAGAGCGCATGTTCTTGTATGATATGACGATTGATAGACTGGCACCATACGGTGCCCTAATTGTGCCTAACAATATAGATGAGGAATTTTTGTATCAACATCGTGATAGTATAGCGCAGTTTTTGGAGCAGGGACGAATTGTTGTTTCTTTTGCCCAACTATTTTTGCCATGGCTGCCCGGAAATAGCTTGTGGATTCGAAGCTCACTAGACACGAATGCACGGACCATACTTGCTCATGATGAGCATCCACTCTTTCGTGGTGTAACGGAGTACGACCTGAATTATCGACGCGGTGTAAAAGGCTTCTTCTCGCGGGGCTATTTCGAGGCGCCTGCACATGCAGAAATTGCGTTATGGGATAATGCGGGTCAGACGGTTGTTTATATTGATCGTCACACGACCAGAGGGACGATTTTGGCAGGTGCAGGTACGGATCTGTTAGCATACGGATTGTCCGACACGACAACAGCTCGAAGAATGGGTCAGCAGTTGTTGACTTGGATCGATAGAGAGTATAATTTCGTGTTCACAACCTCTATAAGGAGTTAAGACGATGAAGACAGCTATATTATACGGCGGTGTCAGCTACCAGCATTATTTTTTTACGAGAAAGGAAGGAAAGTACCGCCAGCGGTTTACCGATATGATTTACATTTTAGATCTGCATCGGACCGAGCTGCGACAGTACGATTACGTGATTGTGCCTACCCGCTTAAATCAGGATATGCTGTGCGAGAATTCGGAGCAATTCCGTCATTACTTGGAGCAGGGAGGACATATCATTAGCTTTGGAGAAATCGAGAAACAGTGGCTTTCTCCTGTTAATTGGAAGTTTTACCCGACTAATTTTTACTGGTGGGTCAATCAAGGCGCTGATTTGCCGTTGTATCCGGTCGATGCTGAACATCCGTTATTTCAAAAGATTTCGGTCAATGATGCGAAGTGGCACTATCACGGTGTATTTCGGTTAGAAGCTGGTACGGGAGCGGAGCCTGTCCTCGTTAATGAACTGGGAGAAGCGATTATTTGCGTCGATCGTCAATCGTATAAAGGAAATATGTATATAACGACTTTGGATCCAGACTATCATTTCGGACAAGGTTTTATTCCAAAAGTAGAAACGTTTCTGGATGGTTATCTTGCTTGGATAGAAGAAGATATAATGCAAGGATCACGATTAAATAAATAATTTTCTTAACAATTAACCTGACAGGCTGCCGAGACTTTCTCGACAGCCTTTTATTAACCAACTGTCCCAGCCGAGAAGCCGCATTGCCAAGAACAGTAACGCATGGCTATAGGTAAACCAGTCCCCGGTCAATCCCAAAACAATTTCCTAATCCACCATCCATCCCTTACTCCCGATCACCCATGACCGCAGTCACAAAATCATGCGGCTTATCTAAGCACAGCGCAATCTGCTTCATCTGGCGCTTCATGCCGAAGCGGCTCGTCACCGTGACCGGACGGTGGAACTGAAGGATGACGTTCGGCGTGCCGAAGACAGGCACAGCCGTATCGCGCACCAGCTCCTTCGGCAGCGGCTCCTTCGTCATCCACACGCTATTGATGTCCTCGCGTTCCACATCGGCCCAGATGTCATGGGCGAAGCGGATACGCACGTCCCGATCGGTGACCAGCACCGGGTTCAGCTTCATCAGCCGATAATCTGCAATGAGGGCGAGGATGAAATATACGTTGGACAAGGTTAATATCCATGCCGCGAGCGCCGACCATTGGTGAATGAGAAAATGAAATCCAGCCCCCTCCAAGACAAGCACATGGATGATGCCGATGACGATGACGAGCATGCTGGACTGTTCCAAACCGCTAAAAGCAGCGGCGCGCTCTGGAGCATAAGGTTTTTTCCGCCAGCTGAACAGCGCGTGATAGAAGACTGAGGCTTCGTGTGTAAGCAGTGCGCCCGTCTTCTGCGAGCTTACCGTATCGGCGAAGGCCGAGCGCAGCGCATCCAGCGCGGCTCCGCCTTCCGCAATCGAGTTCCGGTACGACCGCTGCACTCGCACCAATTGATAGAGCACATAAGCAGCCAAACTGATGCCGCACCCCAAGGCTAAGGCGTCGAGGAGCTGCTGCAATTCTGTGCCTACAGGTGGAACGAACAGGCTCATCGCTGCATAGCCAGCCAGTCCTGCTGCAAGTGAACGGACGAAGGCGGCTCTCTTCAGGGAGTCGGCACGGCGAACGCGGAACCAGAAATACAACAAGGGCAGGATGACCATGAAATCCAATGCGATTCCGAACGATAACAGATTCGGAACGGTGGAGGAGGAGAAGGTGAGGAGCAGCGCAACATCCGCCGCAGCTACCAATAGCATAGCCAGTATCGGCCAAAAGACGGAAAAACGCTGTATACGAATCATGGAACACGCTCCTTTTTAGATGAAGATACTTCTATAATATACCACGTGCTCTTGGAGGATTGTGTAAATCTTTTCTTTTATATGGTTTTAAGTGGTTCTATAGAACTATATCTAGTTAGAATTTTGTCGAATTTTAAGAGAATAGTCCGATAGCAGCATGAATGAAAGTCTATATATAATAAGGGCAAGCATGATTTGGGATGTCATTACAAATATAGAATTATGATTAAAATAAACTAGTATTTGACATCTTGTTCATATGAACATTAGCTCAATATTTGGTTGCACGTCACAGCAATGTACGAACAACAAGGAGGCTTCTCATGAAAAAAAAATTACTGTTAGGTTTACTAATGTTTACGATGGCAAGTCAGATGATGATGACACCACTGCACGCAGCGCCTGCGCCAGAGGCGAGCACGGATGCTGAAATAACGAGCCAAATTCCGCAATTGGATGAATATTTGATAGAAGAAGGCGATCCGGATAGCGATGACGAGAACAGCGGCTTCCTTCTCGATTCGGAAGTGACCTTGATTGATCCGGTTACATTGCAAGCGTCACCTGCGGCTAAGCAGTTGAACGAGCAAAAAACGGGGAAAGTCGTTTACGGCGTTAATTTACGCACAGAACCGTCCACCTCTGCCACCATTATTCGGATGGCGAAGAAGGGCGAGCATGTCGTCATTTTGGACAAGCATAATAACAATTGGTACAAGGTTCAGGATCAAAACGGCACCGTCGGGTATATGAGTGCTGATAGCAAATACATAGAAGTGGAGGCTACCCCATCCACAGCGCCTTCTGGTTCAGCGGCAGACGCTTCTGGCGAAGAAACCTATGTTATGGCCGCCGCCTCTTCCAGCAAGTCGGCGAAGATTGAGAAAGTGATTAAGACGGGCAAGAAGTATAAGGGGACACCTTATGAATTCGGTTCGAACCGCAACAATACGAAAACGTTCGATTGTTCCGACTTTGTCAGACATATTTATAAAGAAGCATTGGGCGTCGTGCTTCCGACGGATTCCCGCAAGCAGGGAGCCTGGATTAAGTCTCATTCCACGGCCAAAACTAGCATCAGCCAATTGAAACGAGGAGACTTGATGTTCTTTATGACCTATAAAGGGTCGAAAAAATCCAATTATAGCGGCATTAATAAGTCCAAGCAGCGCATCACTCATGTCGGCGTGTACTTGGGCAACGGGCAAATTTTGCATACGTATTCCAAAAAGTCGGGTGGCGTGCGCATCGATAACATCAAGAACACGACGTGGGAACACCGCTTCCTGTTCGGCGGCAGCGTCTTATAGAGTGAACGCCAAAGGTTATTATATCGTTCCTATCATTATCATATTACGTACTCTGGAAGAGACCCTTATGTGGTCTCTTCCTTCTATTAGAAGAGGAGCGCGAATACCACTAAGCGGCATACGAGAAAGAAGGCTGCACCCGATGAGCGTGTTCTGCTCACGGATACAGCCTCTTCCGTCAATTATTGATATTTGGGCGGCTCGTTCTTCGTCTCATCGATTCTCGGCATCGTGCGGTATTTCTTCGTCTTCGACAGACGGACAGCAATCCACGAGCTGATGGCGCTTAACGGCAGCAGCAGCACGATCGCCGCAATTTTCACCGTGTCATCCTGCGCCAATGCGAACAAAATAACGCATGCCATGAGCGGCAAGTAGTCGATAGAGCGCACGACCACGTGGCGTCGGCCCCATTTGCTTTCCGCGGCCCCGAATAATATAAATCCAAGAAAGATGACGGCAATGAACAATCCCTTGCTGCTTATCCAACCGAGCGTCTTGGCGAGCAGCCCAAGCGCAATCAGCACATTGCCCGCAAATCCCATTACTGAAAACATCATTATGCATCCATCCCTTACCTTTACATCGTTACGTGAATAAGATTCGATTATTGCAGCAATTCCAATACGGCTTGGGCGCATTTGTCCGGTTCTCTGAAAATGAGCTGGCCTGATTGCCGCTTTTGGCGCAGCGTCTCATAATGAAGCAGCAAATCATTGAACCATTTCGCTACCGTGTCTTTCGATTCAATGAGCTCTCCAAAACCATGCTCTGTAAAATAGTCGCAATTCTCTTCCTCTTGCCCTGGTATCGGCGCGTAGAACAGCATCGGAATGCCTTTGGTCATCCCTTCCGTGCACGTCATGCCACCGGGCTTCGTCACTAACAGATCGGAAGCATCCATTATTGTTGACACTTCTTGCGTGTATCCAAAAATATGTATGTTCGGATGCCGGTACATCGGATCCTGCTCCATGCGCTGAATCGCCTTCTGATTGCTGCCCATGCAGAACAAGAGCTGCACATGTTCGCACCAAGTCGACATATATTGCAGCAGCTCTTCATCCAGTGCCAATCCCCAACCTCCGCCCATAATCATAACGGTGGGGAGTGGCTTCAGGCCAAGGGTTTGCTGTGCCTCAGCTTGGGGGCAACGCTGCCAGAACTTCGGATGAACAGGAATTCCCGTGACCACGATGCGATCGGAAGCAATCCCGCGCATAAGCAGCTTCTGGCGCACCTCAGGGGCAGAAACAAGATATTGATTCACCTCGGGATTCAACCATGTGCCGTGGGCGTCGTAATCCGTTATCAATGTATATAAAGGAATGTTCAATCCAGAACGCTTAAGACGCGATATGACGATATTGGGAAACGGATGCGTACAGACGACGGCATCCGGGCGCAATTGTTCAACGACATGGGAAGCTTGTGTGTAGAATATGCGATGTAAAGCCAACTGCGTAAATCGGTTCAGCGATTTCTTATATTTTTTGCGATACAAAAGTCCGACCAATTTCGGCTGCGCGCTCACCGTCTTGCGATAAGCGGCAAAAATCAACGGACCTACCGTCGGATTCAGGAACTTGCCCAGTTCAATGACTCGTGTCTGAACATCGGGGGCAAGCTGTCTAATACCAACTGATAAAGCATACGCAGCCTGCGTATGGCCCGTGCCGAAACCTTCGGACAGAAGAAGGATTCTTTTTTTTCGCATGTTCTCACCCATATCCATTATAACCGGAATGTCTACAGGAAGCATCAGCCAATAAGACGAATCGATCTAAGGATTTACCTTCGTGCTGCTAGCAAATGCGGTTGAAATTCGTATTATTATATGTTACATTTTTGAGTAAAGACAGTGTGACCAAAATATCGAAATGGTCAGTTAGTCATGTGTCTGTCGAAGAAAGGAGCCAGAGGAGATGTCCATAGACCGCCGAAAACAGATCGTTGAAGCGGCAGCGCAATCCTTTGCTTTGTTCGGCTATAAAGCGACGACGATGGATCAAGTTGCCAAGATTGCCCAAGTGGGCAAAGGCACGATATATACGTTTTTTACGAATAAAGAAGAGTTGTTTGATGAAATATTACAACAGCTCATTCATGAAATGAAGGAGATTGCTGATCGGGAAATTCAAGCGGACAAGTCGTTCTTCGATAACCTGTACCGCGTGCTCGATCGGGTGTTGGATTTCCGCAGTCGACATGAACTGGCAATGAAGCTCTCGCAGGAGGTGCGTGACTTCGGCACCCCGATGGCTAAGGATGCGCTCCTTACGCTCGAAGGGGCACTGCTTGAATATGTGGAACGCCAAGTTCGTCTGGCCATGGAGAAGGGCGATGTGAAAGATGCCGATCCGAAGATTATCAGCTTCGTTATGCTCCAATTGTATAAAGCGCTGTCAACAGAGTGGAACAAGCTGCATGAACCTTTGGATAAGGAATCGATTAAGTCCTATTTCCAACTCCATTTCATGGACGGGCTCGCCACGGACAAGTAAGCGGCTTAAGCAAGAACAACCTTCCAATCCGAACCGAATTGCTCGGCAGGATGGAAGGTTGTTTAAGTCTGTGCTTATAGTTGCTGATTACTGGTTCAGACCATTTGAGCGACATGTACTTCATTGGTTATATCCCCGGGCCCCGGGCAGACAATACCATAATTTATTCTTTGCTCTAAATAGGTAAATAGACTCAAATTTATGTTTCTTTCACTGAAGTTGAGTGTATAAGGTAACAATTTTGGCTTCAATAACCGTTATATATCTATATAAAAATATGTTAGAGGCAGTGTAAAGGGAAGGGAGAAGATAGGGTGAACGCAACTAGTAAGAGAACATCGTGGTTCAGCATGGCGCTTGTTTTTACGCTTCTGTTCGGCTTGTTGCCGTTTTATGGGGTAGCGAACGCGGAGGATACCGTGACTGGCATCGCTTTTGAATCCGACGTTTCCCCTGTACATGTGGTTGTCGAAGGACAATCCGTACAAATGAAGGTAATCGCAACGATTAAAGATAAGACAGATAAGAAAGATGTAACGAGTCTGGCTACTTGGAGCTCTTCCAATCCGAGCGCAGTTAAAGTTGATGCGGGCTGGGTAAGCGGCGCAGGCAAAGGAACGTCAGAGATTACCGTAAAATATCAAGGCTATACGCTGAAGAAGACGGTTGTGTCCAGCTATCAGTTCGATCAGTTGAGCGTGCGCATGGTGGAATCCGGGACTGAAGTGCCCAAGGAGATGAATGCGCTGCTGGGTATGAAGTTGAAATGGAAGGCGTTTGCCTTTGATGAAGCAACCGGCACGGAAAATGACGTGACGGCCGACGCTACGTGGAGCTCGTCCAAAACGGACGTCGCTGACATCGATAAAGGCGTTCTTACCTTGAAAACAAAGGGCGAAACAGAAATTACGGTTAAGCATAAAGGACTTAGCAAAAAAATTAAGTTGAAGGTCGATTTGCCGTATGAGGAAATGACGCTGTCTCCGGACAAGCTGGTTGAATTCGATTACGGCGCTGATTCCCAGACGGTAATCGCGCAAACGAAGACCAAAGACGGCACGCTTGAAAATGTGACGGATAAAGCCGAATGGAGCAGCAGCGACACGAACGTTGCAGAAGTAAAGTCCGGTGTCGTCAAGCCGATTGGCGTGGGAACGGCGACGATTACAGCAAGTTATCTCGGCGCTTCCAAATCCGTCACGGTCGTGGTGCGGGCTTCTTATCAGGCGATGCGATTGACGCCGGACAAGGCGCAGCATATGATGCTTGGCGATGGGCCGCTAACGGTTCAGACCTTTGTGCTGAACAGCGTTGACAATCAGCAGGAAGTGACGGATCTCGCCGAATGGACATCGAGCAATGTGATGGCCATAACTGTGGACCAGGGCAAAGTGTATGCGAAAGGCGCCGGCTCGTCCACAATTACCGCGAAATACAAAGGCTTGACCAAGTCCATTGAGGTGACGGTTCACCCGACGATCGAGAAGCTAGAGTGGGCGGATGTCGACAAGGATAAAGACAAGGGTGAAATTCGCAAACAAAATATATATATGGAAGACGTACAGGATTTGCCGAAAATTAACGCGGTGACGTTAAACGGTGAAACGATCGATGTCTCGGGTCTGGCTGATTGGACATCCGGGAACTCAGATATTGTCTCCATTAAAGACGGCAAGATGAAAGCGGAGAACCGAGGCGTCGTCACATTGACGGCGAACGTGCGCGGCCAGACGCTGGCGACGGAAGTGACCGTGCAGCGCAAAGCGCTCGTGCTGCAAGCCAATGCGACCGAGTTAAGCGTAGTGACAGGACGGGAGCAGGCGGTTCCGGAAGTGACGGTCATCTACATCGATGGCGAGGAAGAGCGTGTCACCTCCGATATGAAGTGGGAATCGAGCTCGCCGAACCTGTTGGTGCGTGACGGCAAGATCAAAGGGCTCATCGCTGGCAAAGTTACATTGAACGGCACCTTCTCGAATGTGAAGCTGTCGCTGAAGGTGACGATTGATGAGGAGATCATATCGTTTGATATCGTTCCGCAGACTATTACCACGAATGTTAAAAAGTCTCAGTCGGTCAAGGTGACAGGGAAATATAAGAACGGAAAGACGATTACTCTTGGATCGAAAATCAAATGGAAGATCGAAAATGAAAAGGTGGCAACGGTTAGCGGCTCTACCGTCAAAGGAGTAGCCATAGGCAGCACGAAGTTGATTGGCGAATATCAAGGTCAGCTGCTTGAAGTTCCGGTTCATATCAAGCCGCGCTTGTTGAAGCTGGAGGCGACTCCGAAGAGCGTGAAGATGGGCGTAGGACAAAAGGCAAGTTGGAAGGTGCAGGCGATCTATGATACGGGGGAAGTAGCAGATGTAACTTCTCAGGTCACTTATGTGCCTTCCAATACGAAGGTCAAGGTAGAACGCGGCAGTGTTCAAGGTGTGGCGAAAGGCAGCACCTCCGTCAAGCTGACATTAGATGGAAAGAGCACATCGCTGCGCGTAAGCGTGAAATAAATAGGAATGGAACTACTGATGAACCCGCATATCCGTTAGGATGTGCGGGTTTTTCTCATGAAATTCGGAATGGAAGATGTCTTCTGCAATGGTGTCACTTTTTCCTTACCGGAGAAAGTATGCCCGTTCGATCCTTTGTCTCACTCTCCCCTCTATTCAGAACAGCGGCCCCCATTCCCCTGCAAACGGGTTTCTATCGTAGAATCAAAACACGAGCTGAAAATAAAAATTTATGTTCTTAGCCAAAGACTATGATGCGAGGCTTCCGTTCCATGGTCCTTATAGTCATTCTCCCATATAGTCAGAAAGGATAACGTTGAGGATGAGGTACATGCTCTGCCATCCAGTCAGGAAGGATAACGTCGAGGATAGGTGCATGCCGTTTCGTATAGACACCATGCCATGAAGCGGCCGATCATGATGGCAGTAATCTCGTCAGCATCCAAAGCTGTCATTGAGCGTATCGCTCCTGATGGAGATTGAGCGCACCGCCTCCTGATGGTCATTGGGCGCACCGCTCCTGAAGGAGATTGGGCCTACCGCTCTTTGATGGAGATTGAGCGCACCGCCTCCTGATGAAAGGGGAGAATGAAGCAAAGGGGCAGATGAAGCGAATCCCCTTCAGTCTGAACGCGCCACTGCACGAACGGAACCTTAGGTTATGAAAACTTTCCGCTCAATCTTGAACCATACTCTTTCATGCAAAATAACGAATAAAAATACATATATGCGCGAACATACTTTTTTTTCTATTCTTGATCGACCTTCTTTATATGTATAAAAGTGCAAAAAAAGAATCATTATTTATAAACGATAATCGTTCAGTATACACGGATTGAGAAGCTGGATAAGCTCTTTACACTAGCTAAACCTATCCAATAATTAAAATTATCATATGCATAAAAATATTAAATTGCCATGATATAAGCACGGTGTTAAAATGATAAAACAATACAAATGAATAATTATAAATTCATTCCAAGTTCGTGAATATCGATGCTAAGAAAGTTCAATTTATATAGAAAGGTTGCATTCCATGAAACAAAACGGCTTACCTCCAAAACAAGGTCTATATGATCCGCAGTATGAAAAAGATGCATGCGGAATGGGTTTCGTCGCACATATCAAAGGACGTAAGTCTCATGATATCGTTCGTCAGGCGCTAAGCGTGCTTGTCAGTATGGAGCACCGCGGCGGACAAGGCAGTGAACCAAATACCGGGGACGGTGCAGGCATTATGCTGCAGATTCCGCATCGCTTCTTCGCGAAAGAAATGAAGGCGCAGCATATCGAGCTTCCTCCATCCGGCGAATATGGCGTCGGGATGCTGTTCATGTCTCAGGACGAACGCATCCGCGAGCGTCATGAGACGGTGCTCCGCCGCATTGTCGAAGCAGAAGGCCAGACGTTCATCGGCTTCCGCACAGTGCCGACGAATGAAGAAGGGCTCGGCCATTCCGCGAAGGCGGTAAAGCCTTATGTCCGCCAGCTATTTATCGGCCGCAGCGCCGATCTTCAAGATGAGCTGGCGTTCGAACGCAAGCTGTATATGATCCGCAAGCTGGCGGAAAAAGAAATTCGTTACACGCAGGAAGACGGAGCAGATTCGTTCTATATTCCGAGCATGTCATGCCGGAAGATTGTGTACAAGGGCATGCTGACGACAGAGCAGGTCGGACGATTTTACTTGGATTTGCAGGACGAGAATCTGGATACGGCAATTGCGCTTGTCCATTCGCGCTTTAGCACGAACACGTTTCCAAGCTGGGAGCGGGCTCACCCTTACCGCTATATGATTCATAACGGAGAAATCAATACACTGCGCGGCAATGTCAACTGGATGCATGCGCGTCAGACGTTGTTCCAATCCGGCATCTTTGGCGAGGATCTGGCGAAGATTAAGCCAGTCATCGACCACGACGGTTCGGATACGGCGATGTTCGACAATACCTTCGAATTTCTCTATTTGGCAGGTCGGCCGCTGCCGCACGTCGCCATGATGATGGTGCCGGAGCCATGGTCGAATCACGACAGCATGGATGAGACGAAGAAGGCATTTTATGAATATCATAGCTGCTTGATGGAGCCGTGGGACGGTCCGGCGGCGCTGGCGTTTACGGACGGCGTGCAGATTTGCGCGACGTTGGATCGCAACGGTCTGCGTCCTTCGCGCTATTACGTGACGAAGGATGATTTGATTATATTGAGCTCCGAAGCCGGGGTATTGGATATTCCACCAGAGCATGTGCTGTATAAAGATCGTCTCCGTCCTGGGCGGATGCTGGTTGTCGACACGGAGCAAGGACGCATCATTTCGGATGAGGAAGTGAAAGCACAGATTGCAGCCGAGAATCCCTATCGGGAGTGGTTGGATGAGCATCTGATTGACTTGACCGATTTACCTGATGCGCCAGAAACACCGGAGCCGAAGCACGAGAACGTGCAGCAGCAACAGCAAGCGTTCGGCTATACGTTCGAAGAGCTGCGCAAGATTTTGGAGCCGATGGCAACAAGCGGAGTAGAGCCGCTCGGTTCGATGGGATATGATGCGCCGCTCGCTATCTTGTCTGACCGGCCGCAGCGTCTGTACAACTATTTCAAGCAATTGTTCGCTCAAGTTACGAATCCGCCGATCGATGCCATTCGCGAAGAAATCGTGACGGCGACGGGAACGACAATCGGGCCGGAGCGCAATTTGCTTCTGCCAGAGCCGGAGAGCTGCCGTCATATTAAGCTTGCGACCCCAGTGCTGTCGAATGAAGAGTTCGCGAAGCTGCGCCATATCCGGCGCCCAGGCTTCAAGTCCATCACGATTCCGATTCTGTTCCTGGCAAAGGAAGGAGCGGAAGGCATGCGTGCGGCGCTGCAGACGATGTGCGAAGCCGCAGACAGGGTCATCGGCAAAGGACATAACATTATTATTTTGTCTGACCGTGGCGTGGATGAGGACAATGCGGCGATACCGGCATTGCTTGCGGTATCGTGCCTGCATCACCACCTGATTCGCCAAGGCACACGCACGAAGGTCAGCCTGCTTCTCGAATCCGGGGAACCGCGTGAAGTGCACCATTATGCGCTGCTGCTCGGCTACGGCATCAGCGTCGTGAACCCGTACTTGGCGTTTGAGACGCTGGACGATATGATTCGTCAAGGCTTGCTGGGCGGCATTACGCATGAGAAGGCGGTAAAGAATTACATCAAGGCGGCCACGAAAGGCGTGGTGAAGATATTGTCCAAAATGGGCATCTCCACCGTGCAATCGTACCGCGGCGCGCAAATCTTCGAAGCCGTCGGCTTGAAGCAGGACTTCATTGATGCCTACTTCACGTGGACACCGTCGCGTATCGGCGGGATCGGCTTGGAAGAGATTGCGAAGGAAGCGCTGACCCAGCATTTTCGGGCGTTTGCGCAGCAAGCGGGGCGTGATCCAGAGCTCGATTCCGGCGGAGAATATCAATGGCGCAAGGGCGGGGAGGAGCACCTCTTCAACCCGCAGACGATTCATACGCTCCAACAGGCATGCCGCACGAACGATTACAAGTTATATAAGAAGTATTCCGCCTTGGTGCAAGGCGAGTACAGCCAGAACCGGACGCTCCGTTCCCTGTTCGAATTGAAGCCTGCCGGACCGTCCGTTTCCATCGAGGAAGTGGAATCGGTCGAGTCGATCGTGAAGCGGTTCAAGACCGGCGCGATGTCGTTCGGCTCCATCTCGAAGGAGGCGCACGAGAGCTTGGCTATAGCGATGAACCGCCTTGGCGGGAAATCGAACTCGGGCGAAGGCGGAGAAGATCCGGCACGCTTCGTGAAGGATGCGAACGGCGATTGGAGACGGAGTGCCATCAAGCAAGTGGCGTCGGGACGCTTCGGTGTGACGTCGAATTATTTGGTCAATGCGGAGGAAATCCAGATTAAGATGGCGCAAGGCGCAAAGCCGGGCGAAGGCGGACAGCTGCCGGGACGCAAAGTGTATCCTTGGGTCGCGGAAGTGCGCGGTTCAACCCCAGGTGTCGGGCTCATCTCGCCGCCGCCGCATCATGACATTTATTCGATCGAAGATTTGGCGGAATTGATATATGATTTAAAAAATGCGAATCCGCGGGCGCGCATCAACGTCAAGCTCGTGTCCGAGGTCGGCGTCGGCACAATTGCTGCAGGGGTGGCGAAAGGACGCGCCGACGTCATCCTGGTCAGCGGATACGATGGAGGCACCGGGGCGTCGCCGCAAGGATCAATCCGCCACGCGGGACTGCCGTGGGAGCTTGGACTAGCGGAGACGCATCAGACGCTCATTCTGAACAACTTGCGCGACCGCATCGTGCTGGAGACGGACGGCAAGATGATGACCGGCCGCGACCTGGCGATTGCCGCCCTGCTCGGAGCGGAGGAATATGGCTTCTCGACCGCGCCACTCGTCGTCATCGGCTGCGTCATGATGCGAGTCTGTCAGCTTGATACATGTCCGGTCGGGGTGGCGACGCAGAATCCAGAGCTGCGTAAAAACTTCGCAGGCGACCCGCAGCACGTCGTTCACTTCATGCGCTTCATTGCGGAAGAGCTGCGTGAGCTGATGGCTGAGCTCGGATTCCGCACGCTCGACGAGATGATTGGCCGCTCCGAATGTCTGAATGTGAAGGAAGCCGTCGACCATTGGAAGGCGAAGCACCTCGATCTGTCGTCTCTCTTGCATCAGCCGGAGCTGCCGGAAGGATCTGCGCGCATTCGGGTGCGCGCACAGAATCATGGCTTGGAGGAGACGCTCGACATGAAGGAGCTGCTTCCGTTAGCCGAGCCCGCGCTTGCGCGTCAGGAGCCGATCGCAGGCACGTTTGCCATCTGCAACGTGAACCGCGCGACGGGCACGATTGTCGGCAGTGAAGTGACGCGCCGTTATGGAGCGGCCGGCTTACCGGAGGATACGATCCGTTACACGTTCGTCGGCTCGGCCGGACAGAGCTTCGGCGCCTTCGTGCCGCGCGGCATGACGCTGGCGGTAGAGGGCGACTGCAACGATTATGTCGGCAAAGGCCTCTCGGGCGGCAAGATCATCGTCAAGCCGTCACCGCAAGCGACATTCGTGCCGGAAGAGAACATTATTATCGGGAACACGGCCTTCTATGGCGCAACCAGCGGAGAAGCATACATCCGCGGTATTGCCGGCGAACGCTTCGCCGTCCGCAATTCCGGTGTCCATGTCGTCGTGGAAGGGGTCGGCGATCACGGCTGTGAATATATGACCGGGGGAAGTGTCGTCGTGCTCGGTACGACCGGCCGCAACTTTGCTGCAGGGATGTCTGGCGGTATAGCCTATGTGCTCGACAGCGATAATTCCTTTGTAGACCGCTGCAATCTGGAGATGGTGCTGCTGGAGCATGTGGAGGCTGAAGAGGAAGCCCTGCTGGTGAAGAAGATGATCGAACAGCATGTCCACTATACGGACAGTGAGCTCGGCGTGCGTCTGCTTCGCGACTGGGAGACGACAAGACGGCAACTGGTCAGAGTCATTCCGAAAGATTATAAACGGATGATGGAGCAAATCGCGAAGGTGAAAGCGAAAGGAATGACTGGCGAGGCAGCCTTGTTGACTGCTTTCGAAGCAAATATGCGAGATCTATCACGTGTCGGCGGAAACTGATTTATGATACGATAGCCTTAGTCTGCTGCTCGGAATTTCCGAGCTCAGACTAAGGCTTTTTTAATAGGACCTTGACTTTGGGAGAGACAGTTGGTGATAGAATGAGGCATTCGCCTTTAGGGATGTTTCGCAATTATACACGGGAAATGAACGTCTTTATATGGGCAAGCATGATCAATTCAACAGGCGGCGCGCTCATGTGGCCGCTCACTACCTTGTTTGTGCATACACAATTGAACCGCTCGCTGGCAGACGCCGGATTTGTCATCTTCATGCAGATGCTGGGCGGGGTCATCGGGCAACTGTTAGGTGGAGGACTATACTATCGCATTGGTGTGCGCCGGCTTCTGATCGGAGCCTTGGCAGCGTCGTCCGTTCTGCAATGCACGCTCGTCATTACCGCACATGCCGATTGGTGGCTGTATGTGACGACGATGACCGTGTTGGGCTTGACCAACTCCATGTCGATGCCAGCCATTCAATCCTTTATCGGATTTCGCTGGGCCGATCGAAGGGAAGAGCTCTTTAACGTTATTTATGTGGCGAACAACATCGGTGTTGCGCTTGGAACTGCGATGAGCGGCGTGCTAGCCGATATTTCCTTCAATCTCACCTTCGTGTTGAACGGTGTGACCTCGGCTGGCTTCGCCATTTTCTTTCACCGCTTCCTGCGCGGCATGCAGGAGGAGGGGCGGGCGGGAACTCATCCGTCTGCTCAATCACAAGCGGGGACGGAACAAGCCAGGAAGCAAGCTGCGGCACCGGATCTGCAATTGCCCGACAGCGGAGTGCTGCCTGAACGAAGCATATGGAAGAAGCTGGCGGCGTACCGGCTATATTTGTTCATGTCGCTCGGAGCCATGTTTGTCTGGCTTGCGAATTCCCTCTGGGGAACAGGTGTTGCTCCGCATATCGCCGATCACAATATGAGCTTTTCCATGTATAGCTTACTGTGGACGTTGAACGGCGTGCTTATCTTTATGGCGCAGCCTATTATATCGTGGTTAAAACGCACGATCGCGAAGCCATTAACGGCACAGTTGACATGGAGCGCCGTATTTTATGGACTAGCCTATCTAGTTATATGGTTCGTGCCGGTATATGGTGGATTTGTGCTCGGCATGGTGCTGGCTACACTTGGGGAAATGCTGGTATCTCCAGCGGTTCCTGCGTTTCTTGCCGCTCGTGCCGGACGGGAGGCGCCGTTCTACATGGGGGTCGCTGGCGGAATCACCTCCGTCGGCCGCATGATTGGCCCGTATGTGCTAGGGATCATGTATGATCGGAGCGGGTTGAATGGGGTAGCCGTCATCTCGACTTGGATTGCCGCCATCGCGGTGATGTTCTTCGTCCTTCATGCATGGGTGCAAACGAAAGAACAAAAACAACGAAACACGAAAAACCATTCATTTGACACATATTCATAACAGTAATATGATATTCGACAAAAATAGAAGAAAAAATAGGCGCACTTCGTTTCAGCATCCGACAGTATACCTGACTTGACTGGGCTATAATAATGATGTCGCAAAATAATGATGACGAGCTCTAACGATATCTGCGGACAATCTGAACGAAGTGAGGTACGGGATTATGATAGAGAGTGGGCAAACAGAAGCGATTCATACGATGGAATTCATCCATGCGAATACGAATTGTGACAAAATATCATTAGATATCATTTACGTTCTGCAGCAGTTAGATATCGAGTTAGAGCGATGCCCAGAGGATATAAGACGTATGGCGGTTGTACATACGATAAGATAAAGCGGGCGAACACAACAACACATCCTCCGTACGGACGACTGTTCGACGGGGGATATTTATGATCCAGACTGAATCATTGCACGTTTACAAAGCTCCTAGGGCTATATCAAGCTTGAGTGTTTGCCGTTTACAATTCCTTGAACGGAACAATTGTGGTATATTCCGCGTATATACTATAAAACAACCACAATTTTCATATAATGGATATCTTCATTGAATTAAGTGAAACTAGGCACAACTGAATGCCATTGGAATGGGAGAGAGGGACTACAGGAACTCCTATGAAATACAATAGCCCCCGAAAATTTAAGCGTACTAATTATTCAATGCGGGACGGGAGCTGGGCAACATTCAGTCGTGCGAGAAGTGTGCCTGTAGATGTAATGAACATGACGGAAATGAAATCGACATCGCCAGAGAGCCTGGGTGCGGTACGGAGGTAACACTTCGAATTCAACACGCGGAGGGAAGGCAATGAGAACGATTTTGGTCGATGACGAGCGTTTGGCGCTCGTTCACTTAAAAAAACTGTTGTCGGCTAAGGGGAAAATAGTTGTGGAAGGTACCTATCAGGATCCGCAAATGGCCTTGCAGGACATTCCTGCTTTGATGCCAGACGTCGTATTTATGGACATCGACATGCCGGAGATGAGTGGGATCGATTTGGCAGAACAGGTGCAATCCATACTTCCGTCGGCTCAGATCGTCTTTATTACGGCCTATGACGATTATGCAGTGAAAGCATTCGAATTGAACGCGATCGACTATGTATTAAAACCGGTGGAAGCCAAGAGGCTGAACGTTACTATAGAACGATTGGCGGAACGTGCAGCCGTAACGACAGGTCCAGGGGATGGTCCTTTTATCCGCATGATCCGCTGCTTTCAAAATCTGCACATCGATATCGGAGCGGCGTCTCACCAGCATTTGCGCTGGCGGACGGCGAAAGCCCAGGAGCTGTTCACTTACTTGCTGCATAAGCGGGGAAAGTCGGTACGGAAGGATTCGCTCATTGAGCTGCTGTGGCCCGATGTGGATGCCAAAAAAGGGTATACGCAGCTATATACGACCATTTATCAGGTGCGCAAGGCGCTGGAGCCCTACAAGGAGCAACTGAAAATCGTAAGCTGTGAGGAAAGCTATATGCTTATGATTCACCAAGCGGATATCGATTGCGTACAGTGGGAGCATGAAGTGCAAAGCCTACCCCCGGTGTCCAAGCACTCGGTCAACAAATACCGTGAACTGCTGCAGCGGTATAGCGGAGACTATTTGGCGGATTGTGATTATAGGTGGACGGAGGGAGAACGTCAGCGGCTTCGTTCTTTGTGGTTGCATTTGGTTACCCAAATCGCGGACTACCTGGTTGCGGACAACGATTTTCCGGCGGCCTTGGAAGTATATCACAGACAGGTGAACGTCTATCCTCATATTGAATCGGGGTATTACATGCTGATGCGGTTATATGCCGAACTGGGCGATCGCAATGCGGTAGAAGAAATGTACGCCACACTATATGATATGACGATGAGTGAATTTGGAATGCAGCCGAAAGCGGCGTACCAAGCTTGGTTCGAGCGCTGGAGTGCCAATTGGAAGAGAAGCGCCCTTGAGCACAAGGTGTAATACCGTGGTCAAGCTCCTATTTTGCGGACATGGAAAGAGCTCTAGCCTGAAAGCTGACGTCGGTATACAACCGGCGTTAGCTTTTTTAATTTAACTTGATTTGGATATTCGTTGTAACATCACCTCAGCTCCTCGATTCATTGCTGTTCAGATTTTGTGCATTTGGAATTGGTATTCTATATGTTACCATGTCGGTGATACGGCAGTAGGCTATATTTCCACAACCCGCTTGGTATGTACACCAGAAGTCTGCAAGAAGGACGCGAAATGGAAAACACATATCTCTCGGCTGTATCCTGCTTCTACTATTATAGCCTTCTGTCGCAGTCGCCTCTTTCGATTATTTCCTTGGACAACAACTCCAATCTGATCAATAGCGCGGCTAGCAGTCTAAATCAGTCCCATTTTAATAAATATGATTCTAACGGTGCAGGACAGGGCCTTTGCTGAACGATCTCCCTTGACATGAAATGTGGCTCAGCCTTCACTTATACGATGGCGGAGGAGAGAAAATGAAAGACCTAGCAATCGAGCAGCCTTTTGACATGGCGGGAAATGGCAATGCTGTCGCCGCTGAATGGATGCTGCCGATGAAGGTGGATTACGGCGGAGGCGCCCGTATTCTCGTCGTGGAGGATGATCCGATTAACATCCGCGTCATTTTGCATACGCTGATGCATGAGAAGTATAACATCACCGTCATGGGAAAAGGGGAAGAGGTACTCGCAGCATTGGACGGGGGGGCTGTGTGGAATTACGATCTCGTTCTCCTCGATGTCTTGCTGCCCACGATTTCGGGATATGATATATGCCGCCGCTTGCGAGAACACTCGAATCTGTTTGATCTACCCATCATCATGCTGACCGCACGCAATCAAGCAGGCGATGCGCTGGCTGGATTCGAAGCGGGAGCCAACGATTATGTCTTGAAGCCGATGGACGGCAGTGAATTGAGAATGCGTATTCGGACGCTGCTTAGCTTGAAGCAGGCAGCAGAGGAGCATGTTCACCTCGAAATGGCGCTCTGGCAAGCTCAGATGAATCCCCACTTCATATATAACACGCTCAACTCGATAGCTTCATTGAACTCGGAGGCACCAGATCAGGCTCAGGTGCTGCTGATTCAGTTCGGAAATTATTTACGGGCTAGCTTCCGTGCGCATAACCGTGACAGATTCATCCCGTTCGCCAAAGAATGGGCGTTAGTTCAATCTTACCTATACATTGAACAGGTCCGGTTCTCCGACCGCCTCTCGGTGGAACTGGATGTGGCAGACGGACTGCAATTCGAGCTTCCCCCGCTGACACTGCAGCCAATTGTGGAGAATGCGATACGTCATGGCATTATGAAGCGGAGAGAAGGAGGTACCGTAGCAATCGCTGTCAGACTGACAAGCGAAGAGGCGATTATTACGGTAGCCGACAACGGCGTAGGCATGCGCCGGGAAGTGATTGAAGCGGTTCTAGAAGCCCGTACCCGCGGGGGAATCGGCCTAGTTAACACCCATAAGCGCCTTACGTATTGGTACGGTCGTGGGCTCTGCATCCGCAGCGAACCGGATCAGGGGACGGAAATAACGATGCGCATTCCGGTTCGTTCAGACAATACTCAGAACGGCATGATTAGAATGATGGAAGCTGGAGGGAACCATAGTGGGATTATGTGACAGTCAGAGCGATTCCGGCACATCTATGATGCAGAGGATCGAGAAATGGAGAAGGAAGGTACAGGATTCGGGGCTCAATCCGGCATCGATTCCGCAGTTCAATTCCGTGATGGGGCAGTCGGAGTTCGTATGCAAACGGATTTTTTATGACGAAATGTTAACCGTCGTTCGCTTTTTCACGGGGAAATTGCTTACGCAGCTCGCCGGAACTCCAATTGTAATCGTGATCTCGGATGAGAACGGCTGCATTCTCGAAATGGCAGGAGACGGGACGATGAAGCAGACAGTAGCTCAGCTCGGCATCGTTGCGGGAGTGCGGTTTACTGAAGAAGCATGTGGAACGAATGGCATTACTCTTGCCTTAACATATGGCAAGCCGGTGCAGCTTGCAGGAGAACAGCATTTTCACCATTGTTTTCACGACAAAGTATGCTATTCCGTCCCCTTTGGCACCTCGGATGAGGACAACCTGCTCGGCACTGTGTCGATTATGACGTCCATGGAGTATGCACATCCCTATTTCATGGCGGTGCTCAATACTGTAGCTGACTCGATTGAACGCGAGCTGCTCTTGCGGAGCCAGAACCGCAAGTTGAATATTTTGAACCATATTATGATGGATACGACGCGCAATGGCATCATCATTACGGATCGGCACGGTCGCATTACTGAATTCAATTCATACGCGGAACAATTGACAGGGCTATCCCGGAACGCTCTTATACAGCAGCCGGTATTCGATATAAAGCCAATGGGGCCTTATATCGATGAGGTCATTCGCACCGGCAAGACCTGCGAGGATATTGAGGTAGTCGTCTGTCACACCGCAACGGGGGCAAGACAGGTGTGCCTGTTCGATGCGCTTCCCATTTTGGACGAGCACGGCAACAGAACCGGGGCTTTCGGGCAATTCCGGGATATTACGGAAAGAGTCGAGGCGGAGGGACGCTACAATTACTTGGCTTATCACGACGACTTGACGGGCCTGCCGAACCGCAGGCACTACAAAGAGCATGTGGCCCAGCTAATCGCAAAAGCGAAGAAGGATAAGCAGATGATGGCCGTTCTTTACTTGGACTTGGATCGCTTCAAGCAGGTCAATGATACGCTCGGACACAGTAAGGGCGACTATCTGCTGCAGGAAGTAGCTGCTCGAATGCGGACCTTTTTGCCTGCGGAGATGATGATGAGAATGGGCGGGGATGAGTTCATTATTCTGCTTCCGAACATCAGGCGCTTGGAAGATGCTCAGAATACGGCGCAGGAAGTGCTGCAGTTGTTCGAAGAGGATTTTATGATTGCTCATTACCAGTTCCGTCTAACGACGAGCATAGGCATCGCGATCTTCCCCCATGACGGCCTGGATGCGGAGACATTGCTTACACATGCCGATATGGCGATGTATGAGGCGAAAATGCTCGGCAATGGATATGCCGTCTATTCTCCGGCCATGGCCCGCAATTCTCCTGAAAAGCTATCGATGGCGCCTGAACGGAGACGCGCACTGTAGCAGCGTGAGTTCATTATGTACAAATTCATGAATGAATATTGAAGTGAAAAAATCAATGCCTGCGCCGCGGGAAAACGAAAGGAGTGCAATGAATTGAAGCGTAAGCTCATGCGAATCGGGAACAGCTTCGGTGTCATTTTTACTAAGGAGATGTTGGACAAGCTGGATGCGGAGTGCGGTGATACGTTGGATGTGGAGATTAGTGAACGGACAGGGGAAGTCATCATCAGAAAGTCTCCCACAGGCGGCAATCAAAAACGGTTTCATGAGTTAGGCAAGGCGTCTATATGAAATATTTAAAAACGAGAACATAAACATGCACTCCGCCACAATCCAGGGAGTGCATGTTTATTTATTTCCCATACAGTTCCGGAATGTGATAGAAATGATGCCCGGGCTCGGAATGCGTGAGGAATCCTTTTCGTTCGTACTCGAGCTCTTTCTGAACCGTTTTTGGCTTGAGCTTGATGTCGTAGTAATCCATATAATGCTCGAAATAAGGGAAGGCTTGCACTGCGTTGCGATTTTTTGTTCCTGCGCTGTAGTCCCATGCTGCCACGCCGTAGCCGTCGAGCGAGAAGACGCCGGCAGCCGCCTCGTTCATACGGAAGAACTTGCGCAATGCGTTCTCGGACAGCGAATCATAGTCAATTTTGCTGATGGACAGCATCTTTGTTCCGTAATTTTGGCGATATTCCAGTATTTTTATGGCTTTTGGTGAAAGCCTGAGTCGAATGCTCCCTTGCTGTTTTTAACGGTAATGTCTGTCGGCTTAAGAAAGCTTTCCGCCAAGTAATAGTCTGTCGGACCTAAGGCGGTCGCACGGCCGAGCGGATCTCCACTCAATTCCGCAAAGTGGTTCTTCCTTCCATGGGATTACGACGGGGCATGGGGGTTCACGACGCAGACGGGAGAAGACGCCCTGGAGTCCCCATGGCAGACAGGACTGTCGAATTATTGGGGAAGCCAGCTGCAGACACGCTTCTTTAAAAATCCGAAAAATGTGGAACAGCTCAAGGCTAAGGTAACAGAAATGAAAACCTACATTAAAATTAGCCAAACGCCGGACTTTGCGAAGCCGGTAGTGGAGCAGGTGCCGTGTGTCTATGGCCGGGGGCGAATCGAGCAGAGATTGAATGGAATAAGATGAGAGAGAAGAAGGTTAGAGATATGCGGGATCGAAAGAAGCTTCGGCACGAATTGAAATTTTATATCCATTATCATGAATTTATGGGGCTGCGGGAACGGATTAAATCGTTGTTGCTGCTGGATCAGAACTCGGTTGACGAGCACGGGTATCATATCCGGAGCCTATATTTCGACAACATCTATGAATCTGCGTTGCACGATAAGGTCGATGGCATTTTGAACCGGCGGAAATATCGCATTCGCATTTATAACAAGAGCGATGCCGTCATCAAGCTCGAACGGAAGAGCAAGTGGAACGAATATGTCGCCAAAGAATCGGCTCCGATGACACGCAGTGAATTTGAACGGCTGTACCGGGGGGACGCTGAATTTTTACGGGAAGCGGATTCGGAATTGAAGCTGGGGCATTCAATAAAATTGCGTGGGTGGACATGTTTTGGGGGATGGTCGCTTCGTTCCTCATCGGATGTTCATCTACTGGACTTATAAGAAGTGCTTCCGCGGCGTCGTCTACAATCATAGCTACAATGTCACGTTCGTATTGATTCGATTATGACGCTTATCATCATGACGATCAGCACTAATATCGTCCTGTCTTTGGGCATGGTCGGCGCATTGAGCATCGTGCGCTTCCGCACGGCCGTTAAAGATCCGATGGACATCGTATATATGTTTTGGGCCATATCGGTTGGCATTGCGAACGGAGCAGAGATCTACCCCGTGTCCGTATTCGGTTCGCTGGCTGTAGGAGCAGCAATCTTCTGGCTGTCCCGCCGCAAGGTGAGGGATGCCCCTTATCTGCTTATTGTCAAATATGAGGAACCGGCTCAGGACGAGGTGCTCTCGCGCTTGCGCAAGTTGAAGTATGTGCTTAAATCGAAGACGGTGCACAAGCAAATGACCGAAATGACGGTCGAAACCCGACTGCGCGATGACAATACCGCTTTCGTGAATGAGTTGTCGGGTGTGGTCGGCGTCCGGGACGTGATGCTCGTCAGCTACAACGGCGATTATGCGCCGTAATGTTTCGGCCATCCGGTTCATTCCGGCAGGTGCAAGAATGACAATACCACTGTCATCAAGCCATTGGATCCCCCCGATCTAACGAGACATCGGGGGGGATCTTTATGCTTGCAGCGCGTAGAAATATAAATTATGCCCCGAACTACTCCTATTGGGAGTGGCTAGGGCGTTAAATGCTTAGGCTAGTTTTTACGTTGATGCGCAGACCTAAAGCCTCATGGACCGTTCCGCCCGCACGAAAGCAATGAATCGACGCGCTTCTTCCTCCGTTAATTCACGACCGTCCACAGTAAGCCGGAACTTTTTGAGCAGCTCCTCATCCGACAGTTCAAGCCCAGCTGCAAACATAAGTACCTCTTGCGTTGCCTGCGCATTCGGACTGGACAGACGCCCGACTAAATAATCGATGGAAACCCCAAATTGATCCGCTAGTTTAGTCAACGTTTCAAAGTCAGGTTTGCGGCGATCCTTCTCGTAATGAGATAACGCAGCCCGCGTAATCCCCAGCAATTCAGCCAACTCTTCTTGAGTCCATCCTTTTCCTTCGCGCAGCTCCGCGATACGGATTCCGGTGCTCATTTGAAATAAACCTCCCTTTTCAATCCAAATCCAATCATTGTGAAACAAAACGTATCGAATGCACAAAACAAACCTGAGAAAAGGATTGACATGTTACAAATCGTATCGTAAAGTAAAGAAGTGATTTGATACATAATGTATCTAAAGGAATGATGATGTAACATCAAGTATCATTATGCCATGCTGCAATGAGTAGTAACATCACTTTTATATCAAGAAGAGGA
This sequence comes from Paenibacillus sp. OSY-SE, assembly GCF_000283315.1. Taxonomy (NCBI): domain Bacteria; kingdom Bacillati; phylum Bacillota; class Bacilli; order Caryophanales; family Paenibacillaceae; genus Paenibacillus; species Paenibacillus sp. OSY-SE. The sequence continues at coordinate 88,886 of NZ_ALKF01000191.1, read as the reverse complement.
TGAAGTTATGGAGCATAGTGAGCCTAAAGAACAAAGAAACTATGTACGGCTTCATATGAATGAGACCATCATCGCAAGGATGTCCATCGAGCAAGTAAACGGTGTGTCCGTAAACAGTCGATCCAAGCCTGTCCTCATCACTGAACTTAGTCCGGGCGGTCTGCGCATGCTAACGCACTTGGAACTCCCGTCGTCCTCCCATTATTTGCTCGGTTTCCAATTGATGATCAAGCAGGTTGAAATGAAGCTGAATGGTCATGTTGTATGGAGGGACGCGGACGAAAGCCAATTTCGCTATGGCATCTCTTTACGTTTAACAGCATCAGAGCGTCGGGCGCTCATCTCCCTATTAAACATGTACCTCACGACGCTGTGTCCAGACCAGCTAAAAATTCACGAGCTGTACAAGTCAATGTCTCTCTATTATTTGCATACTAGCAAACAGCACCTGGACCAGAGCATATGAAATCCAAATTCCAGTCTATTTTACCACATAAAAATTTTGTAGTTCAATCATACTCGTCAAAGAAATCCATTATACAGATGATGCCGATTCGGCGCCAAGCGCCTGCCCAGACGGAGTGTAAATTATGATCGATATTCATTGTCATCTGCTGCCTGGAATGGATGACGGACCGGCCCATGAAGAAGAGGCGCTTCGCATGGCTCAAGCAGCTGTTCGAAGCGGAATTCATACGATTATAGCGACTCCCCATCATGCTACGAGACGCTATCGTAATGCCTCCGACCATATTAAGCAACAAGTAGGGGCGTTTAGTGAGCTGCTGAAGGAACGCCTTATTGAGTTGCGTGTCTTTCCCGGACAAGAATATCGGCTGAATGACAACTTCGTTGAAGATTACCAGTGCGGTTCCATTCAATCGTTAGCTGATGGGCCATACGTGCTTGTCGAATGGCCAGCGCAAGAAATCCCGGTCTATTTCTCCAAGTTCCTCACTTATATGAATCAATATCAACTACAAATCATTGTTGCCCATCCTGAACGAAATGCAGCCATTATGAAACGTCCAGAACAGGTGTATGACTGGATTGAGCAAGGTGTTCTGTTCCAAGTGAACGCGCAATCCTTATTGGGTGGATTCGGAACAAAAGCACAAAAATCAGCAGTGCTGCTATGTAAAAAGCATTGGGCGCATTTTCTTGCTTCTGATGCCCACAGCGTACTGAAACGAGGCTTCTTCCTGCGCGAAGGTTATGCGGCGCTGCAAGAAATCGGCGGACTTTTTTATGTCGATACGATGAAAGAAAATGCCCGTCGGGTACTGCATGGCGAGCAGGTGCTTCCGTTTCGGGCGGCCAGTCCGAAGAAGGCGATACGTTTTTTTCAATAAGGAGGACAGTAAGGCAATGAAGGAATGGGACTTGAAAACGATGCTGCGCATGCTGAGGAAGAAGTTGTGGCTCATTTTACTTTTTACATTGATTTGCACCGGCGGAACATTGTATTACAGTATGGCTCTGGTGACACCGGTCTATGAAGCGTCTACGAAACTGATTGTAAACAAAACGAGAATCGTCGAAGGGGAAAGCACACTCAATCTGAATGATTTGGAAGCCAATATGCAATTGATTTCCACATATAAGGAATTGATTAAAACCGACTGGATGATTAAAGACGTTCTTGCGAAATACTCCGAGCTTAATATGAACAGCAAAGCATTGCGCGACAGTGTCACGGTAAGCTCTACGAATAAGACTCAAGTGATGACCATTAGCGCCATAGCCCCTTCTTATGAGCTTGCCAGTAAAATCGCAAACGGCATTGCGGAACAATTCATGAAAAAAATACCCGACTTAATGCAAGTGGACAATGTAACAATATTAAATCCGGCAGACCCTGCGCTTGAGCCGGGACCGGTGAAACCGAACATCATCCTAAATGCGTTGGTAGCCTTTATACTTTCGTTCATGATAAGCATCGGGACGATCTTCGTACGAGAGTACTTCGATGATTCCATTCGCGTGGAAGAGGAGCTGCAGCAGCTGCTGTCTTTGCCGACCTTGGCCGTCATTCCTAAAATAAACCGCAAATCCTACAAGTCAGCCAAACATCGTCAGACTTCGATCTCATACACAAAGGCAGGTGAGGCTACTAATGCTTCGACAAATGCGTAAACCGGCATTCATTACTAGAGACTATCCTCACTCTTACGTTTCCGAGCATTATCGCCAATTAAGGACAAATATAACCCAGTTGCTGAATGAAGGACGCATGAAGAGCATTGCTGTCACGTCGGCGAACCAAGGAGAGGGCAAGACGACAACCGTAATTAATTTGGCGATCTCGTTTGCCATGGGAGGGAAACGGACCGTCATTGTGGATGCGGATTTGCGGCGGCCTTCTGTCCATCAAGTATTCAATGTAGGTAAAAGCTTGGGACTATCCTCGCTTCTAAATGACACGACCGCTCTGGATCAAGTGCTGCGGGAAACGGAAATTGAGCATTTATGGGCCCTCCCGGCCGGCGCAATTCCCGATAACCCGGCTGAGTTGCTCTCTGGTCAGCCAATGAATGAATGTCTGCAGCAATTGCAGTCAAGGTTCGATGTTGTGCTGGTCGATTGCCCGCCGGTATTGCCCGTAGTTGATTCCAAAATTATAGCAAATAAATGTGACGGAGTCGTGCTGGTCGTCTTGGCCGGCAGGACGAAAGTGCAAGCGATAAAAAAGGTGAAGCAGCAATTCGAAATCGTAAAAGCGAATCTGCTGGGTACCGTTCTAAACGGTCAGGAGAAATATAAATCGGAATGGTATGACTACTATTAGTCGTGCTCAAAAGGGTCAGTCCACTAAGGGACTTTTGTAAACTTTCGTAAACTTTCGTAAGGTAATGCCTACTACACCTATATCATTGTAGGCACTCGGCCATGCTGTGGGTAAGCTTGGGGCCTTAGACGTTCGTCGTCGAGGGTGTGGCGTGAGGAGGGGTTTGATGCCCCAGTCTGCATGATGACGGCTTGTCAGGCAAGGTATGAAGTTAAAGCGATTTAACGCCGTACTTTGTTTTACAAGCATTCTTCGGATCGATGCAAATACATTAGATTGTAGGTGTTGAAATTTGTCCATATTGGCGCTCCCTAAAAGCAAGCTTTTCAAAAATGCAGCCGTTCTAATGTCGGGAACCGCGCTGTCACAGGGGATTACGATTGCAGCGGCCCCATTGCTAAGCAGACTCTATACGCCGGAACAATTCGGAGTTTTTTCAATATATACGGCATTTGTCAGCTTGTTCTCCGTGACAGCGTGTTGGAAGTATGAAATGTCTATTGTCGTGCCTGAGCGGGAAAAAGAAAGCGTGAATCTCGTAAATGTGTCGATGATTGCACTGCTGCTCACAACGTTGTGCACTGGACTTCTAATGGTTATTATCGGACCGTATATCGGCAATTGGTTTGACGTCCCCCGCATGGATGTAGTGTGGACGGTATGGCTGCCGCTTACCGTATTTTCTATCGGAGGCTATCAATGCTTAAGCTATTGGTGCACCCGGAACAAAAAATATAAAAGACAGTCCATATCGCAAATCTTTCGTTCCACGGGTGTTACGGGCATGCAAATGACGGGCGGTGTGACAGGGTGGGGGGCGATTGGGCTTGTTCTCGGGCAGTTCGTAGGTCAAATGATCGCTACGGGAGTGCTGTTCTTCCAAGTATGGAAAGAGGACAAAGCAAAGTTCATTCAAGAAACGCACGTGGCGACGATGAAGGAGCAAGCCCGTAAATTTAAACAGTATCCGTTGTATAACATGCCGCAGACGATATTGAATTCGGTGGCTCAAAACATGACCCCCTTCTTGCTGGCCGTGTTCTTCGGACCGGCTGTCGTTGGGCTGTACGGATTATCTCTTCGCATGCTGCAGCTTCCCATTCATGTCATAAGCGAATCGGTTCGCAACGTTTATTTTCAACAGGCATCAGATATGCAAAATCAAGGAATGCCCCTATTTGGTTTATTGAAGAAGACGACCTTGGCGCTGATTGGCGCCGGTATTATCCCTGTGCTCATTGTTGTAGTGTTCGGGCCGCAATTATTCGCATTCGCGCTCGGAGGAACGTGGTACGAAGCAGGCGAATATGCCCGGTGGATGGTTTGCTGGTGGTTTGTCAATTTCTTCATGCCGCCTGCCTTTGTAACCGGCCAGCTCTATAATTTGCAGAAGCATTTGCTAGTGTATGAGATTATCTCGCTTCTACTTCGAGTGGCGGCCTTATTCAGCGGATTTGTATATAGCAGCCCGCTGCTGAGTATCGCGCTATATAGCTTGGTGGGAGTTGTGATGAATATGGGTTTGGTTGCGTCTATGCTGATCGTCTCGCGTAAACGCAGCTTACTTGCAGAGAAAGGAAGAGAAGAAGTTGATGGTGTTGAATCCGCTGAAAAAAGGGTTGACTCGAATTCGGATGTATAGACAAAAAGATGTGTTTGGCAAATATAAAACGCTGCATCAACAACAATGGCTCGCGCCTGAGGAATACGAGCAATATGTGCATGCGAAGATGAGCGCATTGCTTAAGCATGCTTGCAAGCACGTTCCCTTCTATCGCGACAACATCGGTGTGAACGAACTTATTCATCACAATGTCATCGATTGGCCCCGTTTTATGCAAATTCCGCTGCTGACGAAAGAGATCATACGAGAACATTACGGGCAATTGATATCGGAAGATATACAGGAGCGGAAATGGTTCGAAGAAACTTCCGGGGGATCAACGGGAGAGCCGATCCGGTTCATTCAAGACGAGGATACGATGTCTTGGATGCTGTCGTTGAAATTACTCTATGACCAGTGGACGGGTCGGGTGCCGGGAGATCGGCAAATACGCTTATGGGGATCGATGCGCGACCTGCTCATAGGCAAAGAAACGATGCGAACTTATGTTGGAAGATGGATGCGTAATGAACGATGGATTAATGCGTATCGCATGGATAAAGAACGGGTGAAAATGGCGGTCCATAGCATTAATGAATACAAACCGAAGCAAATCCTAGCCTATGTGGAAAGTATATATGAGCTGGCTCAATATATCGAACATCATCAAGTCTCAATCCATCATCCTCATTCGATTATGACGACGGCTGGCGTATTGTTTCCGCATATGCGGCAAACGATTGAAGACGTCTTCCAGACCAAAGTATACAACCGGTACGGATCGCGCGAAGTGGGTGATATTGCCTGTGAGTGTGAGCAGCATAAGGGATTGCACGTATCTGGACTTACCCATTATGTAGAAGTGCTGCGGGAGGATGGGACGCCAGCCGCACCGCATGAAGTCGGGGAGATTGTCGTTACGCCTTTATGCAACTTTTCCATGCCGCTAATACGATATCGTATCGGTGATCTGGGCGTCTGGTCTGATGAGAGCTGCACCTGCGGAAGGCCGTTCAAACTGCTCAAAGAAGTTACCGGCAGAATAAGCGATACATTTATTAACGCGAACGGAACAAAAATTCAAGGGACCTATTTCAGTCAGCTCTTCTTCTACCAAGATTGGGTCAAACAATATCAAATCATACAAGAAACGGTTGAACGAGTGAAAGTTTTCGTTGTGCTGAAACATCCCGAAGTCGGCTTAAGCGGATATGAAGCTGAAATCCAAATGATTGACGATCAATTCAAGGCTGTGCTTGGTGAAGGCTGCGATATTACATATGAGCACGTTGAGGCTATATCTCCGCAAGCTTCAGGGAAATATCGCTACTTGATTTCCCATGTGATGGCATGACCAAAAGGAGCTGGATATGAAGAAAAAAGTGCTTTTTATTACTCCCAATTTGCATGGCGGCGGTGCAGAGCGAGTCGTTGTCAATTTATTGAAGCATATCGATCGGGATCGAATCAGCCCGTGCTTTATGACGCTGTCTTTGCACGGGCCATTTGTATCCCACTTGCCGGAGGATATAGCAGTTACCGATTTAGGCATTTCCCAAGTGCGTTACAGCGTGATCAAACTCGTCAATGAAATCAATCGTATTCAGCCGGATGTCATCATGTCTACGTTAATGCATTTGAACATCGCGTTGTTGGCGATTAAGCCGTTCTTGAAGGGGAACCCGAAAATCATCGTACGCGAGGCCAATATGCCCAGCCAGGAGTTGAAGCGCCGCGGCAAGCTGCACCGGCTATTATACAAATGGTATTATCCTAGGGCCGATCAGATTATCGCCCTGTCGAATGATATGAAGAACGATATTTTGCAGTCTAATGAACAGATCCAATCGCAACAAGTTACGATTATTCACAATCCGGTCGTACTGCATGAAATTCGGAAAAATGCGCAGGAACAGGTCAATCATAGGTGGTTATCGGATAAAAAAATGCCGGTCATCTTAAATGTGGGACGTTTGGAAGAGCAAAAAGACCACATCACATTGCTCCATTCATTCGCAATCGTTCATCAACGCATGGATTGCCGGATGATTATTTTAGGTACCGGCAGTCAATATGAGAGGCTTAATGCGCTGGCACAGCAGCTTAACATTAGGGAGCATATCGATTTTGCGGGCTTTGTTGAGAATCCGTATATGTATATGAGACAATCTGATTTGTTTATTTTATCTTCCAAATATGAAGGCTTGCCGAACGTCTTGCTGGAAGCAATGGGGCTCGGTCTTCCGATCGTCTCTACCAATTGTGCAGGTGTTCCGGACGTGCTGGAAGAAGGAACGTACGGGAAAGTGGTGCCGATCGGAGATGCCGAGCAATTGGCTGACGGCATTTATGCCAAATTGACTTCCCCTGATCCTTCTGACTTCATGAAGCTAAGAACCCATGCAGAAAAATTTGATATTGAACGAATTGTGGACCAGTATACGGATTTATTTGTTGCCATTTGAGGGGAGGAAAACAAGAATGGGGTGGCTGGCCGTACCTGTTGCGATACTGCTCGGAGGGGTCATCCTGGTCACTGAACATGTTCGAAAAAAAAGAAATGGCCCGTTTGACTTTTTGTTTGCCGTCAGCGGCATTTATTTTATGTGCTTCAGTGTCATCCCGATCTATTGCGCTTTTTTACTTCCTGAAGAGTTGGATAGCTGGAGTTGGATTCTTATGAACTCCTTCTCTTCAACCTCATACTTCTACGCATCATTGTGCAGTCTGATCGGGTATCTGTTCATCGTGGCCGGATATTCCGCATGCTCGCGATTACGCAAGGGCCAGGCTGACGACATGCAGCGGGAACGACCCGATAAGAAGGAACTATTTCCAGAGAGCCGTATGTTTGCCGCTTCCGCTGTGATCGCCTGTATCGGCTTAATAAGCTTTGTCATCTATACGTCCTCCATCGGCGGATGGTCCAAATTGTTCGAGTATGCGATCTTGCTTCGTTCCGGCACCGATTTTATTGAATCGAAATGGTTGTTTTTCAAAAACTTATCGACGTTCATTATGGTAGCCTCCTTATGTTTTTTTGCGCTTACGAAGGAAGCAGAGCGTTCCAGCATTCGCTCGTGGTCACGTTTATGTTTTGTGCTGACCTTCGGCTTGTCGATGGTGCTGCTGTTTCATAAAGCAGGAAGAATGGAGATGGTCTCCTATTTAATTACGTTCCCGCTGGTCAACGTCGTCAGAAATAAAGCATGGAATATCAAACTCATTTTCGGGTTTGGTTTTTTTTTCGTCCTTATCGTCTTGTTTGGAAAACAAATTTTTAATTATTTTATTTATCCCGAAGGCGTCGGGAACCAGATGTCCAACATCGGATCGGAAGCGGGCAACATTATTTCTAAAGTGTTGCTGGAGTTCTCATTCCCATATGTGACGTTAGCGAATGCCATTCAGACGTTTCCGTATGAGAACATGTATCGGTTCTTCGTGGACATCCCGCTTGGCGTGCTCCATCTGGTGCCGTCCCGGCTCATCCCGCTTAATCTCCCGGAGACGGTGTCCGAGCTGAATACGTGGATGTTCCAAACAAAAGGTACAACGCCTGTCGATTTCGTCTCCTTCGGTTACTTCAATCTGGGGATTGCGGGTGTCGCTATTCTCGGATTCGCTTTTGGCGGTTTGCTTATTTTTATGGAACGGATATTTTCGGCAAACAAAAACTGGTTTATTGTCATTTACCGGGTTCATTGGATACTGTATTTCGCGTTTCGCATCATGTACAGCGATCCGCAGATGGCCTATCAATCCGCCTTTACGTACTTGATCGGACTAGGACTTGTGCTCATGTTTACGAATATAAACCGGCACAGAACAGCAGCCAATAACGGCTGGAAGATGAACTTAATTCATTAATGAGGTTGAACACGCACTTAAAGGGGAGTTATATCGAATGTGTGGAATTGTCGGAGTTGTCGCTCGGAATGCACCACTGACTATGGCCAAGATGGAAGCAACGATTAAAGATATGACGGACCGAATCGTCCATCGCGGACCGGATGCATGCGGATGGTGGGGGGAAGATGGAACCATAGGGCTCGGCCACCGCAGACTGTCCATTATCGATTTGTCCGAACACGGACGACAACCGATGCTCTCTCCCAGCGGCCGCTATGTCATCGTGTTTAATGGCGAGATATACAACTACAAGGAGATCCAGACTTGGCTTCAATCAAGCGCGCCCGAACTGTATTCCCAATTGCGCGGACATTCCGATACAGAAACGATGCTGGCAGCTATTGAACAGTTAGGGGTGTACCGTGCTGTGCATCGGTTTATCGGCATGTTCGGATTTGCACTGTACGATCGTAAGGATAGGAAATTGCATCTTGTCCGGGATCGGATGGGGGAAAAACCGCTCTATTATGCTATTGGACAACAGAATGAGTTTCTGTTCGGTTCGGAATTAAAAGCACTGCAGGCGCATCCCCAATTCGTGAAGCATGTCAACCGGGATGCCATTGGCTTATATTTGCAGCATTGTTACATTCCCGCCCCGTATACGATCTTTCAAAATTGCTATAAGCTGCTGCCAGGGACGATATTGACTTACGATACGCAGTCCGGAGCGCATGAAATACAGTCGTATTGGACGGTGGAACAAGCGGTTCAGAACGGTCAAGGTAACACAAGGGGGATGAGTGAGCAAGAGGCGGTGAAGCAGCTGGATGCGCTGCTGCGCCAGTCGATCCGGGGGCAAATGGTTTCGGATGTGCCGATCGGCGCTTTTTTGTCGGGAGGGCTCGATTCATCGACCATCGTGTCCATCATGCAAGCGCAAAGCTCGCAAAAGGTAAAAACCTTTACGATAGGCTTCCATGAGGAAGGATACAATGAGGCGGTGCATGCGAAGGAAGTAGCCCGTCATCTTGGCACGGATCATACGGAGCTGTATGTTACGCCGCAAGAAGCTCTGGATGTCATCCCCAAATTGCCGCAACTATACGATGAGCCTTTTTCCGATTCTTCCCAAATTCCGACCTATCTGGTCTCTGAGCTCGCTCGCAAGCATGTGACGGTCAGCTTGTCCGGAGATGGAGGGGATGAACTGTTCGGGGGATATAAGCGATATTTCATCACGCAGGATATATGGAGCAAATTAAACAAAGTGCCGGCGTTCGGCCGCGTCGGCGCTTCCAAAATCATTCACTCGATTCCGGTATCCACATGGAATCAATTGTCGCGTTGGTGGTCTCCACTCAGAAAACGGGCTACCACGCCAGGCACGGCGGGGGACAAAATGTACCGTCTGGCGGAACTGATGAAAGACAGCAACTTGAATTCCCGCCAATTTTACCGATACATGATTTCGCATTGGAAAGATCATTCCATCGTCATCGGAAGCGGTGCCCTGAATACGGTGTTTGAAACGGTGCCGAATCATGTCTTTTCCGACTTCTCCAATGAAATGATGTATTTGGATATGATCAGTTATTTGCCGGATGATATTTTGGTCAAGGTCGATCGTGCGGGAATGGCCGTCAGTCTGGAATCACGCATTCCTTTTCTTGATCACCGGATTGTAGAGTTCGCTTGGCAGCTGCCCGTTAACTACAAAATCAAAGGCGGTCAGGGGAAATGGCTGTTGCGGCAGGTATTGAATCAATACGTGCCGGAAACCATCATGAATCGGCCGAAGATGGGCTTCAGTGTGCCCATCGGTTCATGGCTGCGCGGACCGCTGCGCGAATGGGCGGAGCACTTGCTGAGCGAGTCGAGGTTAAAGCAGCAAGGATATTTGAATCCGGCGCCGATTCGTCAGCGGTGGAAGGAGCATTTGGAGGGCAAGCGAAATCGGCAGTACGATTTATGGGATGTGTTGATGTTTCAAGCTTGGCTGGAGGAGCAGACGAAATAGGCTGGAAGCCCATAGTGTTATAACTATACCATTCTTCTTCCTCACTCATATTTTATAGCAGGAAGCCCGACTGCTTGGGTGTGAGGGGGAATCAACATGGGCTCGAACACGGATAAGCTTCAGTTGAATCTATGGAATCGTTTTTTTCTAAACCGCGGCCAATATAATGAAAATTTATCCAGGATCGATAATGCCTATGGCGTGATCGATACAGTCAAGCACGATCTCGGCACCGTGAACGAACGATTAGGCCCGCTGCAGAGCGGGATCGCGTCGGCGAATGGACAGATCGGCACGCTGCAGAGCGGGCTTGCATCAGCAAATGGGGAGATCGACACGGCCCGGAGCGGGATCGCTTCCGTTCAACAGCACATGGAAGAAATACGAACCAAGCAGGCAGCCATGCGTGACGACATGACGAAGCTTCAGCACGACGTGGCGGTGTTGGAGCCGGGCGGCACATTTCCCCTGCAGGAATTTATCGAGCGGGGAGTAAACGTCACCTGGTACAAACAAGACACCGACAATGATTACACGAAGGCTTTGGCGGAAGCGTTGAAAGTCGGGCGCAACATCTATTTTCCGCCGGGAAGCTATGAAGTGAACTTTCCGAAGCTGCCGGAGGGCGTTCTCATTTACGGTCAAGGCGCGGTAATCATTGGCGGATTGAGTCTGAGCAGCAATACGATGATAAGCGGAATCCAATTTGCCGGCAAGACGAATTCCGGCACGTATTTGAATCCAGGCGTGTGGGTAACAGAGGGGACTGGAATTTCGATCGAGAATTGCTTATTCGATCAAACCCGGATATATACGGGAGATCCCCAGAACGGCAAGGTCATCTCGAAAATACGAATTCATCGCTGTTCGTTTACTGGGGACTATAATGGGTTTCAGGTCGATCCGCAAGCGATTGAGATGTATGGTGCTTACGACGTGCAAATAACCGACAATCTGTTTGATGTGGCCAACGCACACCGCTTCCTGAAGATTAGTACGGCTAATCCGAGTACGACACCAGTTGTTCAGGACTTCTATAGTCGGCGTGTAGTTATATCCGGCAACGTCATGAAGGGATCCATGAACGCCAATCATAAGCAGGTCATCGATCTGTTCGACGGTGCAGTGGAATTGGTTATAGCGAACAATGTAGTCGAAATTGACGGTGAGCCTGATGTGTTTCTGGAATGCAAGCCAGACGGGGCCCAGGGAGCTTCGACCAGCAAACATCGTCAAATCGCTGTCACCGGCAATTCCATACAAGTTCGTTCCAAGCATATTATCAGCCTGCTGGGTGCCAACTCCCTTCCATTTGAAGACGGATTGCAGACGTGCACCATCGTCGGAAATGAATTAAAAAGCACGCATCCGTCCCCATCGGAGGCAATCGATGTTCGCGGGTTCAACCAGACGATCATCGCGAATAACAACATTTTTTTTGAAGGTGATCAGTCATACCTTGTTGCCATTTGGTCGGCATGCAACGATGCCTTCTCCATTAGCGGCAACGTCGCGAATAAGGGCTCGATCCTCATTGAGAGCGAGGCTCAGACGAAGGAAGGAACGGATTACCGGACAGACTGGGAGCAAGGTATAGTGAAAGGAAACATTTTGCGCAATTACAGATATTATGGCGGTATTAATTTGATGAAGCTGCATATGACTCAGTTGATTGTCGAAGGAAATGTCATGCAATCCTCTGACGGAGCGAAAGTGAATTCCGCCATCTACATCGACTCTGAATCCATTGCCAACTTGATCTTGATAGGAAATATGAACAAGGCGATGCAAGAGTCGTTCAATCGCGTGCTGCTCGTGAACGGTGATATCGTACGCAGTACCGAAACGGGAAACTCGTGGAATGTGCGGGAAACCGAAGGGACGGCTCCGCCAGTGGGAGGGGCATGGAAAGTCGGTGACACGGTTCGCAACAAAATGGCGGTCAGCGGACAGTATATCGGTTGGGTATGTGTTGCCGCAGGCCGCGCTTGCAAGACAGTCTGGCAGCCGAACACAGCTTACAATGTGAATGCGCTAGTCAATGCAAACGGAAAAGTGTACAAATGTACAAAAGCCGGCACTTCCGGAAATACCGCACCGACCCGAACGTCGGGCGACATAACGGATGGAACGGTAACTTGGCAGTATATCGACGTATTAGCCGTATTCAAAGCGTACGGAATGATCGTGTAAATGGAGAAGAGCCTATAGCAGGCTCTTTTTTCATATTAAAGTACGAGTTCAAAAAGGTCACTTTGAATATACTTGGTGATCAAAAGGAGGCTTTTTGAACAACCTCTTAAAGAGAATGGGCGGTGGGATATACGGTGGAGAAAACCAAAATTATGTTTCTCATATCCGGCCTTCATGTCGGAGGAGCGGAAATGATGCTGTATCGTCTAACCGATGCGCTGAAGGATCGTTATGACATCATGATTGTCTCCATGCTTCCGGGTGGACCAATAGCGGACATGATGAAGCAAAGCGGATTGCAGGTACAATCGTTGCATATGTCCTCGAAGAAAGACGTGCTTGCATTAATCGGTCTCATCCGGCTGATTCGGACATTCAAACCAGATATACTGCATTCATTTATGTTCCATGCCAACGTTGTCGGCCGAATTGTCGGGCGGATGTGCGGCGTTTCTACTGTCATATCGAGTATACGCAACACCTTTTTCGGCTCAACCCCGATGACAAGACGTTCCAGATCTAAGTTCCGCGATGCCCTGCTAAGGTGGACGGATCGCTATTCAGACGCAACGACCATTATCTGTCACTTGGCTGCACAACGAATGATTAATGAGCGCATTGTCCCGCCCGAGAAACTGCACGTCATTTACAATGGCATCGATGCTTCTCCTTTCGTATGCCCAGATGAAGAAGCGAGAGCGAATGTTCGCCGGGAGCTGGGGATTTCATCTGGGCAGCTAATGATTTTATCGGTAGGGCGCTTACAGGAGCAGAAAGGGCATATGTACTCGATTCAGGCGGCGGCCTTATTGATGAAGGCGGGATTCGATTTCAAATGGTTCGTAGCCGGAGAAGGGGAGATGAGAGAGGAGCTGACAGCGCAAATTGGTGCAAACCATTTACAGGACCGCTTCTGTCTGCTGGGATTGCGCAACGATGTACACCGATTACTGTGGGGATCTGACCTTATGGTGCTCGCCTCGAATTGGGAGGGGTTGCCTGGTGTCATTATCGAAGCGATGGCCGCTTCGACTCCGGTCGTATGCACGGACGTGGGAGGAAGCTCTGAGCTGGTCGTTCCTGATGAAACTGGGTTTTTGTGCCCCCCGCAGGATCCGGACTCTTTATTTGCATGCATCTTCCAATATGCTTCACTCTCTCCGCAACAACAACATCTAATGGGAGCCCGCGGCGGGGAAAGAGCGGTTCAGCTGTTTAATCTGGAAAGCATGGTTCAGCGGCATGAAGAGATATATGATTCGTATTCGAAGTCTTCACCTGAATCAGTTGAACACAACAAAGACAAAGTGCTGGAATACAGATAGTGCGTGTTCAAAAAGGGGTTTTTGGAACAAATAGGAGGGGAACTATGGTGAAAGTAGTGACGGGAGCAGCTGGCTTTATTGGCTTTCATACAGCCAAAAGACTGCTTGATGAAGGAATGGAAGTATTGGGAATCGACAATCTGAACGACTATTATTCGCCGCAGTTAAAGAGGGACCGATTAGAGCTGCTGCAACAGTATGATCGGTTTCAGTTCCATCAGGTTGCATTGGAAGACGGAGATGCCATATTCAAGCTCTTGGGCAACGGCCATATTCACACCGTTATTCATCTGGCCGCGCAGGCCGGAGTGCGTTACAGCATTGACAATCCGAAGGCGTATGTGGATTCCAATATCGTTGGCTTTATCCATATATTAGAAGCATGCCGTCATCATAATATTCCCCATCTTATCTATGCATCATCGAGTTCGGTCTACGGGGCTAACGTAAGCATGCCGTTCTCCGTGCAGCATCCTGTGAATCACCCGGTCAGCTTGTACGCAGCGACGAAAAAAGCAAATGAATTGATGGCGCACACCTACAGTCATTTATATGAGCTGCCTACGACAGGACTCCGTTTTTTCACCGTATACGGACCGTGGGGAAGACCAGATATGGCGTACTATAAATTTGCCAGACTCATTCTAGAAGGCAAGCCGATACCGGTATACAATTATGGCCGCATGAAACGTGATTTTACGTACATTGATGATATTGTTGAATCGATCTTCCGCTTAATAGGGCATGTGCCAACAGCCAACCCGGACTGGGATCGGGCAACTCCTGATCCAGGCAGCAGCTATGCGCCATACCGTGTATACAATATAGGGAACCATCAGCCTGTCGAATTAATGCGGATGATCCAGATTCTTGGAGACTATTTGCACCGCACACCAGACTTGAACCTGCTGCCGATGCAGAATGGCGATGTTTGCGAAACCTTTGCCGATGTTGCAGATTTGAGCCGTGTCATTCAGTTCGAGCCGCAATTTACGTTAAATGAAGGACTGAAGCGATTTGTCGAATGGTTTATTCATTATGAAGCTAAGCAAAAAACAGGAGCGTGATCGCAAGTGAAGAAAGTGGCGCACATCTGCACGAATGCCAAAAGTCATCGTATTTTGGTCGATAAATTAGCTCTAATTCAAAAAAAGGGCTACGATCTGCATCTGATTTCGTCCAGAGAAGGCTATGATCCGGAGTTGATGAGCCGACATACGATGACCTTGCATTTTGTCCCGATGAAAGAGACGGTAGCGCCTTGGAACGACATGGTTGCCATTGCTCGCCTTGTTCATTTGCTGCGAAGTGAGCGTTACGATATTGTGCATACCCATAATGCCAAAGCCGGAGTCATCGGCAGAATCGCCGCTTGGCTGGCCGGCATACCGTTAATCGTCCATACGACACATGGTCTTCCTTTCTACGAAGGGCAGAGTCGTCTGAAAAATACGATGTATCGCGAAATGGAACGGATCGGAGCTTGGTTCTGTGACGCGATTGCGTCTCAAAATCGGGAAGATATGAGCAAGATTAAAAAATACGCGCCAAGAAAACAAATACTCTATGAAGGCAACGGAGTCGATTTGGAGCTGCTTGACAGCCGCCGCGGCACGATCAGCGCTGCCGATATTGAACAATTAAGACTGCAGCATAACATTGGGCCGTATCAAAAAGTGATTTTAGTCGGAGCTCGTTTCGAGCCGGTTAAAAATCACTTTTTTTTATTGGATGGGTTGAAGCGGCTCAAGGATGAGCTTCAAGTCGATTTTGTCTGTCTGCTAGCTGGCAAGGGCGGATTGGAGCAAGAGGTGGAAGCAAGGATTAAGCTGCTCGAATTGGATCGCCATGTGCTGCGGATCGGTTATCACACAGACATCTATCCATACATTCAAATGGCGGATACCGTCGTTCTGACTTCGGAAAAAGAAGGCATCCCGAGAATATTGATGGAGGCCATGTCGTTCGAGAAGGCGGTGCTGGCGACCGATGTGCTGGGAACACGGGAGCTGATTCGTCATAACGAGACAGGTGTCCTCGTTCCGTACAAAGATGTGAACCTGCTCGCACAGCATTTAGGGCTGCTTCTGAATGATGATGCGCAGCGGGCGCGAATAGGCCGCATGGCTCGCGCATCGATCGAGCTAGAATTCAACGAGGATATCGTCACAAGACGCATACATGCTTATTACCGCGATCTGCTATCCCGCACGAATAGGCCCCAATCTACTTCCGTATCGGTGTAAAGAAAAAGGAGGATACCAATTATGAAACTGAAGAAAGCAATCATTCCCGCAGCAGGACTAGGAACCCGTTTTTTGCCGGCTACGAAGGCGCAGCCGAAGGAAATGCTCCCCATCGTAGACACACCGACCATTCAATACATTATCGAAGAGGCAGTCGAATCTGGGATCGAAGATATAATGATCGTGACAGGCAGAGGAAAGCGAGCTATCGAGGACCACTTTGACCGTGCCATTGAACTAGAAGAGACGCTGGAGAAGAAAGAAAAATGGAAGGATCTGAGTGAGATTAGGGAAATCTGCAAGCTCGCTCATATTCACTATGTGCGTCAAGGCGAGCCTAAAGGATTGGGTCATGCCATTTGGTGCGCGCGGAAGTTTATTGGTGATGAACCGTTTGCCGTCTTGCTAGGCGATGATATTGTGCAAGCCGATCAACCTTGCTTGAAGCAACTCATCGAAATATATGATAAATATGAACAACCGATTGTCGGCGTTCAGCAAGTGCCGGAGCAAGATATTTCGAAGTACGGAATCGTTGCGCCAAGCGGCATAGCTCTCGAGCCGAATGTCATGAGGGTGTCGCATTTTGTAGAAAAACCATTGCGCGAGCATGCCCCTTCTTCCTTTGCCATTATGGGACGTTATATTTTAACTCCTGAAATATTCAATATTCTCGAACAGCAGCAGCCGACGACCGGAGGAGAAATCCAACTGACCGATGCGATTTCGAAATTGAATTATGAGCAAGATGTGCTTGCTTTTAATTTTCAAGGAATTCGATACGATGTTGGTGACAAATTCGGATTCATTAAAGCAACCGTTGATTTTGCTTTGCAGCGGAATGATTTACGAGCGGATGTGCTCAAATATTTACACGAGCTGTACGAAAGAGAACTCGTCGGGAGCGGGAGGTAATCCGAATGAATAACATTTGTGTGATGGGTACCGGTTACGTTGGCTTGGTGTCTGGGACCTGCTTTGCCGAGATCGGACATAACGTCATCTGCTGCGATGTGGACGACAACAAGATCGCCAAGCTTCAACGCGGAGAAATCCCGATCTACGAGCCCGGTCTGGAAGACATGGTGCAATCGAATGTGAAGTCAGCGCGGCTGCACTTTACGACCGATATTGCACAGTCGATCCGTGAATCAGAAATCATATATATCGCAGTCGGCACGCCGATGTCTGACACCGGGGAGGCAGATCTGAGATATGTAATGGCGGTCGCGCAAACGATAGGACAACAACTGAACGGATACAAAATCATTGTTACGAAAAGCACGGTTCCAGTAGGAACGGGCAAAAAAATAGAGCAGGTAATCCGAGAACATATGAAAGACAAAAGCATCAAGTTTGACGTCGTTTCGAATCCGGAGTTTCTGCGGGAGGGCACTGCCATTGGGGACTGCCTATCTATGGAGCGGGCGGTAATCGGCGCTTCCAATCCGGAAGCGGCAATGGCCATTGCGCGGCTGCATGAACCGTTTCATACCAAAATATTCATTACGGACGTCGAGAGCGCGGAAATGATTAAGTATGCGGCGAATTCGTTTTTAGCCGTGAAAATTTCGTTTATTAACGAGATCGCCAACATTTGTGAACGCGTGGGGGCCGATGTGACGGATATTGCGGTCGGCATCGGCTTGGACAGCCGCATCGGCGATAAGTTTTTGCAGGCGGGAATTGGGTACGGAGGCTCCTGCTTTCCGAAAGATACGGAGGCGTTGAAGTTTATTGCGGAACAGAATGGAATTGAAGCGCGATTAATTCAAGCCGCCATTGAAACGAATGACAAGCAGCGCATGGTCGTCGTCGACAAATTGATGGAGGGACTCGGAGACATTTCCGGTTATAAAATCGCTATTCTCGGATTGGCATTTAAGCCGAACACGGATGACATGCGATATGCGCCTTCTTTGACGATTATTCCTGAGCTGATGAAGCGTGGTGCTCATGTGGTCGCCTACGATCCAATTGCTCAATACGAAGCGCCCAAATGGCTTCCTGCCGGAGTAGAGTATGTCAATGGCGTGTACGAGGCGGTAACTGACAGTGATGCGGCCATCATCCTCACGGAATGGGACGAAATTAAGTGGATGGATTTACATAAAGTGATGCGACTGATGAAACAACCGATTCTGATTGACGGGCGGAATTGTTTCTCATTAGAGAACATGCAGGGCTTGGGCTACTATTATGCAAGCATCGGGCGGAAGGTCATTACAGCGGAAAAAGTGCTGGCCTAACATAATAAGGGGACCTTCTTGAACCCGCGTGATAGATATACTGATGAAGAAGGAGATCGCAAATGAATATCCGCAACACAAATGGTTGGAATCGGAAAATCGATCGCAGAGCGCTGCTCACTTCATTGGGTATGTTCGGGGTCGGAATGGTAGGCGGCAATTGGTTGTCGAAAGAGCTGGAGCTCGGTGATGAGGGCGGTGACGTGGTGAACGCTGCTGCGGCTGCAGGTTCCGAAGCGAAGCTTAGTTGGCTGAATGTAAAATCGTTCGGAGCTAAAGGAAACAACAAAACAGATGATACCGCAGCGTTCCAAAAGGCATTGAAGCAGGCAGGGGGCGGTGTCGTATATGTCCCGAGAGGAACGTATGTCATCTCTGATACGCTGCAGTTGAAAGGGAACACATCGCTCATTGGGGATGGAAAAGCTCTGTCGATTATTCGGATGAAGGCACGGGGAAAAGACGGGATTCGTATTATCGATGCGAATCAGGCTTACGTAGGCCACATTCAAATCCGTGATGTGCTCAATCCGGGAGAAGCGGAAAGCCATGGCTTCAACATCATGTCGGGCAAACATGTCGTGTTGGAGCATTGCCAGGCCTTCAACTGTGATAATACGGGGATCCGAATCGGGTTCGATCATAGAGGCGTGACGGAAGACTGCAAGGTGCTTTTTTGCGAGGTGTCCAAAGTAGTTGAAGGCTCCGGCATCGAGGTTATTCGTGCCGATGGCGCCGTTGTGTTAGGCTGCACGGTTGCCGAATGTGCGCAGCACGGGATCCGTATATGCGGGGCAAAACGGGCCACTGTAAGTTACAATACGCTGTCCTATAACAACCAATCGGACATCTCGATCCAGGGGTTCGGGGACGGTCAAGACGTGTCGCATCGTGCCGAGCGGTTTTTGGTCTCCCATAATCAGTGTAAAGGCGGCGGGCAAAATGCCGGTATTATGCTGTTTAATTATGCGAATAACGGTGTCGTGTCCGAAAATGTCGTGCAAAACAATGTCGTGGGCATTGAAGCCTATGCGCCTAAGCAGCGGGGCAATTACGATGTGAGCTTCACCAACAATGTAATTATGCAGTGTCAAACCGGGATTCGTGTATTGGGAACGCAGAAAAGGTTGTATTTTAAGCAAAATGCAATTATGGACTTTGGGTTAAATGAGCTGGCTAAAAACACCGCGCAACTGACAGGGATCGATATTAACGGTCTCGGCGAGTCTCTCAATCATATATTTGTGGAGCATAACTCGATCACGAACGCTTGGAGCGAAACGGTTCAAATTGCCGTTAAAGTAAGAGAGCTCAAGGGCAACGCACAAATATGGATACGCCACAATCAAGTGGCGCTCCGCAAGCCGTTATCGGCCGGTTGGCTGCAGCATTTAGGGAATGAAGGGACGATCATTACGCGGGTAGGAAATGAAGAATCGAATGTAATGATTCCTATCGAAAACGTATAGAGTAAAGGACACTTTGAACAACCTCTTAGAGAACACCTTTTTGTGGTGACAAGCATATGATAATCAATATTGTGAGCATCACAAAGAGGTGGAAGAATGAAAGTTACTCATACGAAATTGAAAGAGGTATACATTATAGAACCGGACGTGTTCCAAGATGATCGCGGCTTCTTTATGGAAAGCTATCATGCGTTAAAATTGGAGCCGTACGGCATCATCCATTCGTTCGTACAAGATAATCATTCGTTGTCGGTGCAGACGGGAACGCTGCGGGGGCTGCATTACCAATTGGCTCCGCAAGCTCAGGCCAAATTGGTGCGGGTGGTGGCAGGGGCCATCTACGATGTCGCGGTGGACATTCGACCGGGATCGGCGACGTTCGGACAATGGATCGGTGTGGAGCTGAGCGCCTCTAACAAGCGGCAGTTGCTCATTCCGCATGGTTTTGCCCATGGGTTCTGCACGTTGGCGCCCGACACGGAGGTTCTGTATAAAGTAGATGCGTATTACGCTCCCGATCTGGATCGGGGAATTATATGGAATGATCCGGTCATCAACATCGCTTGGCCTGTCCAGAGCCCGATCATGTCAGAGAAGGATCAGAAGCATCCCTTGCTGTGTACCGCCGAACTGCCAAACGTAAATGGTGTGTTCCATGCGCCCACGGACGCTGGAAGTGAAGGCGAGCGCCTATGATGAATTCTCCTGCTGATAAAATACTTGTGACTGGCGCCAAGGGACAGCTAGGCGCCGAAATGATGGCCCTCCTTCAGCGGAAGGGGATAGTCGCGGTCGGTTACGGACGGGATGGACTCGATATTACGGATGCGGAGCAAGTGATGGACGTGATGCTGCGGGAGCGCCCGACTCATGTCATTCATGCTGGAGCTTATACGAAGGTGGATAACGCGGAAGGCGACCGGGATACCGCTTACCTGGTAAATGCGTATGGAACCCGCAATGTTGCGGTAGCAGCAGCGCAAGCCGGGGCGCGTCTCGTGTACATTAGCACCGATTATGTATTTGACGGACGGGCGGCGCATCCATACAACGAGTTCGAACCCGTGCGTCCGATAAACAGGTATGGGCGCTCCAAGTGGGAAGGGGAGCAATTCGTGCGCCAGCATCATTCCCGTGCATTCATCGTCCGCACCTCATGGGTATTCGGGGCTTATGGGGAGAACTTTGTGAAGATGATACTCCGCAAGGCGCAGACCGAGTCAGAGCTGCAGGTCGTTCACGATCAAGTCGGCTGTCCTACTTATACGCTCGACTTGTCAGAGGCGATCATTCGTCTGCTCGCGACCGATAAATACGGTACCTATCATATAACGAATAGCGGTACATGCTCATGGCATTCGTTCGCCGCTGCCATCGTGGCGGAAGCAGGCTTGTCCACGAAGGTTCGCCCTGTCGGAACATCGCAATTTCCGCGTCCGGCACGCCGTCCGGGATATTCGGTGTTGGAGCCAATGGCGCTGCGGCTGAACGGCTTTCCCCTGTTGCGGCATTGGACGGAGGCGCTGCAGCATTTCGTGAAGGAGTGCATAGAGAAGCCGCAGAGCGATTACAACGGGAAGAAGTAAAAGAAGAAGTAAAAGAAACATTACCGGTACCCGGAGGGGTTATGATGAAGCAACTATGGAATCGTTGGCGGCCTTGGCACAAGGTCGCCTTTGTGATGTTCGGCACCCTTCTGATTGCCGGGACGGTGGGGTGCATTACGGTATGGTGCATGCTTAAAGAGACGGCAGATACGATGTATGAGCCGCTTCCTTCCCGAGAAAGGCCTGCGTTGCTGGCATCCGATGGGGCGAATTCCGGCCGAACGGACCATCCTAAGCTGTCCGCAGGTTCGGATGCTGACGGCAACCGCGCACCGCTATCCGTGCATGACGGCGGTATGCCCGATTTATCCGCCCAGGACCCGTTCACGCTGCTCATCATTGGAGTCGATGAACGGGACGGGGATCGCGGCCGCTCTGATACGCTTGCGTTCGTTACGGTTCAGCCGAAGCGGGGAACGGCATCTATTCTGAGCATTCCGCGGGATACGCGAACAAGGATTGAGGGGACAAGCATAGAGGATAAAATCAATCACGCCTACGCCTTCGGCGGTGTGCCGATGACCGTAGCGACCGTGGAGAAGCTGCTTCAGGCGCCTGTACACTTTTATGTGAAGACGAATATGGAAGGCTTTACGGCCATGATCGACGCGATCGATGGCGTGGATGTAGCGAACGCGTTTGACTTTGATCTGGATGGAGCCGTGTTTCAACAAGGGAATATTCATTTAAGCGGCAGTGATGCGTTGCAATTTGTCCGCATGCGCAAGCAGGACCCGGATGGTGATTTCGGCCGAATGAGCCGGCAAAGGCAAGTGCTGCAGGCGATGCTGCATAAAGCGGGCCGTCTCAGCTCGGCTGCCAGTTGGGGCACTCTGCTCGACCACGTAAAACGGTATGTGCGCACGAACATCCGGTTTGAGCAGTGGTCCGATTTATGGCTTCATTATCGCTCGGAGATTAATAATGTGGAGCATGACACACTGCAGGGCAAGGGCGCGAAAATTGGCGGAATTTATTATTTGCTTGTCGATGATCAGGAGAGGCAGCGGGTGGGAAAAAATATTTATAAAAATTTGGATGATACACCTTGACAAATGTATTCACAATACTTTACATTTGTGATACGAATTGTAACGTGAGAAGCGGACAATCGATGCAAAGGGGAGTGCCTAATGAAGACGGACGTGCGGCAAACCGAGCAAGCGATATATTGTATTGGGTGCGGACAGATGCTCGACGAGGAACATTCCATGCTGCATTTTCGAACAGGATTTTATTATGGACGTATACCATTAGGCGCGTGTCAACCCTGCATAGCAGCCTATACACCGTTACAAATGCTATGGAGAGCGGTCATGTCGGAAACGGCGTACGGCTATCCGAATTAAGCATCTTTCCTACCGGTAATTCTTCTTCCTCTATATATGGAACGAGAAGCAAGCGCTACCCCGCTTGCTTCTCGTTCACCTTTTTCTCCTCTGTTTCCGAATTGCTTCCTTCCGCCTTGCGTTTTCCTTTGTGGGCGCCCGAATGATCTTCAGTAGGGGCCAGCCGCTCTACGAGACTGGTTCCGTTCAATATTCCGCCTTCTTCGATAACGAGCAACCCGGATTCGCAATTGCCGCATACTTGGCCGGTTGAAGTGATAAGCAGCTTGCCGGAAGTATGTATATCGCCGACGACGGTACCGGCAATGACGATAAAGCTGGCGGACAGCGTGGAGTGCGCTTCACCGCGTTCACCGATCGTGATGGAGCCGCTGCTTGTAATTTCCCCTTTGAATTTTCCGTCAATGCGGATATTGGATTCACAATGGATGTTACCTTCGAATGCTGTGCCAGGCCCGATAAAAGTGTCGGTTTGCTTCGGCTGATACGCTGCACGACGACGAAACATGTGTGATACCTCCTTATATGGCGCAGTTAATATTTCTCTCTGCTGCCTGACGATAGCTGCGGCTCCTTCGGCAGGACAGGCCGGCGATTTAACGGGGAAGGCTGACTGGTTGAAGAAGAAGCGGATGTCACGGACGGGGCGCTCCCTACGAACGGAAGCGGGTCAATTGGCTCGCTTTTCTGCACAACCTGGAAGTGAAGGTGAGGCCCGGTACTGCGCCCCGTACTGCCAACCTTCGCGATTTCATCCCCTTTTGCCACCCGCGATCCTGCCTCGACATCGATACGCTGCAAATGCATATACCAAGTGTCCAGCTGATTGACGTGCCGGATAATAATATAGTGGCCGCGGCCTGAATTGAATCCGGCTTCAATGACATCGCCGTCTGCAGCGGCATATACCGGGTCGCCCATCTCGCCGCCGATGTCGATACCTGCATGGAAGGCGGCTCGCCTGTTGAGGGGGTCCTGCCGGTATCCGAAGCTGGATGTGATGCGGCGTGACGTCGTCGGCCAGATGGACGGCGTTCCGTCTATTGTCGTTTGTTTCGTAAGCGCCTGCTTCATTGTAGCAGGAGCACTCTGCTGTACTGTGGCGAGCATGTGGCGAACCTGTTCCAGATCGAAGCTGGAACGATGGGCAAGATCGATAATCTGCTCGGAGCGCACCTTTTGTGCCTCGCCGCCGACTTGAACGCGCTCGTTCCAAGCGGTGTGCCGAGCCGTGTAGGTTGATGGACTATCTTTTTCCGTCCGGACGTCGATATAGCCCTCGACGAACTGCTGCATCTGCATCTCTAGATTGCTCATCTGTTCCACGCGGTCTTTGACCGATTGAGTCTCGGAGGAGAGGCGGACGATCTCGTTCTGCAGCACACGAATCGCCTCATCTTTATCCTTCACGGTAATGTTCAATGCTAACGATTGATTGGAGAGCTGGCCTTCCAAATCGCGAATGTGAGCGGCCGATTTCCACTGCATGCTTAAAATAAGACCGGATATGGACAGTACAGCGGCAATCGGAACGGAGACAATTAGCATTTTCGACATATTCAATTGTCTGACAGTCTGTTCCGCGTCGCGGATGACAAGTAACGTCATTCTTCCCTTCCACCAACGCCGTTTCATCATATCACCTCGGCTTTAGCGTCAACTGCAAGTTTACTCTCTATTGCACTCTATTCAATTGTCTCTCCAAACATACCTTTTTTATTTCGTCACTCTTTTACATCAGCTGTCTTTGCGGCGCCCTGATCAGCGTTCCGCTGCTTATAGATCGAGTGGCCGGATGCCAAAAACAGCTTTACACGTCGATTTCCGTCCTGATTCTGTTCCTCTTGCTTAACGACGTAACCTTCCCCCTCAATATCTACCTTCCATTCGAGCAATTGACAGATAGCGAGCGCATCGCGCAACGGCAGACCTGATAGGGAAGGCAGCTTGATTCGTTCGCGCTTGTCCGTCACCAAGTAGACTGCTTCCTCCGTGAACAGCTTTGTCCCTTCTGACGGATATTGCTCAAGCACCTTCGAACCGTTGCCCAGCACGACCGCATCGAGACTTTCCTGCTTAATGGATGCGACGGCAGCCTTGACTTCCTGCGCGATGTAATTCCCAGTGGTTGCCTGCGGCTTCGGCCCGCTCTGGTTCCCTGCGCCCCCGGCAGAATCGGCTGTGCGCGACGTGTCTGCAACGTTCTTTTCCGGCTTGACGCCCATATACTGCATCGTGCGCAGCATCGTGTCGCGGAAGGCGGGCATTGCCACACGGCCTCCAAGGGTATAGTCTCCGTTCATCTGCGGCTGATCCACGACAATTGCGACGACCGCCTTCGGATTGTCTGCGGGCGCATAACCGACGAAGGAAATGAGCCAAGTTGTTTTGGAATAGCCGCGTCCCTCTGGAATCTGGGCCGTCCCCGTCTTGCCAGCTACACGATAGCCGTCGATATAGGCAGGCTTGCCCGTGCCATTAAGGATGACCTTCTCCAAGCGTTCGGTTACTTCTTTGGCCGTGGCAGCGGACACGATGCGCCGTTCGCCGCGCGGTGAAGAGGCAGGAGTGTGAATGATGCTCGGCTGCTTCCACGTCCCGCCATTCGCAATCGCTGCATAGGAGGTGGCGAGCTGGAGCGAATTGACGATAATCCCGCCTTGACCAAAGGTTGCCGTAGCGATTTCGGAAGGCCGCTCGAAGGCAATGATTGGTTTGGATTCGCTGCCTAATTCGATACCGGTCTGCTTCGCGAAGCCGAAGCGGGTAATGTAGTCTTTAAGCTTGTCCGCCCCAAGCTGTTCGAGCCCGAGCTTGATGAAGGCGACATTACTTGACTTCTCCAGTCCTTCCTGATAACTGATGTAACCCCATCCTTCAGTTTTGACATCGTGAATGGGGCTCCGGCTCCCTGACACGGTGATGTGTCCGGATTTGAAATGATCCTCCGCCCGGAATACACCTTCCTCGATAGCTGCGGCTAACGTGACTAATTTGAAGGTGGAGCCAGGCTCGTACCCGAAGTGGATCGTATGATTCGTCAAGGCGCCGATGTCGGGAATCTTCCAGTAGCTGTTCGGATTGAAGTCTGGCATGGAGGTCATGGCAAGCACCTCCATCGTGTTCGGATCCATGACGACGCCCATCGCTTTGTGCGGGCGCCACTCTGCCATCACCTGCTTCATTGCATCATTCAGAAAACGCTGAATTTCAATATCTATCGTCAACGTTACCGATTCTCCGTCCGTCGGGTATCGGATCGTCTCCTTGCCGCTTGGAATGGGATTGCCTCGATTATCCTTCAGGAACTCCACCTTGCCGTCTTGGCCTTGGAGAAGAGCGTCGTATTTTGCTTCAGTTCCCGAGATCGCTTCGCCTTCCTTGTTAATGTAGCCGACAACATGGGCGGCTAATTCATTATAAGGATAGTAACGCTTCGTCGCTTTTAGAAGGCCAACGCCATAGTCTGGGAAATGCAGCCATTCGCCAAAGTCGTTATATTCCCCGAAATGCTCCTTGAAGCGATCCAGTTGGGTATAATCCATATTCCAGCCTTGCGTGTGAACTTCCACTTGCTGCTGCTTCGTTCGCTTGATGAGATCTTCCAGCTCGGATCGCGGCTTGCCAATGAGATCATGCAAGCCGCTGGCCACCTTGTCTCCCTGATTAAGCTCTGCAATCTCTTTCGGAAACAGCACGAGGTTGTATGCGGAGGCTTCCAGCGCCAGAGGCTTGTGATTGCGGTCGTAGATCGTGCCGCGCTTCGCCTGAAGCACTTCGCTGCGTGCCCAGGTTCGCAGGTTGCTTTCCATGTAAAAGTTATAGTTTACGACTTGAATCCAGAATGTGCGTATGATTAATACGATAAAGACGCATACCATGAGCATACCGAGAACGATGACACGCAATCGTATCCTCTGATTCATTGGTAAAATCCTCCTTGCCCGATTCGAATGGTAATATTTACTTTACCTTGATTGTTATTGTAGCACAAGGCATAGGAGGCACTACAAAGGCTAAAAGAAGTGTTCAAAAAGTCCACTTTTAACCGCGAAGATCATCTGGCATCATGACCGGATTTCCGTTTCTCCCCGCCCCAAATTATGATATAGATTAAAATATGTAATTTCTTTACGAGGTCGGAGGTTAACCTTATTATGATATGGGTCGTAGTGGCGCTGCTCATTTATGTTTTTCAAATCATTACGATCGTGCTATTGGAGTATAAGCATCCTTCCAAAGCCGTTGCATGGCTGCTCATTCTGTTCTGTTTTCCGCTCATCGGCTTTGTGATGTACTATTTTCTAGCACAGGAATATACAGCCCGCCGCCGGGTAAGGAAGCGGGAGCTATGGGCGGATGATATGAGCAAGCGCGACCAGGTGCAGTTTCGAGAGATACGAAATGTATCGGAATTGAATAACCGTGAAATGCAAGGACAAGCGAGGCTGTTCGCTTTGATTTCTTCGTTGTCCGCGAGCCCGATTACAGGCCGCAACCGAACGAAGGTGCTGACGAATGGTCAAGCCACCTTCGAATCCATGCTTGAGGCGATTCGTGCGGCGGAGCGCCATATCCATATGGAATTTTACATTTTGCGGGATGACGGCATCGGAACGATGTTTCAAGACGCGCTCATTGCCAAGGCGAGAGAAGGCGTAAAGGTGCGCATCATTGCGGATGGAGTGGGGAGCATTGAGCTGCGGCACAAATTTTTGCGCAAATTTCGGGAAGCAGGCATAGAGTTTCATTGGTTTTTGCCGTTGTCGGTTTCCTTCTTCCGCCGCCGCTTGAATTACCGCAATCATCGCAAAATTCTAGTCGTGGATGGAAAGACAGGCTTTGTGGGCGGCATTAATATCGGAGACGATTACTTGGGCCTGAACCGCAAGCTTGGCTTCTGGCGGGACACGCATCTGCGGGTGGAAGGGGATGGGGTATTCGCATTGCAGGCGGTATTTCTGCATGATTGGTCATTCGTAAAAGAAGAGACATTGAACCGTTCGGATATGTTCCCGGATCACCAGTGCACGGGGCGTGAGCAGGTGAAAATGATTTCTAGCGGACCGGATACGAATTGGGACGCCATTCAGGAGCTCTTCTTCGGGGCATTGAGCATGGCGAAGGAAAGAGTATGGATTATAACGCCGTATTTCATACCCGATTCCAGCATTCAATTGGCGTTGAAAACGGCTGCGGTTAGCGGTATCGAGGTACGCATCATCATACCGGGCAAGTCAGATTCGAAGATTGTGGACTGGGCTTCCTTATCCTATGTCGAGGAGCTGATGCAGGCGGGCGTTACCTTCTATCAATATCAAAAAGGCTTTGCCCATGCAAAGACGTTCATCATGGACCGTACGCTCGCTTCGGTCGGTACGGCGAATCTGGATATGCGGAGCTTCTTCAGCAATTTCGAATTAAATGCGGTGCTGTTTGATGAAGACGCAATCGATCGTTTGGAGGAGGACTTCCATCAAGACTTTGCGGATAGTGTAGAGATTGACTATCATGCGTTCGCGAGACGCTCACGCTGGCAGCGGACTGCCGAGGCTTTTGCCCGGTTGCTATCGCCGCTTCTCTAAGAGGTTGTTCACAAAGTCCCAAGCGGCCTTTTTGAACACGTACTTTAAGAAGTTGTTTAAAACAGGATGCTTCATCGGGGACAACCTCTATCGGAATTTTATGTTTGCTTCGCAAGCATTTGGGCGGACAGGGCCTGTAAAACCGCCTCAATGGGTTGAGGCACGGCCTGTTGAATGAGATCGCCGATAGCTTGCAGTCGTTCCGCCGCATTCAACAGATTGAACTCCCGCGGCTTCGGATTGCGATGGACCTCGTCCCAAGTAAGCGGCATCGATACAGATGCATAGCGTGTCGCCCGCGGTGTGTACGGTGCGGCAATCGTCCTTCCGGCATCGTGCTGCATGTAGTCAATGTAGATGCGATCGCCCCGGTTTTTTTTGAAGCGCTCAATCGTGAACAGCTTCGGGTGCTGTTCACATAGATAGGTGGCGAGCAGCAGCCCCAGCTCTTTTAACTGGGTGAAGGAAGGACCTTTCTTAATAGGTATGACCAGTTGCACTCCAGTGGCGCCGGATGTCTTCGGGATGGAATGAATGCCGAGCTGCTGAAGGAGCTGACCGACGATCGCGGCTGCCTCCATGATTCGCTCCTCTTCCTGTACGGAAGGATCCAGATCGATAATCCACTCGGAAGGGAATGGATCATGCACCCGATGAAGGGAAGGATGGTACTCGATGCAGGCCAGATTGCCAAGCCAAATAAGCGTGGGCACATGCTGCAAGACGACATATTCAATCCCTTCCTGAACAGCGGTGTGTACGAATGCCGGTGTAGGGGCAGGCGCATTTTTTTGATAAAAAAAATGGCCGTCCACGCCGTCTGGATAACGAATCGTCGTTAAATAGCGATCTCGGCAGGCGGGCAGCAGAAAGGGGCTCAAGCGAATGAGCTCCTGGATGAACCGCACTTTCGTAATCCCCATCTCTGGCCAGAGCATCTTGTTCGGATTCGTAATGACAAGCTCATGGCCGTCTACATTCAACGCAGTAGACGCTTGTTTTCTCATTGAGTGTTTCCCTCCCGTTTCCCGTTTCCTAATTCCTGATTACTGTGACCCTATTAGAGATTGTTCAACAACGGAAAAATTTGAATTCGCGGATGTCGCAGCTGCCCTGCCGGCGTGTATTCGAGCGCAGACACACGAATAGGAATCGGCTGCTGGAACCATACGATCGGTTCGCGCATCAAGGATGTTGGAATGGATCCAACGGCAGGGCGAGACGCTTCATATTGAACGGCCCAAGCGAGCAGCAGTTGCCGGTGGGTCTCGTCCAACCCAATGGAGGCTTTGCCGATATATTGCTGCTGCTCGTTCGTCAGCACGACGCTGGCGGGGCGCTTGCCGTTCAGCAGGAAGCCGACAGCCCAGCCATCAAGCTGCACGTCCTTCTTATGCTTGTACCAATCGCGGTGCTGCTTGCCCGACACATAGGGGGAAGCTTTGCGCTTGCTTACGACGCCTTCCCATTCATGCTGCTGCACCCATTCCCAGAGCGAAGCTCCATCGGAGAATGTATCTGCGACGAAGCAGTGGGCGCTCTTCTCCGGAATGAGCTCAGTCAGCATATGATGCCGCTCCTCGTACGGAAGCGATCTCACGTTCTGCTCGCGGATGCCTAGCACGTCAAAGACGACGTATGTGGCATGCAGGCCGGTATGGAGCGGATTCTGGCTGCGCGTCCGCTCACGTTGCAGCACGAGCGGGAATGAAGGCCGGTTCAGCGTCGGGTCGAAGACGACGACTTCGCCGTCAAGCAGCACGGATTGTCCGGTAAGCGAGGCGCATCGTTCCAGCGTGACCGTCACTTCGCCAAAGATTGCGGTTTTCTCCAACAATCGTTTGGAGAACAAGCGCACTTGGCCGCGATGGCACTGCGCTATGATACGGACACCGTCCCACTTCAGCTGATGCAGCCAGTCAGCACCCTCCGGGATGCGGTCCACAAGCAGCGGCGACATCGGCGGCGACGGAAGCGCAAGCGAAGCGGGAAGCGTTGGCTCTAATCGCGAATGGCGCACGGATCTGCCGGCAGCGTCATTCATAGCCTACTGTGCCGCTTCATCCGCTTGCTTCTTCGTGGTCTTGCGCCGCGAGCGGCGAGCGGCTGGCTTCGCTTCCAGCTCTGCTTCCACCGGCGCTGTGCCAGTCGCTGCCCCTGGAAGCTCTGCCGCCGCCTTGCGGGAAGTCCGCCGGCGCGTCGTTGGCGCCGCTTCCTTCGCCTCGCCTGCCGCTGCGGACGGGTCGGCTGTGGCCTTCTTCCGCGGCTTGCGCGACGCCGGCGCAGGTGCCGCCCCCGCACCGGTGTCCGAGGCGGTTGCCACTGCACGCCCAGTGCCCGGATCGGTGCCGAGCGGCTGCTTCATCGCATTGATGCTCGCCTGCAAGGCGGCCATCAAGTCGACGATGTTGTCCGCAGGCTGCACGGACGGCGCGGCGCTCACTTCTTGTCCAGCAATCTTCCGCTGTATTTGATCCAATAGCCGTGCCCGATATTCATCCGTATATTTTTCAGGTTCAAATTCGGTCGATAATTGGCTAATCAGCAGCTTGGCCATGTCGAGCTCCTTTGGATTCACCTCCACATGCTCAGGGACGTTCGGAACCTGAGATAAGGCACGGATCTCGTCTGGATAGAACATGGTCTCCATGACAAGGCAGTTGTCGATGACCCGAATCGCCGCCAGACTGCTCTTGGCACGAATCGTTACTTTGGCGATGCCAATCTTGGCGGTCTCTTTCAACGCTTCCCGCAGTAGCTGGTACGCATTCGAACCGGCTTGATCAGGGGACAAATAGTACGTTTTCTGGAAATAAACGGGATCGATCTCCTTTAAATCGACGAAATCCAAAATGGTAATGGCCCGGTTCGCATCTTCCTGCAACTGCTCCAACTCGTCCTTGTCGAACAGAACAAACTTGCCCTTCTCATATTCATATCCTTTTATGATCTCATCCCAAGCGACTTCTTTGTCACAGACGGGGCAGCTGCGAACGTAGGACAGCGGGCTTCCGCATTCTTTGTGAATCATGCGCATTGAGATGTCTTTGTCTTCAGTGGCGGTATGCATTTTGACGGGGACGTGAACAAGCCCGAAGCTTATGGCGCCTTTCCATACTGTATGCATGACGGTCCCTCCTTTGTTGTTTCACTGGGTCTGGTACTTGCCTTCTTCCGTGATATTGCGTGTTTTTACGTGCATTACTCTGCTTTCTTCTCAGTATGCGACCGATTTCTCGGATCTACCCATGCATGAAAAAGGCAGCTTTGAGTCACGTTAACAGCGACACCGTAAGGAGGAAGATAACGATGCATGTCAGTCGTGCGAAGCAAATTATCGAGATGACGGATACAGTGCCTGTCCGCTTGGATGACGAGCATCCCGTCTGGATAGAGAGTGTGGACGAAGCGAACGAGATGGCAACGGTTCAAGTAGGAACGAATCCGACCAATACCCATACTGTATCCGTGGGACGTCTGGTGGAAGAGAAGAAAAAGTGAATGATTGAACCGCATGATGGCGTCTGCAGCTTGCAGGCGTCATTTTTTGTGATGTGAATGATGTGGAAGCTTAGGGACAAAGCGGTTGGCAGCTTAGGATTTGTGATATAATAATGAATCAGTTACTAGAGGATGCGACTCATAGATTTTGATGTGGCTTTGTATGGAGGGAATTATGAATCAATCAGCGGAATTTGCCTTCCGATCCACGAGTGAAGCGGATACGGAGCGGTTAGCCGAACGGCTTGCCGCACGATTTCAACCGGGTACGGTTATTGGGCTTGATGGCGATTTAGGAGCGGGCAAGACCCGTTTCTCACAGGCGGTTGCCAAGGCGCTGGGCATTACGGAAATTGTGAATAGTCCGACGTTCACCATCATTAAAGAATACGAAGGCGTTGAATTGCCTTTATATCATATGGATGTATATCGAATATCGATGGCGGAAGCGGATGAACTGGGGCTGGACGATTATTTTTACGGTGATGGGGTATCGCTTGTGGAGTGGTCCAGCATTATTACGCCGATCTTGCCCCCGAAGTATCTTCACTTATTCATTCAGGCGGACGGCGAACACGAGCGCATTATTCGGCTGACAGCCTACGGCGAACCATATGTGACGTGGGTGAACGAACTTAAACGGATGGGAGTATAATCATGGCGGAACAACAAGGCATTCACAACGAACAGGTACTGGCTCTGGACACAGCTACGGCTATGATGACCGGCGCGCTGCTTAGACAAGAGCAAGTCGTCTGTGAGCATGAATCGCAAGCGGAGCGCAACCATTCCATTATGCTCGTGCCTGCCATTCAATCCATGATGAAGGAGCAAGGCTGGACTGGGAGCGAAGTGGATCTGGTCACGGTTGGTGTGGGGCCTGGATCGTATACGGGCGTTCGCATTGCTGTAACGGCGGCCAAGACGATGGCTTGGGCGTGGCGTAAGCCGGTGATAGGGGTATCCAGCCTCCATGCGCTCGCTTTGAGCGGGGTGGAGCTGTGCTGTGAGGAACGGCCGCTGCAATGTGCGGGGCAAGGAATGACAGGCGACTGGATATTTCCGTTAATGGATGCACGACGGGGACAGGTCTACACGGCTCGCTTTGCCGCAAGAGACATGGCAACAGAGGACGGATGTCCTTATGTACAGCGTGAGCAGGAGGACGGTATCCGTCTGTTCAGTCAACTCGCAGAAGAGACCGAGCAAGCTTTGCGGGAGAGCGTCGGTGAGCAGGGTACCAAGTTGGCTCATTCCGTGAAGCGTGTATGGTTTGTAGGTGAGGTAGATCCGCAGCGAGAGGCGATCAAGGCGCTGCAGGCACAATTCGGCGAAAGAATTCAAGCGGTGTCTTGCACGATGAAGTCGCATTGGATCGGCAGATTGGGGCTGCAGGCATGGCGCAGCGGCGAACGGACAGACACACACCGAATCGAGCCGAATTACACGCAATTGGCAGAAGCGGAAGCGAAGCTGCTAGCCAAGGAACAAGCTGCCGCGAGGGCGAACAAGTAACCGTAAAAGGAGCGCGATCCGGATGGGACAAGCTGAACGGAGAGATGAGCAAGCCGCGTCTGAAGGACCAATGGATACCGATAAGCAAGGTGCAACGGGAGATAAGCGTCGTGGTGGCAGAGAAGAGGTTCCCGTCGACTTTCGTTGGATGGTTATTGAGGACATTCCCGGCGTCATGACGGTGGAGCATGCCTCTTTTACGATGCCGTGGACACCAGATGCCTTTCGCAACGAGCTGACGCAAAATCATTTTGCTAAATATGTCGTCATGATTTTCGAGGAACGTATTATCGGTTATGCCGGTATGTGGACGGTTCTTGATGAGGCGCACATTACGAATATTGCCGTTCTTCCCGAATTTCGGGGTCATGGACTGGGCGAGCGTCTGCTCTTAGAGCTGGTGGTGCGCGCCATGGCGCTTCAAATGCAGAAGATGACCTTGGAAGTTCGTGTATCCAATCAAGTGGCACAGCAGCTATACGCCAAGTTCGGATTTACAGGCTGCGGGATTCGAAAAGGTTACTATTCAGACAATCAAGAAGACGCGTTGATTATGTGGACGGATTTGGCATAGATGTTGGCGGTGAAAGTTCCATCTTCTTTCAATAGCGTCGAATGACTAAAGCAGGTGAATTTATTGATAAATTGTAGTTCTGCACCATCGAAATCATGCATTATTCTGGCCATAGAAACGAGCTGCGACGAGACGTCGGTAGCGATCGTGCGTGACGGACGCGAAGTGTTGTCCAATATGGTGTCGAGTCAAATCGACGTTCACCGCCGCTTCGGCGGCGTCGTACCGGAGATTGCCTCCCGCAAGCATGTGGAGACGATAACGGTCATGCTGGAACAAGCGGTTGACGAAGCGGGCATTAGGATGTCGGATGTGGATGCGATTGCTGTAACACAAGGTCCAGGCCTTGTAGGCTCGCTGCTCGTCGGCATTGTCGCCGCGAAGGCGTTGGCTATGGCGTTGGATATTCCGCTCATCGGCACACATCATATTGCAGGACATATATATGCCAATCAACTTACGGAACAATTGGTATACCCTTGTATGGCGCTTGTCGTGTCCGGTGGACACACAGAGCTTGTCCATATCGAGAGCGAAGGGCAGTTCCGCGTAATTGGGAAGACTAGAGACGACGCTGTTGGCGAAGCCTATGATAAAGTAGCACGGGCCGTCGGATTTCCTTATCCGGGCGGCCCGCATATCGACCGCTTGGCTGGCGAGGCTGACGATGTTGCTGAGCTGCCGCGCGCTTGGCTGGAGCCGGATTCCTATGACTTTAGCTTCAGCGGCTTGAAGTCTGCGGTCTTGAATGCGTTGAATCAAGCGAAAATGCGCGGTGAACTGTCGATTCATGCTGCGGTAGCACGCGGATTTCAGGAATCAGTAATTGACGTGCTGACGGGCAAAGCGATGCGTGCCGTACAAGAGTACAAAGTGAAGCAGCTGTTGCTCTGTGGCGGCGTGGCGGCGAATCGCGGTCTCCGTGCGGCTTTAAGTGAACGCTGCAAGGCGGAAGGCGTTCCGCTTCTCGTACCGCCGTTCGAATACTGCACCGATAATGCGGCGATGATTGGCGCTGCCGCCTATTTGAAATGGAAGAGCGGACAATTCACTTCGCTTGATTTCACAGCAGAACCGCAGTTCTCCCTAGAAGGCTGGTCTACCGATAAGTAAAAGTTGTACATTTTACTGGATTGTTTTTCAACGGATCTTACTTCGTCCGCAGAGAAGGATTGAGTACAGCATATATAGTTCCGACTTTTATAGCTAAGTGATCAACTATTTGTTCAAAAGGTATTGACTATGCTTGCAATGGACAATATAATAACCTAATCCTTCCATGGAATGGGAATATCGGTGAAACGCTAGGACCAGGAGTAGTAAGGTATAGACTTGTCTAAGAGAGCTGCGGGATGGTGCGACGCAGCGGCAGTTGACCTGAACTCGCCTGCGAGCGGAATGGCGGAATCGACTATGAAGTACGCCATTACGGAGCCCCCGTCATCGGGCGCGCATAGCGACGAATGTCCGGACATAGGCCCGACGTTGTGCGTATGAAGCGGATGGCTGCTTCATCTTTCGCGAAGATGAAGGCCCATCAAGTAGAGTGGTACCACGGCAGAACACCTGTCGTCTCTAATCGAGACGACGGGTTTTTTTTATTTTCAGAAACATAACTTGAAATTAAGACATCATTTGGAACGAACCTATAGACATGAATAAGATAACACGATGAACAGGAGTAGTAAGACAATAGACGCCTTGTCAGAGAGCTGCGGGATGGTGCGACGCAGCGGCGGAACGGTCTGAACTCGCCTGGAAGTGGAGCTGCTGAATGCGAAGCTGTATGGTCGATCGATTTCGAGCTACAGCGAAGTGTTAGGCCGCTACGGTCCCTCCCGTTACAAGGATCAAGCGGAAGCATGGCAACGTTACGTTTACGTTCGCCATCGCCTCAATTGGAGTGGTACCGCGGCAGCATCCTGTCGTCTCTATATTTTAGAGACGACAGGATTTTTTTTGTGGAAATGGAAGCGTGTGTGTAAATCGATAATTAATGGATACTGGAGGATGAATACAATGAATAATGAACATCACTTTCATAGCATGAACGGGAAGAGAATCCACATATTCGATACAACACTTCGCGACGGAGAGCAAGCGCCTGGCGCTGCTTTGACACTGGATCAGAAGCTGACGCTGGCGTCTCAACTGGCACGGCTTGGAGTAGATGTTATGGAGCCGGGCTTCCCGGTATCCAGTCCAGGCGAGTTCGAAGCGGTGCAGCGTATCTCGCGCATGCTGCCGGAGGTGGAAATCTGCGGCTTTGCACGGGCGGTGCGCGGCGATATTGATGCGGCAGTGCGCGCAACAGCGGATGCCGCCTCTCGCCGCATCCATGTCTTCGTCTCCGCCTCGGATATCCATCTGAAGCACCAACTGCGCAAATCACGGGCAGAGGTAAAGCAGATGGCGCGGGAAACGGTCGCTTACGCAAAGCAATTCGTCGATCGGATCGAATTTACGGCCATGGATGCGACGCGCGCGGATGTGGATTACGTCGTCGAAATGGTGGAGGCGGCCATTGAAGAAGGGGCGACCATCATCAATCTCCCCGATACGGTCGGTTACGCGCTGCCTGAAGAATACGGGGCCTTATTCCGGAAGGTGCGTCAAGGAGCACGCGGAGCGGAGCATGTAACCTTCAGCGCGCACTGCCATAATGACTTGGGCCTGGCCGTGGCAAACAGCCTTGCCGCAATCCAGGCGGGCGCCACGCAGATCGAAGTGACTGTGAACGGGGTCGGAGAACGCACGGGGAATTGCGCGCTGGAGGAGCTCATCATGGCGCTCGACACAAGAGGCGAAGCTTTGCAAGCCGACACGCAAATCCGGCCCGAGTACTTGTATGAGACGTCGCGCATGGTCAGCCGTATGATGCATTTTCCAATTGCCTTCAATAAGCCTGTCGTCGGACGCAACGCCTTCCAGCACGAATCAGGCATTCACCAAGATGGATTGCTGAAGCATCGCAGCACCTATGAAATTATGGATCCGGTGAAGCTTGGCATTCCGCATCATATGATCATTCTCGGCAAGCATTCAGGCCGACATGCGTTGAAGCATCGTGCTGCTCAATATGGAGTGCAGTTGGACACGATAGAATTGGATGAGGTATACGATCGCTTTAAGGAAATAGCAGATAAGCAAAAGGTCGTCACGGACGATCAATTGCTGCAATGCATCGGGGAGACGCTGCATCAGCAACTGGAGCCCATTCAATTGCTCGATGTGCAGGTGATCGCGGGCAGTTCTCGCGCTCGTGTCGCTTCCGTTACGGTCAAGGATCAAGCGACAGGGCTGGAATCTACTTATGCGGGAGTTGGCAGCGGGCCAATTGAAGCAGTCATTCGGGCAATCGCGCAATCTGTGCAGGCACCGGTCCAATTTGAAGACTTGGAGCTGCATTCCCTGTCTTCTGGAGAAGAAGCGTCGGGTGAGGCCGTCGTCACGGTGTCCCTGCACGAGCATACGTATCAAGGAAGCGCCATGAATCAAGATATTGTGCTGGCTGCTGCGCAAGCCTATATTGCGGCATGCAATCAAGCGCTTCGCGCCCAAGAGAACAGCGGGGATAGTGAGATCGAAGCCGTTCCAGCAGCTGTTCAAGCGCATGCCAAAGAGATATCCTAAGCCAGTGTGGACAAAGTTATCCACATATCCTGTTGAAAATGTGGATATAACGCTTACAGCCTTTCAGGACTTAAGTTCTATTTGCCATGAAAAAGGGGATAGCTTTTGCACACAAAAGTGGTTTCCCTGTGGATAATGTGGATAAATCGGTGGATAATGTTGGTTTACAATAAATAAATACTGGTGCACCAATAAAAAAACGAGGTTGGATTGCAAAAAAGTTCTCATTTGCATGGGGCGATTTTGTGCATAACCTGTGACTTTCATGAACATATATTTTTCGTCAGAAGCAAGCATGAAAATCAGCATGCGTCATTCCCATCAAAGGAGGAGAAATCTTGTCCGACACAATCAAATATCCAGCACCGCTAAGAAAAGGAGATTGCATTGCCATTACCGCCCCTTCCAGCGGGGTTGAAGAACACTTGCATCATTTACTGACACGATCAAAACTGGCGTTCAAGGATTTGGGGTACGAGGTCATCGAAGGAAATACGATTTGGACGAATGATAAATGCGTTAGTTCTGGCAAGGAGCAAAGGGCGCGCGAACTTCAAGCCGTTCTGTCAGATGAGAAAGTGAACGCTGTTATTCCGCCTTGGGGTGGGGAATTCCTTATGGAAATATTGCCTCTCTTGGATTGGGATTCATTGAAAAATCAACAGCCTAAATGGATTTTGGGATACTCGGATATCAGCACGTTCAACTTCGCCTATACGTTGCGAACAGGATGCGCTACGGCGCATGGAGTGAATTATATCGAGCTCGGTTCCGGCAATTGGGATGAGACTACTGCCCGTTGGGAGGACGTTTTGAACACGGAACATAACCAAACCGTTGTTCAGTCCTCCTCGGCTTTCTTTCAGTCTTCCTGGGACTTTTCCATTCCCGGATATCAGTTGGATACCCCGACAAGGTGGAAAACGCTTGGCCAGGAAGAGGATTCAGCTTGCGGGCTTCGTTTTGCAGGGAGACTGATGGGCGGTTGTCTGGATACCTTATCTAACCTTGTCGGCACACCTTTTGCGCCAATAAAAGAGTTCTCCCAAAAGTATTGCGAACATGACGGGATCATATGGTATATGGAAAGCAGTGAAATGAGTGCGGCCGATATATACAGGCGTTTATGGCAGATGAAGCAATGCGGGTGGTTCGAAAACACGAACGGTTTTCTTTTTGGGAGACCAAATGGTTACGCGCCAACCCAAAATTTCGAACTGCAGGATGCGCTGCACCACATCTTCGATGATTTACAGATTCCTGTCATCTATGATGTCGACATTGGTCATGTTCCCCCGCAATTGACTTTGGTCAATGGAGCCTTAGCGGAGGTGTCCTCGGCTGCCGGGGTAGGGAAGATAACGATGTCATTTTGTTAATAAGGTGTAATGTCAGAAGTGAGATATTTGGAGGTCCTAAGCTATGGGAAAAATACAAGACAGTGCTAAAGTGGTGCAAAATGGGACTGATTTGTTTGACATGGTAGTGATGTAATCGCATTGGAAAATATGCAGTGGAATGGGGCGTTGTGGCGGCCAAAAGTCATTTAGACGGTATTTTTTCCAGTGGATCGGGCTGCTTTTCAGCGACTGCTGCGGAAAGCAAGCCAAACCACTGGATGATTTCCATTGAAACCTATCGTCATGAGATATAAGTTGGTGTTTCATTGCAGAAAATCAATAGAGGAGAGACAGTGTAGAACTGTCCCTCCCATCAGCCAGACTTGTGTCTATTCTTCCATCAGTTGCTCCCATTCCGCATACACGGCGTTCAGCGCGGCTTTGTTCGCGTCCAGCTGCTCTTGTATGGATTGAACACGCACATAGTCGTTGTACACATCTGGCTCGGCAAGCTCCAGTTCTCGTTCCGAGATTTCCGCTTCAAGCTCCGCAATCTGCTGCTCCAATAGCTCCAGCTTCCGCTGCCGCGCGCGTTCTTCGCGCTTGGCCAGCTTGTCCGCTTCAAATGCCGCGGCTCCGCTCTTGGCATCATCCGCATCATCCGCTGCTTTTCCGCTTTGAAACGTCGAGGGTTTGCCCGTGCTTCCGGTCGTCTGCAAGGAAGCGCGTATCGCTTCATCTTCAGCTAACTCCTGCTTTTTTACTTGATAATCGTCATAATTTCCCAGGAAATGACAGGTTCCCGACGTACTCAATTCCACTATGCGTTCTGCCATTTTGTTCAAGAAGTAGCGGTCATGAGAAATGAACAGCACGGTTCCTTCATAATCCACTAGCGCGGACTCTAATACCTCCTTGCTGAACAAGTCCAAATGGTTCGTAGGCTCGTCCAGTATGAGCATATTGGCTTGCTCGAGCATTAGTTTAGCTAAAGCGACCCGGGCTTTCTCTCCACCGCTCAAGGAAGCAATCTTCTTCAGCACATCTTCACCGCTGAACAGGAAGCTGCCCAGTACGGTTCGAATCCGCACTTCTTCAAGGTAAGGATAAGCGCTCCATACTTCCTCCAGCACGGTATTGCTGTTATTGAGCGTAGTCTGCTCCTGGTCATAGTAACCGATCGAGACGTTCGTGCCCCAATGGAACTGTCCTGCTTGCAAGGGATGCTTTCCAATCAACGTCTTCAGAAGTGTTGATTTACCGATCCCGTTCGGTCCGATTAATGCGACCATCTCTCCGCGCTTTAACTCAAAGCTTGCATGCTGAAAGAGTGGCGGGTGATTCTCATAGCCGACAGCCGCATCCTGGACGTAAAGCACGTCTTTGCCGCTTGGGCGGCTAATCTCGAAACGGAAATTAGCCTTTTTCAAATCACCAAGAGGTTTGTCGAGGCGCTCCATCCGGTCCAGCGCTTTGCGGCGGCTTTGAGCACGCTTGGTCGTCGATGCCCGGACAAGATTGCGTTGCACGAAATCCTCCATACGCGCGATCTCATCCTGCTGCTTCTCATACATTTTTAATTGCTGCTCATATTCGGCCGCCTTCAATTCCATATACTTCGTGTAATTGCCGGTGTAGCGCTTCGCTTGGTGGCGCTCGATCTCAATAATTGTCGTCACCATCGCGTCCAGAAAATAGCGGTCATGGGAAACAACCAGAACCGCACCAGGATAGGAACGTAAATACGACTCAAGCCAGGTGAGTGTATGAATATCCAGATGGTTCGTGGGCTCGTCAAGCAGCAGGAGGTCAGGCTGTTGCAGCAAAATACGCGCCAGCGCCAGTCTCGTCTTCTGGCCTCCGCTCAACGTATGAATAGGAGTGGACGGATCCATTTGGCTGAAGCCCATTCCATGCAGCACGCTGCGGACTCGTGTTTCCATCTCGTATCCGCCTTGCTGGCGGAACCATTCTGAACGCTCCGCATAACGGTGCAGCGTGTCCTCGTACTTAGCCTCATCTTCAGCCAGCTTCGGATCTGCAATCTGATGCTCCAAGGCTCTAAGCTCTTGTTCAGCTTCCATTAAATGCTCGAAGACATGCATCATCTCGTTCCATATCGAACGCTCGGATTGCAGGCCGCTATTTTGCGCAAGATAACCGATGCGCGTTTCTTTGGACTTAAAAATGGTACCGCCGTCTGGCGTCATTTCGCCAGCGATCAACTGAAGAAGCGTAGACTTTCCGGCGCCGTTAACACCTACCAGGCCGATGCGCTCCCGTTCAAGAATTTGCATCGTAATGTTCGTTAATACGGGGGTAATCCCGTAATTTTTGCTCATGCCGTTCACTTGAAGCAGCACTTTATATCTCCTCCGTTTTGGACAAGTTAAGGTTAAAGTATGATTAGAAAAGTCCCCAGTAAAAAAATGAGGCAAGTAAAAGAAAAATGTCGAATTTGCCTTAAGGTATACGTCGTAATTTCAAAGGGGTTTTTAAACAACCTCCTTAAGTGTACTAAAAAAAGTGGAAAAGTGCGATAAGCCTTTCTTTAGGAACAACAGTATAACCTATGCGAGAGCTGCTTGGAGAGGAAGAAAAAGCGGGAATGGTGGCGGAAATGGAATAAGGATGGTAAACTAAGGTTGAAAATCGTGAAAAACAATGAAAATCAGTGTAATTGTACATAGATGGAAGAATGGAGCAATCTCTCATTAGGGGTTAACGTGAAGGGGGGATTTCCTATGTCGGTAGTTGAGTTGAAACGACAAATACGGCAGCGCTTCAAGCAGAGACGACGTAATGTCACCGATGAACAATATCGGTCAGCCAGCTTGGCAGCCTGCCGCAGAGCTGCTGCGCACGTTGCGGAGCTGCGCGAACAACGCGGCCGTCCGTTGCGAGTTTTCGCCTATCTCCCTTTTGGCAAGGAACTGGATATTACACAATTGCTTTATGCATGCCGTGCGGCGGGAGATGTAATATATATTCCTCGGACGGAAGCCGCCGATCATTCCATGACGCTGCATCGGTGGGATGATCGGACGCAGTTTACTACCGGATGTTTCGGGCTGCAGGAGCCGGTGCAAGAGACGGAACAGCTGCCGGTTGCGGACTGGCCGCAGCTTGATGTCATTGTCGTTCCGGGCATTGCCTTTGACCGTCAAGGAGGCCGTATGGGGCTGGGCGCCGGCTATTACGACCGCTTTTGGAATGAATTGATTAACGTGCGTCGGTTATCCTTGGTCTCCGAGGACGAAGGGAAACCTGCATCAGACATACTGTTGCCGATGCGAATAAGCTGTCTTTACGCTTGGCAAGTAACTGAAAGAGTACCGATGGAACCCCACGATATTACGGTCGAGTGTTTGTTTACGGAAGCCGACGTTATTTTTTGCATATAGAGCAGGAATTTCAGGAAGGAACACGAACATGGATCAATTAACCCATTTTAATGAAGAGGGACGCGCCAAGATGGTGGATGTGTCAGATAAGGACAGCACCGCGCGGAAGGCGGTTGCCCGCACAGAGGTTGCGATGCATCCGGATACGCTGCAGCGTATCAAGGCTGGACAGATAAGCAAAGGGGATGTGTTGGCCGTTGCGCAGGTGGCCGGAATTATGGCGGCTAAAAATACGTCGCAGTGGATTCCGATGTGCCATCCTTTACTGCTGACGGGGGTGAATATCTCTTTCACGGATAATGGCGTTGATACGTTAACGATTGAAGCTGAAGTGAAGACGTCAGGCAAGACCGGAGTGGAAATGGAAGCGCTGACGGCTGTATCCGCAACCGCACTCACGGTGTATGACATGTGCAAAGCGATGCAAAAAGATATGGTGATAGGTCCGACGATGCTCATAACGAAGAGCGGCGGCAAAAATGGAGATTATCGAGCGAATCATGCTTAACATAAAGTAATACATAGAATCGATTAAGGACAACCCGAAAAGGGGAATTCGTGGAAGGAGGAACGGGCATGCGCTGGAAAGTGGCGATTCTAACAGCAAGTGACAAAGGATCGCGTGGGGAACGTGAGGATACGAGTGCGCAGGTCATTCGCGAGCTGGTAGAAGAAGAGCTTCATGGAGAAATTGTCGAATACCGTATTGTACCTGACGAGATGAATGATATTTCGGCTTCGCTCATTGAGATGGCCGATTACTTTCGAGCGGACCTGATCATTACGACGGGGGGAACGGGGCTGGCGCCACGGGATGTGACCCCAGAAGCAACGTTAAAGGTCGTGGAGCGGGAAGTTCCGGGACTCGCTGAAGCGATGCGGCTTGCATCGATGCAGAAGACGCGCCGGGCCATGTTGTCACGCTCAGTATGCGGTATTCGCGGCAACACGTTGATTATTAATTTGCCGGGCAGCCCCAAGGGTGTTCACGACAATATGATGGCTATCATGGATCAATTGCCGCATGCACTGGAAATTGTAAGTGGCAACTATGGCGATCACGAATAATGATCATATCTTCAAAATATTGTTACAGTTCTTGGTATTTTACGGATAACAGGTATGATATGATGTAGATCACAGGAAGCTTTTAGAGGTTGTTCAAAAAGCTGAAAAACGTCCTTTTTGAACACGTGCTCTACACTAATGCGACGAAGGGAGAATACGCTGTGTTAAATGGTATTGGAGTATCAGGTGTTCTGTTGCTTTTGATCATTGCATTGTTGTTGTTCGGACCAAATAAACTGCCGGAGCTCGGACGAGCATTCGGGCGTACGCTGCGTGAATTCAAGGCGGGCGCGCGTGATATTATGGGAGATGAAGAAGAGACGAAGCCTGCCCGTAAGGAAGTGCAATCCGTCGACGTGAATCAAGCGCCGGCCGCATCGGCTCCCCAACCTGCCGCCAGCACTGAGCAACAACGTCGTTTGCCTGAATAATAGCGGTTTGAGGCGCTATTATTTCTTTGTATACGCAGGCATGCACAGTGCTTGCGCACGCTACAACGTCATGAACAGGTTGGTGTAGGTATGTCGCAAATGACTGAAGAGACAGAAGATCAAATGACAATTGTCGAGCATATTACGGAGCTGCGCAAACGGATTCTTTATGTCGTAATCATGCTGGTCGTCGGACTCATTGGCGGATTACTGCTCGCTGACCCGATATACGATTATATGCGCAATACGGAACCGGCGAATCAATTTAATTTGCACGGATTTTCGCTATGGGATGGCATCGGCATTTACATGAAATTTGCCTTCATCGTGGCTCTTGCCATTACTCTTCCGTTTATTATGTATCAGCTATGGGCGTTCGTAAGTCCAGGGCTCAAATCGGAAGAGCGGCGAGCTGCGCTTCGTTATGTCCCGTTTGTGTTTATCCTCTTTTTGCTCGGCTTGTCGTTTGCGTATTTTGTGGTATTTCCGATGGCGTTTGAGTTTACGTCAAAAATTAACAAACATATGGAGCTGGCGGAGACGTACGGCATTACGCAGTATTTTACGTTTATGTTCAATATCCTGCTGCCGATGTCTTTGTTATTCGAGCTTCCAGTTGTCATTATGTTTCTCACGCGGATTCGACTCTTGAACCCGCTGCGCTTGCGGAAAATGCGCCGCTTTGCTTATTTTGGTTTAATTGTGCTCGGAACGATGCTGTCACCGCCAGATATTATCTCTGATATTCTCGTTTCTATCCCGTTGCTGATTTTGTATGAGGTGAGCGTATTCACTTCTTCGATAGTGTACCGCAAACAGCTGGCCGAACAGCAAGCATGGGAAGAAGAATTCGATGGTTCGTCGGATGCGACGACGGCTTGATGACAGTGAGCGCAGAACGATATATGATGAAAAGATGCAGGTTTAAAGGGATGCGGAGAGCATTTTTTTGAATCTGCATTCTTTGATCCTGAAATGAGTGAGTTCAATTGGTGACTCGTACTGCTGCTCGGACGAAGGATTTGGCTGCTGTAAAAGGGGATAAGATGCTCAAGGAGCAAGGGATGGATGGAAGTGGAAGAGCAATCTTAAAAATTTTTAACCCGCTACCCTCTTGCAATCGAAACCTAAAATCAGTATCATAGAAATTGGTTATTAGCACTAGAGGTG
Source organism: Paenibacillus sp. OSY-SE (assembly GCF_000283315.1). Classification (NCBI taxonomy): domain Bacteria; kingdom Bacillati; phylum Bacillota; class Bacilli; order Caryophanales; family Paenibacillaceae; genus Paenibacillus; species Paenibacillus sp. OSY-SE. The sequence goes on along the minus strand of NZ_ALKF01000191.1, from coordinate 43,964 downwards.
CTTGAGTGCTAACACATGATATCCGTTTTGTTTTTGGGAATCCGGTCCGTCGCCTTCAAGCGGCGGTGGATTCTTCACCTTATAACTTCTTCTTTAAAAGGAGGCTATTTTCATGATCAAACCTTTAGGTGAACGCGTATTGATTGAAGCAATCGCGAAGGAAGAAACTACAGCTTTCGGTATCGTATTACCGGATTCAGCTAAGGAGAAGCCGCAAGAAGGCAAAGTCATCGCGGTAGGCAATGGCGTATGGAAAGACGGCCAACGTGTGCCTTTAGATGTAAAAGAAGGCGACGTGGTTATTTTCTCCAAATACGCAGGAACAGAAATCAAATACGAAGGCAAAGAGTATTTGATTATGAAAGAAAGCGACATTCACGCAGTAATCGGCTAAGTAGCCGCATCTGCGCTAAGTTTGCTGAGTTGTCAAACATATGGATCTGACCAAGGTCAGATCACACGCACGAATCATACATGAACTAACAATAATTCGAATTGTATCGAGGAGGGTTTCACGATGGCAAAAGAAATTATGTTCTCTGAAGACGCACGTCGCGCGATGCTTCGCGGTGTAGACGCTTTGGCGAATGCCGTGAAAGTAACGCTCGGTCCTAAAGGCCGCAATGTCGTGTTGGAGAAGAAATTTGGTTCCCCGCTTATCACGAACGACGGTGTAACGATTGCGAAAGAAATCGAGTTGGAAGATGCGTTTGAGAACATGGGCGCTCAACTCGTTAAAGAAGTAGCAACGAAGACAAACGACGTAGCCGGTGACGGTACGACAACTGCAACGGTATTGGCTCAAGCGATGATTCGCGAAGGCTTGAAGAACGTTACTGCAGGCGCTAACCCTATGGTCGTGCGCAAAGGTATCGAAAAAGCTGTAAAAGCGGCTGTTGAAGACTTGAAGAAAATTGCGAAGCCAATCGAAGGCAAGCAAAGCATTGCTCAAGTTGCGGCGATTTCCGCGGACGACGAAGAAGTGGGCACTCTGATTGCGGAAGCAATGGAGAAAGTCGGCAAAGACGGCGTCATCACAGTAGAAGAATCCAAAGGCTTCAACACTGAACTTGAAGTGGTTGAAGGTATGCAATTCGACCGCGGCTACATCTCCCCGTACATGATTACAGATACGGATAAGATGGAAGCTGTATTAGAAAATGCATACATCTTGATTACGGATAAGAAAATTTCCAACATCCAAGAAATCTTGCCTGTATTGGAGAAGGTCGTTCAACAAGGCAAGCAATTGGTTATCATCGCTGAGGATGTCGAAGGCGAAGCATTGGCTACTCTCGTAGTGAACAAACTTCGCGGCACATTCACTTGCGTAGCAGTGAAAGCGCCTGGCTTCGGCGACCGTCGCAAAGCAATGCTGCAAGATATCGCTGCATTGACAGGCGGCCAAGTCATTACCGATGAGCTCGGTCTTGAGCTGAAATCGACGACTGTGGACCAATTAGGCTCCGCTCGTCAAGTACGCGTAACAAAAGAAAACACGATTATCGTTGACGGCAGCGGCAATAAATCCGACATCGATGCACGTGTGAACCAAATCCGTACGCAATTGGAAGAAACAACTTCCGAATTCGACAAAGAGAAGCTGCAAGAGCGTCTTGCTAAATTGGCAGGCGGCGTTGCAGTAATCAAAGTCGGCGCAGCTACGGAAACAGAATTGAAAGAGCGCAAGCTTCGCATTGAAGATGCTCTGAACGCAACTCGCGCAGCTGTGGAAGAAGGCATCGTTGCTGGTGGTGGTACGGCATTGATGAACGTATACCAAGCAGTATCGGCAGTTAAATCTGTTGGTGACGAGTTGACAGGCGTAAACATCGTATTGCGTGCACTGGAATCTCCGGTTCGCACGATTGCGGACAACGCGGGTCAAGAAGGCTCCGTTATCGTTGAGCGTCTGAAAAATGAAAAAGTGGGCGTAGGCTACAACGCGGCAACTGGCGAATGGGTTGATATGATTGCCCAAGGTATCGTGGACCCTGCGAAAGTAACACGCTCCGCACTGCAGCACGCAGCTTCCGTTGCAGCTATGTTCTTGACAACTGAAGCGGTTATCGCTGACAAACCGGAACAAGATAAGCCTGCAATGCCTGATATGGGCGGCATGGGTGGAATGGGCGGCATGATGTAATCCATCAGCCCCAGGTTTGATATAGCAATGATTAAAGGCTCCCATTGGGAGCCTTTTTCCTTGGAAAATCACATTTCTTTGAAAAATAGATCATCCATATAGTTTCTTGCCTTGTTGGAAGTATCCTGGAGATGCCTAATTCTCTGCAACGGTACTCTCTATTTCCAACCGTTTGACATAACGATCCTGTTCAACATACTGCTTACGCTTTCCACGTCCAATACAAGCCCGAATTCTCCTAACTGCTTGTACTTACGCATCCACTTACGATCAGAGTGTGCTTTAAGTATCCAACGGTTTTTTGTAATGAAAATGAATCATTTTACTATGTGAAATGTGAAGTATAGTGACATCTCTTAAAGTGCTTGCATTTAATATAATATGCTAGTCGTCATAAAATCGATGTTTTGTACAGCATTTAAGTATTGAATAGGAGATGTTATAAATGTCAATTATCAAACCACATATTACGGGTAAAAGATATTACTCCACTATAGGAGCTGGGACAGGAACGGGCGCCACATTTACGATTGCAGTTACAGAATTTACAGATGATGATGGTGGGGTACCACCGGCATTTCCTTCCTCATATTCCTACTACAACCTTTATATCAATGGTATGCTCCAATTAAGTAGTACTTCAACAGTAACCGTAAATTCGTTGGCAATCCCCGGGGGGGATGTGCTCGACCCTGCTATCCCAATTATTATAGAATTTTTTTAAAACATCGTAGGAATAGGATGTGGCCTTCGATAGTCGTTGAATTGCTGTGAGTTAATTTTGGACAAGGGCTGTTCTAGAGAGAGGCAACTACTCTAGGCTAGCCTTTTGCCTTAGAAATCATATTTTTAAATCGGAACATTACATGTATTTTCCGAAAAGATCCTCTACCATATCTTCATTTACTTTGAGATTACCTTGCCAAGCTGCCCAAGGCATTTCTATATCGGAACGTAATGGCATGTTCAAAGTGCGCTCTTGATTGTGCATATCTGCAAACGAAACCCATTTATGATAGGATGTCTCGATTAATCGATTGGGAAGGACTCCCCCCAGCGCCAGCGCAGTAACAATGCTTCTTCTTGCGCCGGCATCGCTTTTTGGTATAATTCGTTCAGACGTTAATCGTTTCTCATACGCTCCAGGGGTCTCCCCATCCACTGAACGGCGAAGACTATCCAGCAAAAAAATAGATGTGAAATGATGGATTGGCCTCTTGCCATTACGTTATTCTGCCGTATAATATAAACGAATGTAAGCGCTATCTTTCTGACTACTTTAAAACGGAAAGGATGAATGTTCTTGCACAATCGTCACATCAACCGTCGGAGGCGCACTGCCTGCGGACTATTCGCCTTCGCATTACTGTTTCCTTGCATTTCTGTTACCGCTTACTCGCAGACCGTTGCCGAATCCGCCGCAATCGTAGGGTCTGCTGCCGCTTCATCCTTGTATCCCGCCGCAAACGTTTATCCGAATTTACTGAATAATCCAAGCTTTGAAGAGGTGCGCACTTCGACACGGAATCGATGGAAGGACAATATTGAACCGCTGCATTGGAGCGAATGGACTCCTTCCGGTTCACCTGTCCTGTCCGTAACGGACACGGTTTACAAGGGGGAGCGAGCCATACGTGTGGATGCTGATGTGGTCAGCCGCGCTGCCGTGCTGCAGGATGTTAACGTCGAGCCAGACCGCAGCTATGCGCTGTCGTTGGCGATGAAGGCCGAAAGGGTGCGGACGGAAGTATCATACGGCGGCGTTTATGTACGGACGCAGTTCTTCGAGGCCAACGGCACCAAAGCGGGTGATGGCCCGTCTACTGTCAAGCTTAAGGGCGATACCGATTGGGAGCTCCATACATTGCCGATACGGACTCCGGGCAAAGCGACACGATTGCGGATTGAGTTGTTTCTCGAATCGGCTACAGGAAGCGCTTTTTTCGATGAAGTGCAGCTAAGACGGACTGATGAACCGGTCATCAACAGCCTGCTGCTCCAGCCGAATCCGGCTAGTGTGCGATCGGGGGAATCGATTCGCTTGACCCCAATCCGATTCCCGTCGGGAACGGAAGAAATTCCATACAAGTGGACTTCGCTTGACCCGGAGGTGGCCGAAGTGACGCAAGAAGGCGTTATCACTGGAATAAAGGAGGGAACTGCAGTGATTCGAGTGGAAACACCGAATGGCAAGGTGGAAGCCGTATCTCGGGTCCATGTGGAAACGGTTGATCGGAAGCAGGACTTCCGGAACATGCGGGACAAGTGGGTTAACCGTTTGACAGGCAACGCATTGTATCATCCCGGAGATCTCGATTTGGACAGCAAAATAGCGGAGCTGGATGCGAAAATTCGGAACGAGAGCCGATCCGGACTGTTAGATACAATGAACATGGCACCGGATCGGTTAAATTTGTGGGGAGAGGAACCTCCGGCTCATGTGTCTTCGGCGCCTTCCAGCAACATGGATAAGCTGAGAACGATGGCGGTGGCGTATCGTACGCCAGCTTCACTGTTCTACCAAAGCGATGAGCTAAGGCGAGCGATTGTCTCCGGTATGGATTTTGTCTATTCGCATCAATATAACGAACGGACCAAGACGTTTGGAAATTGGTGGGACTGGGAAATAGGCTCCGCACGCATGCTGGGAGATTTAATGGTGCTTATGCATGATGATCTGACGCCGGATCAGCTTCGCCAATATGCTGCCGCCATTGATAGGTTCGTGCCGGATCCGAAAATTAGGTTTACCGTAAACCCTGATATCGTGGAGAATGGCGCGAACTTACTTGACAAGGTGATGGTCGTCACGCTGCGCGCCATGGCTGTTGACAATAGTGCGAAGCTGCTTCAGGCGCGGAATGCGCTCGATACGGAATATCAATATGCCGCATCTGGGGATGGTGTCTATGATGACGGCTCGATTATCCAGCATGCCAATATTGCCTATACCGGAAGCTACGGCGCGGTTCTGATATCGGGCATGGCTGACGCATTCTACCTGTTCAATGGATCGGCTTGGCCGATTGAGCATGCGAATGCGGACATCGTGTACGATTGGGTGTTTGACTCCTTTGAGCCGCTCATCTATAAAGGCGCGATGATGGACATGGTGCGCGGACGCGCTATCTCGAGGGCGGCATCGGAAGACCATGTGTCCGGCCGTGCTGTTGCAATGTCGCTGCTTCGCTTGGCGGAAGGAGCGCCGGTGGAGAAACGCCAGCGCATCCGTTCCATGATCAAAGAATGGGCCTTGTCCGATACGACGCTGCAGCCTTATTTTACCGGTCTGAATATATACGAAATGAGCCTGGTAAAAAAAATGTTGTCGGATGAACACGTTGTTCCAAGAGGCGAGTTGGTTAAACATCAGTTGTTTGCCGCAATGGATAGATCCGTACATTTGCGTGAACGGTTTGCCTTCGGCATCAGTATGTTTTCCCCGCGCATTTCCGCCTTTGAATTCGGGAACGGTGAGAATGTGAAGGGCTGGTATACGGGTATCGGGATGACGTCGCTATATAACGGCGATCTGTCCCAATTCAGCGACGGATATTGGGCAACCGTTGATATGGGACGCCTGCCCGGCACAACAACAGACCATGTGCTGCCTGAACCGAAGGATTGGGCATCCTACTCTAATCCGAAGCCATGGGTGGGCGGAGCCACGCTGGACGGCATGTTCGGCACAGCCGGCATGGAATTTGCAATGAGCGCCAGCACGAAAACAGGTTTGGAGGGCAAGAAGTCATGGTTCATGTTTGATAACGAAATTGTGGCAATTGGCACTGATATTCGAAGCATAGGCAACAGAGCGGTGGAAACGATTGTGGAGAACCACAGGCTGAACGGGCAAGGCACTAACCAGATTATTGTAGACGGGAACGACATGCTGTCACAGCGGAATGGCGAAGAGATACTTGAGCGTGCTTCGTGGGCACACATGGAAGGGAATACGTCGAACTCTGACTTGGGCGTCGTATTTATAGATCCTCAGCCGATCCGCATTATAAGGGAAACGCGGATGCATTCATGGCGGGAAATAAACCGAAATCCAAATGTGCGTGACGATCTCCTGACGAGACATTACGGCAGCCTGGCCGTTCCACATGGCGTTGAACCGAAAGCGGGTTCATACCGTTATGTGCTGCTGCCGAACGCTGATCCAGAAGAGACTGCAGCGTATAGCAGAAATCCGGACATTCATATCCTTCGCCAAGATAGTCGAGTGCATGCGGTGTCCGATGGCAAGAGCGGACTAACCGGCGTTCATTTCTTTGCCCCTGCGGAGGTGGAAGGGCTGCGCGCGGAAAATCCGCTTGCATTGATGATGAAGAAGACAGATACCGGTGTCACCATAGCTCTATCCGATCCGACCCAGACACGGCAACAGCTAACTTTTTATTGGGATAAAGCGGATGATGAGCTTAAACTTGCATCATCCGATCCTTCCATTGAAGCCACTCGAATAGATAAAGGGTGGAAAATCGTCGTTCGCACAGAGGGCTCTCGTGGTAAAAGCCATACGGTTCGCTTTCAATTGCGATAGAGATATGCAATTGTGCGAAATGCCAGAAATATTCATTGATCGACTCGCTTCTCATATTATTTCCGTACACATCTCTAATTATGACAGTCAAGACGAGAAGCATTGGAATGCCAGGCGCAGGAATCAATCAGTGGCCGCTCATCATGGATCGATTGGCTCAGGCTGGATATAGCGGCCCTTTCTTGTATAAAATATGGGAAACCGACCCAGCACGTGACATTACATACATTTGGCATGATTTACAGCGGCGTTATGTGTTATATAAAGAAGCCAGTCGGGAACCATAAGCGCAACGACGGAAATGGAAGCCCCTCTTTACTTTCCGTTTATATCCGTAACGTAATAGAGGCGTTTGAGCGCATCATTAACCGATGCTCAAGCGCCTCGAATTTACTTACTCTTTACTCTTCTACAAGTTCTTTAAAGGACTTGATTTTGCCATGCGGTGGATGAGGGGTCTGCTTTCGAATTTTATTAGCATTTTCTCGGCGGTGTTTAGGAATGGACATGATTGATTATTGCCTCCTTCATAGCATAAAAGTATTGTTCTCGTTCCGCTGAATTCTGCAGCGATGCAGACGACAACTTTCCAGATATACTCCTGATCCCGACTGATCCCAACGTACCGTCAAGCTTCAGCGGACCGTGTCATTAATATGGTCTGTACGAAGCACACCTATCCCCGCCAAAGTCAGGTGTGAAAGGTCACTGGAGTGGAGAATAACCCCTTTCAACGAATCTCGAACAGACATTAACAAGTAAAGACCCAATAGATTATAATAAATAAGAATACATATCTTAATTTTTCGATACTCGCGCGTTTATGTGGGAAGGAGAGTGAGCTTGAATGGAATTCTCGGCAGATTCTAAGCGTTATGACTCCATGATATACAATCGCTGCGGCCGATCGGGCCTAAAGCTTCCGGCGATTTCGCTTGGATTATGGCATAACTTTGGGGGCGTTGATTCAACAGAGAACGGCCGAGCGATGCTAAGACGAGCATTTGATCTGGGGATTACGCATTTTGATTTAGCGAACAATTACGGCCCTCCTCCGGGATCGGCTGAAGAAATGTTCGGCAAGATGATGAAGCAAGATTTTCTCCCTTATCGCGATCAGATGGTCATCTCCACGAAAGCGGGCTATTACATGTGGGAAGGACCATACGGAGAGTGGGGTTCTAAAAAATATCTCGTAGCCAGTTTGGATCAGAGCTTGAAGCGTATGGGACTGGATTATGTAGATGTTTTTTACTCTCATCGTCCAGATCCTAACACGCCGCTGGAAGAGACGATGGCGGCTTTGGATTTAGTCGTGCGTCAAGGTAAAGCCTTATATGTGGGAATTTCATCGTATGATGCTGAGCAGTCAAATGAAGCAATCCGTATTCTGAAAGAACTAGGCACGCCGCTCCTGATTCATCAACCTTCTTATTCGATGCTCAATCGATGGATTGAAGATGGTTTGCAGGACGTTCTAGACGAGCATGGCGTCGGCAGCATCGCGTTCTGTCCGCTGCAGCAAGGCTTGCTGACGAATCGTTACTTGAACGGCATTCCGGAAGATTCACGCGCGAAGAAGTCAAGCGGATTCTTACAAGAACGAGAAGTTTCAGAGGATGTCATTATAAAGGTGCGTATGCTGCACGAGATCGCAAGCAGCAGAGGACAATCGTTGGCTCAGATGGCGCTTGCCTGGGTGCTTCACGGCGGACGTGTCACATCTGCATTAATCGGTGCCAGCCGCATCAGCCAAATTGAGGAGAATGTTAAAGCATTGGATAATCTCGCCTTTGCGGAAGAAGAATTAGCAGAGATTGAACGAATATTAGGCTGAAAACGTAATAACGTAATATAGGAGGCTAGTTATTAGCCGAATCTAAAAACCCTACATGAAAAAACATAAGAGAGATAAGGGGAAGAGGCATGAACAAATCAGTATGGAGATGGATGATGAGCGCTTGCTTGTTGTTCGGAAGCATGGCACCAGCAGCGTTGGCGGTGGAAGAAACTCCAGCCATTGAAAAACTTGGGGAACAAGAAAGTGCCACGATGGTGCCGTTAAGACAAGCAGTTGAATCTATCGGGGCTTATGTGAAATGGAATTCGGAAGATAAGACCGCCAAAGTCACTTATGGTGAACTTGTGTGGACGGTTCGCTTGAATGAAGATCGATCAGATGTGAATGGCCAGGAATTAAAGCTTGCGGCTAAAGCTGAATTCGGTACGGAAGCGCAGGGCGCTTTAGTAGTGCCATGGGATTCGGTTAAAAAGGGACTGCAGTTAAATGCGAAGTGGGTTAACGATTCAGTCGTTCCAGATGCTTCGGATTGGAAAACACGCGCCTCCCAGTTCGTCGTACAGTGGGGAAAATTGGCCGCACAGCCGCAGGCGGAAGCGCAATTGCAAAAATTAATTACGCCGGAGCTGCGTGAAGCAACGAAGCAGATGTCGCTGTCTTTAAATACGAAGCTGCTTACCGGTATGTTCGGTTTACCGACCCAATTTGAGAATGCGGCCATGCAAGACAACGGGGTGCATCAAAACGTAAGTATCTTGTTCAAGACGGATAAAGGGCAGTTGTTGCCACTGGAACTCCGTTATAACGATCAAGGACTCGTCGATGAGCTTTTCTTCAGTGCGGTCGGATCCGGCGGCTATCAAGCTCCAGCATATGATAATGCGAGTGCTTATAAAGAAGAAAACATCGTCATCGGCGAAGGCCAGTTCAAGCTGCCAGGAACATTGACGGTGCCTGCAAATGGCGAAAGTGCATTTCCGGTAGTTGTATTGGTGCATGGCTCTGGGCAGAATGACCGTGATGAATCGATCGGCGCGGGCAAGATGTTCCGAGATATGGCTGTCGGTTTGGCTGAGCAGGGCATTGCGACGATCCGCTATGAAAAGCGTACGCGCGAATATCCGTTCCAAGCGACGGCTATGCCGAAGTTTACAGTCAAGGAAGAGACGCTTGACGATGCGCTCGAAGCAGTCAAATGGGCGGGACAAGATGAGCGTTTGAATAAAGAGCGTGTATATGTGTTGGGCCACAGTCAAGGCGGCATGCTCGTGCCTCGGATGCTTGCGCAAGACAGCGCAAAATCGATTCGCGGCGGCATTATCGCTGCAGGTCCGTCCGGTCCTCTCGAGGACTTGATACTGACCCAAATGGAAGGGCAGTTGAAACGCGCGAAGGAAGCGGGTCAGCCAGAGCAGGTCACCGCCCAGATTGAGGCGCAAGTGAATATGTGGAAACAACAACTGCAAGTCATTAAGAACGAGAAATACACGGCAGATAATTACCCGCAAGATTTGCAGCTGGCGATGGCATCCTGGTGGTTCGATTTCCGCAATAACTATGGCGGGGAAATCGCTAAGGATCAGAAGATTCCGCTCTTCATTATTCAAGGCGACAATGATGTTCAAGTCGGTAAAGAGCATCTTGATGGTTGGAAGGAAGCGCTGAAGAACCGTAAGGATGTGGAATTCAAGCTTTATCCGAAGCTGAACCACATTTTTGTCCCGTCGGATAAGCCTTCCACCGGAGAAGAATATGTTGTTCCGGGGAATGTGCCGCTTGATGTCGTCAATGACGTAGCGAAATGGGTTAAATCCCATTAATATGAGGCGATATGCACTGATATAAGCTGAATTAGAAGTAATTATGAAACGACAATAGAGTGAACTTGGAAGTGCACGGTCTTGGGCTGTGCACTTTTTTAGCAACCATAACAGGGTGAAGCGAGCGAGTAGCTTTAAGATTCAATTGCTTAGTTCCACTATCCCTTCGGTTCAGATGAAAATAAAAGCAAAAGCCGCTACCCTATTACAATATGAAGATATTGAATTAAGGTCGTGCATAGTACAAAAGCATAATTTTAATTACGAGTTAATATTGCGTTCATAGCAGGATTCTTGTTATAGACCTTAGCTTCAATATCCCCTTAGTTCAGAAACTACATAAGTTTGAAACAGGACGATACGAGTGCGTGATTTTGGGAATACTTTTTCATCTTCAATGAGCAAGACCAGATGCGTTATGCGTCAGGAGATAATGAATATTCAGAAAAAGTTTTTCGACACGAAGTTAGATAAGCAGTTGCAGCAGGGACAAGCAAAAAGTACAGCCAGAACGCCCCCACAGCCACAGCTAAGAACGAAGAAAAAAAGTACAGCCAGAACGCCCCCACAGCCACAGCTAAGAACGAAGCAAAAAGTATAGCCAGAACGCCCCCAAGCTACAGATAAGCTCAAAGCAAAAAGCACAGTCAGAACGCTCAAACAGTCACTGCTGGAACAGAGCGTAAAGCAACAGCCAGAACGATGAAAATTAATTCACAGCATGAAGGGGCAAATATAGATGAAAATAGAATGAAAAAATGATGTGTGAGCATGTATCGGACTTACGTTTCGAGCAAGGTGCGGTGCAAACAACTTTGGTCATGCTGCTGTCGGTGCGCCTGAAATAGAGGTCTTATCATATAGGGTGCAAGTCGAGGCAGGTGAAAACACCGCCACGCATAAGCACAATAGTTGCTCCCAAGCGGACGTATGATGGAGAGAGGTATTGAAGCGAAAGCAAAATTCATCCAGATATGTCTGAAGATATTTGGCCCCTATCCCGTGAAAGGTATCGTTCATCCAGCGCCATGCGCATTTGAAGGATTGATATAAGGGGCTGTTGCGGCGAATCCGAAAATTGTGTCGGATGATGGATGTCTCGGTAGCAGTCTTGGCAACATGCAGGTTGGCGAATTGTTCGCAATCGGAATGAAGAAGCAAGCCATCGGAGAGGCGAGTTGGCTCCACAAGCTTCATCTTGAGTTCGCCCACTTCTCCGTCTAGCGTGACAGATTCGGCAACGATCAGAGGGGATTCCCCCGGGTTGAGTTGTCTTGAAGGATGGCGGGCATAGAAGGTTACGAAGCCATGAACCTCCCCTGTCAGCGGCCGATTGGTGTCGGCGAGACTAATCGCGGCTCGGATCTTGTGAAGCATCAACCAAGCGGTCTTGTATGTAACCTCGATAATCAAGCTAAGCCGGACGGCGTTGATGCCGATATCGGAACGGGAGACAAGCCAGAATGCAGTGAGCCACTTCTGCAAAGATGTGCGGCTGCCTTCCATGATCGTGCCGGCGATAAGCGATGTCTGATGGCGGCAGGCACGGCACTCATACAGAGGAAGCCTGCGTGTCCGGATAATGTAGGCATGGGCATGTTGACAGCGTGGGCAGACAAAACCATGTGGCCATTTCAACTTATATAGAAAAGAGACGCAAGAAGATTCGGTATGAAACTGACGCTGCAAGTCTTCCAACGTAGCGATAGATTGCAAGGCTTCCACCTAAAATATCCTCCTCGTAGCTGTATTTCTAAATCTAATCATAGAACGAATGTTCTTATATCCATTATAAGAAACATATGTTCGTAATTCAAGTTGGTTTTCTAATTACATGAAATTTATTTATTTGCAGAGCAACGTTATGCTGTTCTGAAGGGAGGGGAGAGTGATACAAAGGTTCGATTGAGCAGACCTTCCTTATGGAAGGGTTAAGTGACGCTAAGGTTCGAATGAGCAGACCCTCCTCATGGAAGGGTTAAGTGACGCTAAGGTTCGAATGAGCAGACCTTCCTCATGGAAGGATTAAGTGACGCTAAGGTTCAGGCGAATCATATTTTCTGATGGAAAGGGAGAGTGGCGCATAGGATTGAGCTACATATAATCTTCTGGTGAAGCGGCGTAAAACGTAATGAGGCTAAAGATTACATTGGTCAAAATGTACTCTATAAGTCGGAGAAGACCGAAAGCAGCATCTTCGGTCTCTATTTCAGTCTTTTTACTATGGAAATGCATCTATATATGATGAAGCTGTTCATCAGTTGTTATGACAGTCCATGACAGCCGCATGTTATTTGTTTAATATTGTGCTTGATGCGGCATGGCATTATCCCGGCGTATCTGCATCATATGACGGGCGTATCCACAGCTTTTTTAAGTCAACGAATGTGAATGTATCGTATTGGATATGCTGAAGCATCGGATCGAACGTGCGTTGATGAAGCGGGTGATGCATAAATACGATGAGCATCTCCTTGTGCATGTACTGGACGACTTCATCAATGAGCTGCTCTCGTTCAGCGGCAGGAGCGAGCTTCATTTTTTTTAGCTTTTTATCTATGCTGGTCATATGATTGTCTGCGATAAATCTTCTGAAAGCGAGCGCATCATTGTAAAAAGCGCCCAAAAACGAAAGGTGCGGATCAAGCGAGGACACCTCTCCGGAAAATATTATATGAATGTCCTCATCCATGGAGCGGTCATACAGCTCATTGAAAGAGTAGGGATGGAGCATCATGTTCAAGCCGATTCGTGCGGCCTGCTGCTGAAACCAGACTGCCTCCGCCCATGCTTCTGGCAAATCCAATGTGTACACGTGCAGTGTCTCTCCGTTGTAGCAGCTATTCTGGAGCCATTGCTTTGCAGTCCCTAAGCTTCGTTTTATAGGCTTGCTCTTCCAAGGGAAGAAGTGAGATGCATGCACCAGTCCACTTCTGTCCAAATCCCGCCACATCTCATCCATCGCAAACAGCTCGTTGATAGCCAGCCGGAGCTCTCGATCTCTCATCAAGGGGACATGCTTCGTATTAAACATGACGAAACGAAAGCCATGCTCTACGCGATTTTCCTGCAACGCCGGTCCAGGCTGTCCGTCATCCATGGTGATGCGATACGCAATCAGTTGCGCTTTTTCCGGAGGTACCTTCCAAAATTGGACGGCATCGATAAAAGGCCGTTCTTTAAAGTAATCGTCGAACGCTTCCAAGACCACTTTGCTTTCTGTGCATTCCGTTATTTTGTAGGCGCCCGTTCCTATGAAATGTTTGTCTTGTATCGGAGCATCCGCTGGTACAATCGTCATCGGCGCTGACGCCAAGTAACGCCCGAACAAAGGATTGGATTGACGAAGATTGATTCGGACCATGAGCGGGGACAAGCAGTGAATCCAAGCGATATCCTCCGCAAGCCATCGATTCGCGCAAGATGCTTGCTGCAGCCGCTCTAAGCTGTATTTTACATCGGCACTCGTCAATGTACGGTGATGATGGAATAGGATTCGTTTTCTCAAAAAGATCGTCCATATTTCATAGCGATCATCCGCTTCCCATGCGATGGCCAGATGAGGAAGAAGTTCGTCCTTGTCCGCATCATATTGCAGCAGGGTGTCGCCAATCAAAGAAACGAGCATCTGATCGAACGTAATCGATGAACGCGCTGGATCGATGGCCGTCACGGGCTGCGTTATGATGGCGTGCAATACATCAGTGGCAGGGTCAGACGTCTGCAGCCCTAATTGCTCCTGTATGGGCTTGCGCAAATCGTCTATCCATTGCTGAGGAAAGGGGAGCTGTAATACATGCATTAGCCGCTTCAAATCTTTTTCATTTAGATATTGCCGGATTACGGTATGCAGTTCCTTGCGAAAATCGGTGAAAAACTGAACCTCCGAACGATTACCCCTGCCACGGCCAGGAGTGTAGGAACAGTAACGCTGTTCCGTCAGTTTTTTTAATTTACGTTTTGCGTTTTTGACGCTGCAGCGCCAGATGGTTGCCAGCTCGTGCAGCAGGAATGCTGCTTTGCGCTCGACTTCCCGATCATATAAATAGGCGCGGAACTCCAAGTATTCCAGTATCATTGGCTCACCTCCTAAAAGGGGACACTTAAACATGGATTATACCCTTTTTTCCTCTTTTGACAAAGCGGATAATGAGAATGTCCACTTCAGGCAAATAACGATAGGAGGTAGCATAATGTTTGCAACGAACCGAATCAAGCTAAGGAAAATGACTGAACAAGACATTGCTGTTTACCACAAGTGGAGAAATACGATCGGCGTGATGGAGTCGACAAGCCCTGCCCTAGACATCTATTCAATGGAGGAAACCGGGAGCTTCGTTCAACATGTCATTCTTGGCTCCACCCATTCAAAAACGTATTTCATAATGGACTCTGCTTCCGATCAGCCTATCGGAATTACTTCGCTCATTTCCATTGATTTTAAAAATAGGAACGCCGAACTGATTATCGACATTGGTGAACCGGATTATTGGGGGAAGGGATACGGACAAGAAGCGCTTGGTCTTTTGCTTCGTTATGCCTTCATGGAATTGAACTTGCACCGCATCTCGCTAAGGGTGTTTGATTTCAATACGAGGGCGCTTAAGCTGTATGAGAAGCTGGGCTTCCAGCAGGAAGGGATGTCCAGAGAAGCTTTGTTCCGCAATGGCGCATGGCACCATATTATTCATATGGGATTGCTGCAATCGGAATATAGCGAGTAAAGCGTCGAACCTCTCACGCCGAATAATACCGAATCTTCCCTATAGTGGTTCATATCGTGTACAATGGCATGTGGGAGGCTTATCAAGATGAAAAAACTTCTTAGGGACATTGCGTTAGTAGCGCTAGGTTCACTTATTTTTGCACTCGGCATTAATTATTTTGCCATTCCAAACCGGCTGTCGGAGGGCGGAATCATCGGCATAACTGTGGTGACGCACTATTTGTTCGAATGGTCGCCTGGAATCGTTAACTTTATTTTAAACAGTATTTTACTTGCAATCGGCTATCGTTTTTTTGACAAGCAAACGGTCATATATACCGTCATCAGCATCGTGTTAACCTCGTTGTTTTTGCATGTCACCGAACAAATCGGGGTGCAGATTAACGATGACACGCTATTGGCAGCTCTGTTTGCGGGATTGCTGGTAGGCATCGGTCTCGGCCTCATATTCCGTGCTGGAGGCACTTCGGGCGGTTCCGCAATATTGGCCCGATTGGCGAATGAGTATTTGGGCTGGAGTGTCGGCAAAGGGATGCTCATTATCGACATCGTCGTCATTGCAGGCTCGATATTCATCATCGGTCAAGAGAAAGCGATGTACACATTAATTGCCGTGTATGTCGGCGCGAAAGTTATCGACTTCATGATTGAAGGTCTGGATGAGCGGGTAGCGGTTCTCATCATCTCAGAAAAGCCGAATGAAATTTTACAAAAGGTGACGACAGCAATGTCGCGCGGATTGACGGTGTTAGAAGGACGAGGAGGATATACAGGTTCCAACAAAGAACTGCTGTATATCGTCATTAATAAGCAGGAGCTCGTTCAACTGAAAAAAATCATTTGCGAACTGGATGATCATGCTTATGTAACCGTCCATAACGTTCATGAGTTCATTGGCAAAGGGTATAAAGCGAGTCAGGTGTCATGAGCAAGTCTTTGCTATGATCTCATAGCATCTAGAGGGAGGGTCAGGGTCGACCCTCTTTTTTTATGGATAACATTTTAAAGTTAGTGAAAGTGATAACTTTCACTTTTAAATAAAAAAAACTGTGCTACTATAATTATTGTATTGTGCACAGTATTGTTTCGCTGCGAGACTAGAGCATATTAGACAAGGGGTTAAACAACATGAAGAGTATTCAGAAAGCGGGTAGCATTCTGCTCATCCTATGTTTAGTCGTGATGTTGGCTGCATGTGGTGATGGAAACAAGGATGTTCAAGGCGCTGACAAAGGAACGGAACAGGGGACGACAGTCACTTCTATCGGAGAAGGCGATGGAAAACACGGTGCAATTAAGGTAGAAGTATCATTTGAGAACAATGAGATTAAGGATATTAAAGTGCTCGAACAGAAGGAAAACGAAGTATTGGCCGAGCCTGTTTATAAAGAACTGAAGGATACGATGATCGCATCGAATAGCGCGGATGCAGATGCGATCAGCGGTTCGACCATGACAAGCCAAGGTTTCATTGATGCGGTAAAGGATGCGGTGGCGAAGGCTGGGTTGACGCTCGTCGCGAAGAAGGCGGAAGGAAACAGCCAATCGGAGGAGCCTGCAGAACAGACGTATGATGTCGTCGTTATCGGCGCAGGCGGTGCCGGATTCAGCGCAGCATTGGAAGCGAAGCAAGCGGGGGCTTCGGTCGTTCTGCTTGAAAAAATGCCAAGCGTAGGCGGCAATACGCTCATCTCCGGTGGCGAGATGAACGCGGCCAATACGTGGGTACAGAAAAATCTCGGCATTGAAGACAGTGTAGACTTGTTCGTGAAAGACACGCTCAAAGGCGGAGACGATATAGGCGATCCGGAAATGGTCCGCGTGCTTGCTGAGAATGCAACTGCTGCTGCCGAATGGCTGAAGGATGAAATAAAGGTCAATTTCCTGGAGGATCACTTGTTCCAATTCGGTGGACATTCCGTAAAGCGTGCGCTTATTCCGGAAGGACATACGGGCGCTGAGCTCATTACGAAGCTGAAAAAGCATATGGATGAAGCCGGTGTCATTCTGAAGACGAACACGAAGGCGGACAAATTGATTACTGATGAAAGTGGAAAAGTCGTAGGAGTCGAGGCAACAGGAGCCAAGGGCAACACCATCACGTTCCATGCCAACAAAGGCGTCATCATCGCTGCGGGCGGCTTCGGATCCAACGTCGAAATGAGAAAGCAATACAATCCAGAATACGATGAAAAATATATGACGACCGACGCACCGGGAACGACTGGCGACGGTATTGTCATGGCGCAGACTGCAGGTGCTGCGGTTACAAATATGGAAAGCATCCAGACTTATCCGGTATGCAATCCGAAGACGGGCGTTATCTCGCTTGTTGCGGACAGCCGCTTTGACGGGGCAATTCTGGTAAACCAGAGTGGTAAACGCTTCGTCGAAGAGCTGGAGCGTCGTGACGTAATCTCGAAAGGGATTCTCGCGCAAGAAGGCGGTTACGCTTATCAGTTATGGAACCAATCCATTGCAGATATTGGCAAGACGATCGAAGTTCATCAGGATGAGTACGATATGCTTGTCAAAGACGGTCTGTTGCATAAAGCAGACACGTTGGAAGAAGCGGCCAAATTTTTCAGCATCGACCCGAAAGCGCTGCAGGCGACAGTTGATCGCGTCAATCAGTTCGCCAAGGCAGGGAAAGACGATGACTTTAACCATCGCGCAGGCTTGAAGGATATGAGTCAAGGACCTTATTACATTCAAAAAGCAGTGCCTTCTGTTCACCATACAATGGGTGGACTCGTGATTAATAAGACGACAGAGGTATTGAATGAGAAAGGCCAGCCAATTCCGGGCTTATACGCCGCCGGTGAAGTGACTGGCGTCATTCACGGCAAGAACCGACTTGGCGGAAATGCGATTGCCGATGTTATTACATTCGGTCGCATTGCCGGTCAGCAAGTCGCAAAATAAATAGTATAGTAAGGGAAGCCGTGGCTAAAGCTGCGGCTTTTTTTAATTAAGCTTGCACTTTTACAGTACGAATTGGAGAGCATGCGTGATGTTTTTGTCGAAGAATAGAGGAAAATGCAGGGTGGAGGCGAATTGATGTATCTGTAAAGAAATAATTATTTGGCTGGGCGGTATGGTCATGTGATGATTTCAGATTAGATTTCGTAATTGCTGGACATATATATTGGGGGTTACCCGTATGAAGTTGCATGTGAAGACACTGCTGGTCATTACCGTTTGTATGTCACTGTTATGGAGCGGCGGTAGCGAGGCCCATGCTGCCCCGCACCGTGTACAAGAGAAGACGGTCAATCGAACCAAGCAGGAAATTATAAATAAATGGCTGCAGTACAAGCCGATGGGCACGAGCTTTCAGTATATGAAGACAGCGGATATTTACGAGGTGGAGCCGCAGACAAGCACACCATTTGCACCGGGCAGGTTGAAGGCGGAATATGTATTGGACGGAGTGAACGCGACGAATTTCGTACGTTACTTGGCTGGGCTGCCAGATGATGTTGAGCCGGACTGGGGATTGCACACTCAACAGCAGGCAGCTGCGCTGGTCAATGCTGTCAACGACCGCCTGACTCATTATCCGACACACCCAGACGGCATGGAGGATGTATTATTCAAGCTCGGCAATGAAGGGACGCGGACGAGCAATTTATCGATGGGCAGACCGACCTTCTATAGCAGCATCATCCATGGTTATATGTCCGACAGCAGCCCGGGTAATATTGACCGGGTAGGACATCGACGCTGGATTTTGAACCCGGCTATGAAAAAGACGATGTTTGGAATCGCATATTCAATAGAAGGAGTCCCTTATTCTTCGATGTATGCGATCAATAAGGAGCGCGCGGAAGAAGTGAAATACGATTACATAAGCTGGCCTGCCCAAGGCTACTTTCCGGAAGAGATATTTGCGCCTGACGATCCTTGGTCTGTCTCCTTTAACGTCGATAGATATGATCGAACCCGAACGGAGCACATCCAGGTTGCTTTGACAAGAACGAGGGACGGGAAGCAATGGGTTTTCGATAGTGAGGATAAGAATAAGAACGGGAAATATTTTAATGTAGAAACAGGTCACTACGGGGTACCGTTCAGCATCATCTTTAGACCGGATGGCATAGAACGGTTTCATAAAGATGATGCTTTTCATGTAAAAGTGAGCGGAGTATACGACAAAGCAGGCAAAGCCGTTGACATCGAATATGATACAGTCTTTTTCGATATGATTCCTGAAGTAACATTAAGGGCGTCATCGCTTCGTCTTGCGACGGGGGAAACAATAAAGCTCAATTATCGAACGACGTCCACTCATCTGCAGGCTGCGAATGTCCAATTCAAAATCGCTGATCCAGAGGTCGCCGCAGTGGATGCGGAAGGGTATATTACGGGGAAAAAGTCTGGCCAAACGCTGTTAGGTGTCGAAAATTATTTCCAAAACTACGACACGATATTGATTGATGTCGAGCAGCCGAGCAGCGATGACAACGTCAGTTCGTGGGCCGTGACCGACTATCAGAAAGCGAAGAGCAATGGCATCGTTCCGTATCAATATGACCAATCGTATCAGACGCCCATCACGAGGATTGGCTTTACTGAGTTGGCTGTGCGACTATGCGAAAATATTTTAGGAAAATCGCTTGCCGAGGGGCAATCGCCCTTTAAAGATATAAGCAGTATAGAAATATCAAAGGCATACGCCAATGAGCTAATCAGCGGAACAACCACGGATACGTTCTCGCCATGGGACAACATTACACGCCAGCAGGCCGCGACACTGGTCCTTAATTTGCATACGGCATTAACGGAACGAACCGGAAGCGGCTCGCCCGACATCAACACGGCAAAGATAACATTTGCTGACGATGCAAATATTGCGCCATGGGCGAAGGACAACGTGTATAAGGCGGGCGGTTAGCTTATCGCTATTGACTGGAGTGGGTGAGCAGAAGTTTGATCCTGACGGATTGCTTACATACGAGCAGACATTTGTAATGTTACAGAAGCTGTTCGACATGTTTGTGGAACAATAGCTATTGTATTGTTGTGCACAGACTCCCTACCCAAGCAATATATACATGATTCACTTTACTCAACAACGAGGAGGACTACACTACCATGGAATCACCACAACGTTTTGCCAGACCGCATCTTGCTGATTGTGTGCCTGACCTGGTCGCAACCGCGCGCGGAGATAAGAAGGCTACACTCGTTATTCAACATGCAAAATTGGTCAATGTTTGTTCCGGGGAAATTCAGGACGATATGTCCATCGGTGTGCAAGGAACACGCATTGCTTTCGTAGGTAAGGATGCGAGCCATATGATTGGAGACGACACGAAGGTAATCGATGCGGGCGGACGTTATGTCGCACCTGGATTGCTGGACGGTCATTGTCATATCGAGAGCAGTCAGATCACTCCGACGCAATTCGCGAGAGCGGTGCTCGTCAAGGGGACGACTGGCGGGTTCTTTGATGCCCATGAAATTACGAACGTGCTCGGGTTGCCCGGCCTGCGGCTTATGCTCGACGAAGCGAGAGAAACACCGCTGGCGGCGTATATGCAAGTTGCTTCCTGCGTGCCGTCGACGGGACCGGAGCTGGAGACGAGCGGAGCGTCGATAGGTCCAGAGGAAGTGGCGGAAGCTTTCACATGGGGACCTGATATGATTGCACTGGGCGAAGTGATGAATTTCCCGGGCGTCGTGTTCAGCGATGAGAAAATGATCGGGGAAATCCAAGCGACCTTGCGTGCGGGGAGAGTCGCCGACGGACATTATACATGGCCGGTTGACGATTGGAGAATATCCGCCTATGCGGCTAGCGGCATTTCCGGCTGTCATGAGAGCGTCAAGGCGGAGGATGTCATCGAGCGCGTGCGCCGGGGCATCTATGCTAAGATGAGACGCGGCTCGGCATGGCATGATGTGGCCGAATCGATTAAGGCTCATACCGATCACGGTATCGATACACGCCGCATGATCCTGGTGACGGATGACCGCAGCCCTGAATCGCTGGTGGATGAAGGCCACATGGACTTTGTCGTGCGTCACGCGATCGCGCAAGGCGTCCGTCCAGTAACGGCGTTCCAAATGGCAACGATCAACACGGCAGAGCGCTTCGGTGTTGCCCGTGATGTCGGAACGATTACCCCTGCTTCGTGCGCCGACATCATTATGCTGGATGGTAATCTGGCGGATGTCAATGTCGTCATGACGATTGCTG
Organism: Paenibacillus sp. OSY-SE; assembly: GCF_000283315.1. Taxonomy (NCBI): domain Bacteria; kingdom Bacillati; phylum Bacillota; class Bacilli; order Caryophanales; family Paenibacillaceae; genus Paenibacillus; species Paenibacillus sp. OSY-SE. Next base: position 22,717 of record NZ_ALKF01000191.1, on the reverse strand, counting down.
CCGGACAAGTCGTGGCGGAGAAAGGCCGCATGGTCGTTGAGCTGCCGGAATTTGAGTATCCGGAAGAAGCGATCCGTTCGGTTCACCTTACTCGGGAAGTGTCTCCGGAAGATTTCGTCATCCAAGCGCCAGTGCAATCGGGAGAGCGGACGGCAAGAGCGATTCAAGTGCGGGAGAACCACGTTGATACGAAGGAGCAGCTCGTATCCGTACGCATTGAGGACGGCAGCGTTGCGCTGAGTGTGGAAGATGGCTTGTGCAAAATCGCAGTCATCGAGCGCCATAAAGGCACAGGCAATCAAGCGCTTGGCCTCGTGTCCGACGTCGGCTTCAACGTGCCGGCGGCGATTGCGACGACAGTCGCTCACGATTGCCACAATTTGATGGTAATCGGGAACTCGGATTCGTTGATGGCACAAGCGGCCAATGCCGTAGCCGATATGCAAGGCGGTATCGCCGTCGTGACAGCGGACAAGATCGTCAAGCTGCCGCTTCCGGTAGCGGGGCTGATGTCGAACGCGCCGTTCGAAGAGGTTGCCGAGCAGTCTCGCGCTATCAGCGAGGCTTTGTATGAAGCTGGCTGCACGATGAACTATGCGTTCATGACGCTGTCATTGCTTGCGCTAATCGTCGTTCCCGAGCTGAGGCTGTCTGATATAGGGCTTATCAAGACGACGGAGCAAGGGTTCGTCGAAGTGCCACTGTTTGTGGAAGATGAGCGATAATTATTCGGTTATGATCGAATTGAGTTGAATTAAACTGACACGGGCGACTTTCTATAGAGAGTCGCCTGTTTTGTTTTTGGGGTGCATGACGGGTCCCTTTTCTGTGCTATAAATAGTAGCTTGGAACGAGCGGAAAATGATTTTGAATTCAATTATTTGAATTCAATTATAGGTATAACAATATTACTAGTATTTGCCGATAAATCATATCGGGCTTGAAAAGCATTTAGAGATTACAAGCTAGGGGAATGAAACTGACTAATAAATCTTGAAAGGATGATTATCGAATGAAGAACATTTCACTATTTTTCAAAAGGGCGGTATGCGCGTTCATTCTATGCTCGCTCATCGTGACCGGGCTAGGTGTGGCTGCGCCAGGCGAGGCAGCTGCGGCGCCAACTGGCGACGCTTATGTTTACTATGTGTCAGATGGTGATTTGTACCGGGTCAAAAGCGATGGCACCGGGGCGGAACGTCTGCTGAAAAGCTTCAACTTCCGGGGAACTGAACTGAAGCCAGCTGGAGATTACCTGTATTTCATGTATGACGCAACATCGACCACCCTGCTGCGTGTTGCAGTTGACGGATCGGAAAATATTCCAAAGCGTTTTTATGATAGTGCCGTTTACTTCGAAACGAACAAGGATTTCATTTACTATATGACTGATAAAGGCGCGATCTACCGTGCCCCGGCCAATGCTGCTGACGCTGCGGAAGCGAAGCTCGTCGCGGACATGGCAGATGTCAAACACCCGCGCTTTACTATCGTTGACGGACGCATCTATTATAATGCGCTCAAAAACGGACGTACAACCTGGGTAGCGTCCAAGGCAGCTGACGGAAACGGTCAGGTGCAGTGGATTGGAGCGGGAGCGTTCGAGGACCCATGGTTTGTGCGTACAGACAGCGCATCCGCTTATATTATGGTCAACACGAAGCCAGAGGAGACCAACTATTCCACCGATTGTATGGTGCTCTATTCGGTGCCTAGAAAAGGCGGGGCACCTAAGGCAATTAACCCAAAGTCGCCGCTTGATACGAACTCCGTCTATTCTGGCGGATGGGCGAACAAATACTATCTGTTCAATAAAGGAATCGTGCTTGGTACGGACGGCGATTATAACTATGCGAAAGCCAAAGGCCAAGTCATGACGATGGACGGCAAAACGCTCCCATTGCATAAAACGGGAGTTTTGGAAATTGCCAATGTAGGTACGGACAAGCTGGCGTTTGTAGATGGAGCCGGCAAAGCTTATGTAAGCACGTTCAAAAACAACAAAATCGTTAGCACGAAGGCGCTATCCGTAAACAACGTAGGTTATGTGCGCAATCTTCTGACGGATGGTAAAGTGAGAGCAACAATGCTGTTCGCCAGCAGCGGAGCTTATATGCTGAAGTCTGACTTGTCACTTCAGAAAATGGTCGGCGTCGAGTGGGATTTGTGCTTGTACAAAGACGATGTATCCGGATTTTTCTATGTCAATGCGGGAGATAACGGGCGTCTGTATCATATGAACGACGATGGGAAGACAAGCACGAAGCTAAGCGATGAAACGATTGACAGAATCGTGCTGATATCAAAACAGTAGCTCATCTTTTGGTTTCATGCAAAACAAGGCTATGTCTGATGATTCCAGTTGGCTTGGGCTAATAATCGAATTGAAATGACGAAGAACGTCCCTATCCATCATCCGATGGAGCCAGGGCGTTCTTTTTTTGTTGAAGGGGAGGTGCTGGCAGCCAAGACGTTGAATTTGTTGGAGGATACAAGGTCGTAGCTAACGGGGGAGCCATTATGGCTCCCTCGTTTAAATTTATATTGAATACAACGGCTATAATTAATGGTTTACAATTATGGTTGTTTGACATATAGTTGTTTAAACAACTATTAAAAATGAATGAGACAAGGAAGATGGGAATGACGACTAATGGCAACGGCTTAGAGCATTCAATCGGTTTCGCTATGGGCGTGACCTACCGCAAATTATCGAACCTGCTGCAGCAACGGCTGAAGGAATATGACATTACACCAGAGCAGTGGTCGGTTCTGTACCAGATAGGCAGGGAAAATGGCTTGATTCAGAAGGAAATTGCCGAACGTTCAGGCAAGGATAAGCCGACGACGACTCGAATTCTCGATCATTTGGAGAGGAAGGGGCTCATCTACAAGAAAACCGGAGAGAACGACCGGCGCTCGTTCTTGGTCAATATTACGGACAAAGGAAGGTTGCTAATCCAAGAGACGACCCCGATCGAGCAGCAGGTCGCTGAGGACATTAAGCAATGTGTTTCCCAAGAAGAATATGATGTGCTCATGGAGCTGCTTCTCCGGATTAGCAACCACGTGAATGAACTAACAGACAGAGAGTAGGAGAGAGTATCATGCAGTACGATGAACAATCAACGAAACTATGGACGAAATCGTTTATATCTTTAACGATTTGCGCGTTCCTGTTATTTTTGAATTTGCAAATGCTGCTATCATCTTTCCCGGCGTATGTGAAGAACGAATTCCATGCAGGGGATTTGACGGTCAGCCTTGTAACGAGCGTGTTCGCGGCTTCCGCGATTGCTACCCGTTTTTTGACCGCTGCGCTGATGCGGAAAGTGCAGCGCAATGTCATTTTGTTTGTTGGCTTAGCGGTAGCTGCCATTATTACCGGTAGTTATGTTCTAGCCGAATCTATCGGCTCGCTGCTTGTCATGCGGATCGGTTATGGAGTTGGGTTCGGGATGGCGAGCACGATCATCCCTACATTGGTATCGCAAATTATTCCTGTTAAAAGGATGGGGGAGGGCATCGGCTATTTCGGACTGTCCACAAGCCTTGCCATGTCCATAGGGCCGATGATCGGCTTGAACGTGATGAAGCAGTCCGGCTTCAATACGTTGGCCATGCTGGGTACTGTGACTGTGCTCCTTAGTTTCCCGATTATTGTGCTGACGCGTTCGATTCCACCGGAGCCGAAAAAACGGGGTGGCGCACAGGCGAGCCCTCAAACCAAACAACCTTTTAATACGAAACTGTTGTTACCCGCGCTGTTAAACGTCATCTTGTCGGTAACATACAGCGGCTTGCTCAGCTTTATTGCTCTGTATGGAGAAGCGGTGCGTCTGGAGCAGGTCGGCCTATTTTTCTTGTTTAATGCTGTCACAATCATTATTATCCGCCCGATCTCCGGTAGAGTGTTCGACAGCAGGGGACATGCGGCCGTTCTTATTCCTGCGGCTATTTGTGTCGTTGCGAGCTTGACGGTGCTTTCCTATGCAACATCGATGCCAATGCTCATTCTGTCCGCCCTGTTGTACGGACTTGGGTTCGGCGCTATTCAGCCGACCATTCAAGCTTGGATGATCCGATCGGTTCCGCAGGAACAGTACGGCATGGCTAACAGCATGTTCTACAATTCCACGGACTTCGGAGTCGCGACAGGCGCATTGATGCTGGGGGCTATTTCTTCCATGACAGGCTATGCAGTGATGTACCGGTATTCGGCGGCGTTTATGATTTTGTTCCTTGTTGTCTATGCCGCAGTTCAAATGATTACTGTTAAACAGAGTGGAAAAGCAGATGTTGCCACATAAGTGTTGCCAATGTACGGCGGCTCCGCAGGAATCATCCCTGCGGGGCCATTTTTAGAGAGATACCCCCGGCTTTTGCGGGAACCTCTCTAAGCTGCCTCTCACGTTCATTTATACTGAACCATCCCGCGGTTCCCACCTATGTATCGGTTTGTCCTTTTGTCCACTCTCCCACAGGCTCAGACTTGCAATTATGGACTCAGTTGTCTATGAAAATAAGGCTGTAGACGGTACAGGTTCACGACCAATCCTACCGCTTAAACCATTTGGAGAGGGACTAGTATAACGTCAATGATGATAAGGAATAGAGTTGCCGAATGGTTATTTGATACTGTGCTTATATTCTGAATAGTTGGGATAGTGGATAAAAGGGCTATTGGGCTGCCCAGCTTATAAAAATAACATGTAAACTCCCTTTCCTGTTAGTAACTCAAAACCGAGATTGGTGTATAAGGCACGAGCAGGAGCATTATCATCGTCTGTTTCAAGTTGTAAGCGAGTAGCTTTTCTCTCATTGGCTAAGTCAATGGCATGTTGCAACAATCTCCTACCTACACCCTTGTTCCTATATTTCGGCGACGAATATAAAGCTTCTATACGTAAAACAGCACAACCTTTGGATAGTGAAAAACTCCATGAAAGGACAATAAGCCCTACATAATCCTCGCCATGCTTAGCTAAATAACAATGAGCCAAATTAAAGCATAAGAACCGATTAAGAATTTGCTCACACTCTTCCATCTGTTCTGGAGAAAAGGCACCTGCACCTCCATTGGATGAAGAATTTAAGTAACCACTAACCAAGCCTCTTACTTTAGGAATAAGAGATTCATTCAAGGGTACAATTTTAAGCTGCATTATCTCTCCCCAATACACGATAATTTATTAGTTTGACTCTAAATATCTCTGGAGATGATCGACAGGTATCGCGAGCCCTATGTCGATGGAGTGGTCTCCCTGTTTCATACTTGAAGTGGCGAATACAACAGCGATAACTTTTCCATTCTGGTTGATAACAGGGCTGCCGCTGTTCCCTTTATGGATAGGAGCCTGTATCATGAGTGCGGGAAGCTCCCGATTGTCAAGAGAAGTCATTCCCAGGACAGTACCTTCATTGGCGATTTGGTTGAAAGATAGCGGGTTGCCTATGACATGGATTGGGCTGCCTGCTTGCCACGGTGTTTCTGTTTCCAATTCTAGTGTAGGCAAGTTATTCTCATTGTCTCTGATCTTGAGTATGGCGACGTCGAGTGCCGTGTCGCTAACGATGACATCTGCCACATACGTCTTCCCATGAAGAAAGCGGACAGAGCCGAGCTTGTCATCTTTCATTACATGCTGATTCGTAATAATGAGGCCGCTTGTGGCGATGTTGAATCCGGTGCCCTTCCGATCGTTGGCATTTACAACGACGACCGCTTGTTTATATTGCTGAATCTGTTCATTCTGCGATAATTCTGAGTCCTTGTTCAAAAACCGGATCGCTGGCAGGTTGTAGATCTGTGGCAAAAAAGCGATCAGGTTGCCAAACAACAGGATAGCCAGTAAGATTGCTATTGCTTTTTTAAGCCATTTTCTTCGGGATGGAGTATGCTGCTCTTCTTCACTGTCGTCCTCCTGGTCCCATTCATCTTCTTCTCCTTCGTAGAAGGGCTGAGCCGTATCATCGGATGTCTCGGAGGGGACTTTTTGATCGTTCAGTTCATTTTTATGGATGGAATTCGCCTCCTCGCTAATCATTTCATTAGTGATGGGACTATGATGAAAAATTTAAATTGTGTGGATTACCGACTATTATATCAAACCTTTGCCAATCTTGAAGGGTGACCCGAAGGCTGCATACTTCGAAAAAGTGTCTGTTTTTCGGCTTCATTTCATTAGCCGCCTTATATTTACGCTGCTTAAAACCGAATTAAGTTAAAGGAGCAGTCATAACGCATAATCCGAAATCGTGAGGAGAGAACATATGCAGCATTGTACGTTATACGTATCGATGAAAGATGATAGTAAAATTATAGAAGCCATCTTGGACACGTTTGGAGATAAACAAGTTCAAACTTCCGAAGACGGACATCAGGTGATGGTGATCGACAAGAAGCTGTTCAGCAAGCGGACGACGACTTTCTCGATTATGACCAATGAAACCGGAGGCGAATCCTTCGCTAATATGATCCGTGGGATGTACGGCTATTATGATGAGATTGATACGCCTCACCAGACCGTAAAAGAGAAGCTGCTGCTGCAAATATCGGCCTTGACTGCCGCTATCGGGATTGTTGCGGACAAAGAGATAGATAATAAATCATTTGCTAAAATTTTGGAGGTAGCCGCCAAAATCCATGCGGTCGTATTTTTGCCGACAGGAGATATGCTCGACAATCAGGGAAGGCTCGTACTGAATGTTGAAGGTGAATCGGAATTAGACGATTTTAGGCCAACCGTTACGGTAGACTTGATTGACGCTCATATCAAAGCAACACCAGAAGGAGAGGCAAGAAAGCGAAGAACAATGGAACTGCTCACAGAGCAGGGAATCCCGGTTATCGATCATCTCCCAGTCATAGTCGGGGATGACGATGCGCTCATTCGTCCCAAGGAAGAAATCGTGCAGAGGGCTATCGCGTTATGCATGATCGCCATGTATGCCGGCGGATTGGCGGAAGAAAGCGATCTGGCGAGGGAAAGAGAGTTCATTCACATGATTATGGAGCAATACGGGGCGGAGTCCTTTTTTACGGAAAATGAACGGGTCTTCCTTACCGACGATAATCCAGATCGCACGGACATGATTCAGTTTGCATGGATGTACGAATGCTGCTGGGTGCTGTTGTGGGCGTTAGGGTATGTGGAACAGCTCGATTTTCCTGGCGATATATGCGATGTGCAGAGTGCAATCGATGTGCTGCGGAACGCAGGGGATTACGACACCTTTTATAACAATGCGGTTGTAAGAACGAAGGCAGAGATTCTAGAGCAGACCGATCGCATCTATCGGTACGATTGGGCCTGCGTGAATGAGAGAATTAACAATCGCCCCATTCCCGGCGGGTTAAACGACGAGGTTGTCGTAGAAAGACATCGGGCCTTCAACTGGCTTATCTGTTATATGGATGCAGACTGGGATCACGTAAGAACGGATACTTAACTGTTAGATAAAAAGAAGGAAAAGCTGCGGCCCTATGAGGCGGCAGCTTTTTTTGGTTGACTCATTTCAAATGTTCGATGATGGTGCGGTAAGCAGTAACGGCTTCGTAATCATGTATATTAAAAATGGTCGGATCAACCCCCGATTTTACGATAACTACATGTTCTTGTTGATTCACATAAATGTGTTGTCCGTAAATGCCGCGTGCGATAAATTCAGAACCGTTGCTGTCTTGCGGAATCCACCATTGATATTGATAACCGAAGAAATCGTCGGCTGCCCCTGGTTGTAAATCCGCCCGATCGGGAGTTATAGATTGCTTAATCCATTTTTCAGATATCACTTGGCGGCCATTCCAATTTCCATTATGTAAATATAGTCTGCCGAACTTCGCGTAATCCCTCAACGTAGCGTTAACGAATGTGAAGGCAATCTCATTGCCATGCAGATCGGTATTCCAATAAGCATCATGCTCCATGCCCAGCGGCTGCCATATTTTTTCCTCTAAATAGGCTGAGGCTTTCTTCCCGGTTGTTTTTTCAATCAACATGCATAGGACTTGGGTATCAACGCTTTTATATTGGAATTGGCCTGGCGCCTGCAATCGGGTTAGCTTCTGCACAAATTTCGGAATAGGCATTGCCGTCTCGCCAAACACATCATTCAAGAAGGTGTAAATCTCCGCATTCTCATCAGCGTAATCTTCATTAAATCGAACGCCGGAAGACATTTGCAAAATATCCTTTATACTCGCTCCATCAAAGCCGCTTCCGATGAGCTCCGGCAAGTACAATGTAACGGGATCATGAACATCTTTCATAGCCCCTTCATCAAACGCAATGCCCATTAAGGCGGACACCAACGATTTAGCCACGGACATGGACATCGCGGTCGATTGCTCGCTATAACCGTTATAATATTGCTCCGTCATGATGGTATCGTCTTTAATGACTAGAAACCCGGTGGCAAATACCTTTTGCAAATAATCGGCGACTTTGTTGTGCTGTCCATTTATTTCATAGCCAATCTCGGTTAAATTTTGTTCGTTTTTTTGAAATAAAAATTTGTGTGCCGGGGCTTGAATGTCGTTCTTAGGCAAAATTTTGTTCATATTTCTGAAATTCCACGCGATATGGTCTTCGTGCAGCAGTGTTCCTAATTTGGTGATATCGTATTGTTGATTCTGCTCGTTGTTCAAATTGATCGGAACCTCCATTTGTGATAATGATTCTCATTTTAGCTATTCTTCCATTGTACCCTACTGCTCTAAGAAGGAGAAGCAGAGATATTGAGTTTGTGCATCAAGCAGGAGGTTTCCGCTAAATGAAGAAATGTGTTAGCAGATGATATTGCTTCACAACAACAAGGGAGGCATGTTAGAAATGGTGCAAGCACTTCAAGCGTTGGAAGGCTTCAGTACGTATATTGAGCAGCAAATGGATAAATGGAAGGTGCCTGGATTGGCGGTTGCGGTCATTAAAGATCAAGAAATTGTCATGGCGGAAGGCTTTGGCTTCCGAAATGTGGAAGCAGGGCTCAAGGTCACGCCGGAAACGATGTTCGCGATTGGATCGTGTACAAAAGCTTTTACGGCTTTGGCGGCGGGGCAGTTAGCGGATGAAGGCAAGCTAGATTTGGATGCGTCGGTGAAAACATATCTGCCTCAATTCAAAATGCACGATGCTGTTGCGACGGAGCGGATTACGGTGCGGGATATGCTCTGTCATCGTTCAGGGCTGCCGAGGCATGAGCTCATGTGGTACAACTCGACGTTCACGCGGGAGGATATCATTGAGCGGCTTGCGTTTTTGGAGCCTAATCAAGATTTCCGCGCGAAGTGGCAATATCAAAATATTATGTATATGGTCGCCGGATACCTCGTAGGGCAACTAGCAGGATCTTCATGGGAACAGGTGGTTCAAGAACGAATTTTCACGCCTTTGCACATGACCTCCAGTTGTTTGTCCGTAGAGGACATGCAGCTTCGGCCGGATTACGCATTACCGTATATAGAAAAGGACGGCAAGGTGCTGCTGACACCCTTTCGTAATATTGATGCCATCGGTCCGGCAGGCTCGATTAACAGCAATATTATCGATATGGCGAACTGGGTCGGGCTCCACCTGAATAAAGGGAAGTTTGACGGCCGGCAGATCGTGACGGAAGGAAGCTTGGCTGCCATGCATACTCCGCATATGCCATGTGACCCGAGCGTATGGGGAAAGAAGGAGTTGCCAATAAGTTGCTATGGTCTCGGCTGGGGCATTGAACCCTATCGCGGGCACCATATGATTCATCATAGCGGTGGGATTGATGGCTTCACTTCGTTGGTATCCTTTTTGCCGCATGATAATATCGGTGTAGTCATTCTGACCAATATGTTCGGGACTAGTTTACCGAGAATAGCAACCTACAATATAGTTGATCGTTTGCTAGGTCTTGAGGAAATTGATTGGAGCAGACGATTTCAAGATGATACAGAAAAATGGAAGGAGCAGCTTAAGGAACAGCAGAAAAAGGAGTATCATGATAATACGCCATCTAATAGTCAAGCAGAATCGGTCCCTTTTCATCCGCTTATAGAATATACAGGAACTTATGAACATCCGGGCTATGGGAAAGTGATCGTTGAGCTTGAAGATGGCTGTCTGCGATTTATGTATAATTCGTTGACCTTGCCTATGACACATTTCAGCGAGGATGTGTTCGAAATCTCTTATGAACTATTTGCGGCGAAGGTGAAAGGCACATTTCATGCCGATCTGAACGGCAATATCTGTCGCCTCTCGTTGCCGCTGAACATGGAGCCGGGGACGAAGGAGATTGAATTTACGAAAACGGCGCCTGACAAGTAAGCGTTTTTAATTACAATTAGGATAAGGGAGGAGATCTAATGCAGTGGGAATATGTTTGTCTACCATACGTCAAAATCTCAAATTATTATGAATATGGTACAGAAACCTTCTTATCGGGGAAACAGAATGCCATGAAAATGGAGTATATTAACGGACTCCTCCATTCTACATTCTGGATTTTGGAGAACTAGACGAACGTTTCGGAATTAATGGAATAGTTGGTTTGGATATATTGTTAAAAGGCAGCTTTGTTATTGATTTAGCTGAAATGAGTATTTCGCCAAAAACGTTAGACAATCGTTAAAGTAGTGTGAGTAGTTACTCACACTACTTTTCTTTGTATGGGACAAGGGAATGTTCTCCGTATCCAGCCATTATGGAACGTAAGATTTTCGTAAGAAATAAGAAATACAAAAGAAATGAATCAACTTTACAATAGGAAATAGTTAAAGATAGGAAGGTGACATACAGGTGCTGAAGTTAGTGAAATTGGAACTTAAGAAATCGAAATTGGGTTGGTATGTGAATGGAGCTATCATCGCAAATGTAATCATGGCGGCTTTGCTCTGTCTGATTGGGTATGTGAAAAGTAACGAAGGCCATGCTGCATTTAATGGTTTTCCGGAAGCTTTTGTCGTAATCGGCGCAATCGTCAGGGCCACATTTATAGTGTTTGCGGCTGTGCTCATTGCAAAGCTGGTCATAGAGGAGTATAAGAATAAAACGATTACGATCATGTTTTCATACCCAATCAGCCGCAAGAAAATAATTGCTTCTAAATTATGGATAGTAAGCGGGCTAACCTTTATTACGCTCGTTATTTCCAACGTGTTTGTGGCGATTGTCTTTTTTAGCGTGAATGCGTATTGGCAGTTTATTCCCGGATCATTGACATTGGAAATGGTCGTTCAACAGGTCGTGAGCATGTTCGCATTTTCATTTGCCGCTGCGGGAACAAGCTTGATTCCTTTATATTTCGGGATGCGTAAACTATCGGTTCCAGAAACGATCCTATCGTCCATCCTGATTACAGCGACAGTTAGTGCGCACAATCCAGTATTTTCATTAGCTTCCATTATATATATTCCGTTGTCTTTGGCGGTAGTTGGCCTTGTGCTGGCAGCGGTAACGATTCGCAGGGTTGAACAGGTTGACGTTAGTTAATTTAGAGAAAAGAAATAAGATGTATAAGTATTTATTAGAGGAGATTAGGATGACAACACATCAAATTATGAAATGGATTTTAATTTTAAGTATTGCATCAATCATCATGAATGGCTTTCTCTATGCAAATATAGGAGATACAGAGATTCTAATCGGTATTTACTGTGCAATCGGGCTTGGCGTCCTAGGAGGTCTGGGTACGTTCATGACGAGAAATAAGTGAGTTGATTTCTTCGAGCACCCGAGCCTTAATTTCGACGAGGGGCATAGAATAATTTTTGCTGCAGAAAATAACTTTCGAGCCTATAGAATATCTCTATAGGTTTTTTTGTCGTGATGCGGCTTAAGAAATTTGTAAGAACGGAGTAAGAGAAAAGAGAATTTCGTTCTCTATTATTAATAATAGAAGTGAAGGAGCTGAAATTATTTTAATAGGGAAATAGGTGATTGTATTGAATGTGTTTGCATCGACTTCGAAAGTGTGTTTGCAATCTTTATGGATGATGTGGGAAAGCGTGTTTGATTTGTTCACCAGATTACGTAGTGTATCCGTATCCCAATATGGAATATGCAAGCTGGTTGTAAGGCGGCATCGTGGGAAAAGCGTGGAATGTAATGACGGCCATTGGGTGCATCCCGGAGATTGGGTGGGAGAGCTCCATCTTGATAATAGACAAGTGCTGCAGCTGTCTCATTCCGTCGGGCCGGATCGGGCAGCCTTGATGACGGCTCGTATGTTGCGTAATTCACTTAAGCAGATAAGCTTGGCAATGGGCAGCACGCCCGAACTAGCGAAAGTCAAAGCATTAACGGGCATCACCTTGCTCCATCGCGGAATAATATATGGACTGGGCTTTGAGCTGCACCCGATGAAATCCAAATGGTTCCAATGGTTTTCGACATACTATCTTCGTTTATTGCTAATGGTTTTGCACCCGGATGGCAAGCGAAGAGTCAAGCAAAGCACAGAGAAGCTTAACCCGATGATGCTGATGATGACGAAGCAGGCTTTAATGGAACGTTATCGTAAAGAAGTGATTCCATGCAGAAATTAACGATTACTTTAACCATCCTATTCCTTTTATTTATTTTCATTTATATGGTGATTCCTTTTATTATTACGAGAATATGTGGCATGGGCGTGTTCAGAAAAGGAAAACATGCAGCACAGATTGCTTTTACATTTGATGACGGTCCTGACCCCCTGTATACTCCTAAGCTGCTTGATTTATTACAAGAGCATGGAGTTAAGGCAACCTTTTTCGTACTTGGCAGCAAAGCCGAGAAATATCCGGAGCTGACGAGGCGAATATATCACGAAGGCCATCAAATCGGTATTCATAACTATACGCACCTGCCCAATTGGTTGATGACACCGTGGCATGTCAGACAGCAGCACGTCGAACGTTCGGCTGATATTGTGGAGCGCATTATCGGGGAACGGCCTGCCTTTTATCGGCCTCCGTGGGGCATATTGAACGCAGGGGACCTTCTCTATTTGCGAAAGTCATATCGGATCGTGCTCTGGTCCGTTATGGGATGGGACTGGAAGCGAGCTGTGGATGCGGATCAATTGGCACGAAGATTAATGAAAAACATCAAACCCGGATCCATTGTGCTGTTGCACGATAGCGGCGATACGATCGGCGCAGACGAAGCTGCTCCGCAGCAAATGCTGGAAGGACTGCAGGACATTCTCAAGGAGCTGCGCTTGAAGGGATATCAATGCGTGCGCGCGGATGAGCTTCAGGAACGGAAATGTGCCGGTTATGGCAATGGCAAAGCTGTAGACATAGGGCACGTTCATGTTAAAGTGGCGCTGCATCGCAATTATAAATAACACATGACATGGGGGAGCCTTCAGGATCCCTCTTTTTGCGTCTGGCTGCATGCGAATAAGCCGCGTTAGACATGGCCTTGCAACATGCGATGTACGGCGTGAACTTGTCACGCTTGTCATGCTAGTCTGCATATTTGGCCAAGAACCCACATAGACATGTTATCAGTGATGAGGAGTACACCGAATCGAAGAATATTCAATGTCAGAGGGGATGATCTCATGCGTCGGATCACGTGGATATTGGCCATCGTGATAAGTGTTGCGATTCTGGTAGTCGGATGCGGGAAAAAGGATGCAACCGCCGTGGTTCAGGAATTGGATCATGTGATGAGCAAGCTGGAAAGTTATGAAGGGATCGGCACGATGACGCTGCATTCCGGGCAGCAGCCGCTCGAGTACTTGGTGGAAGTCCGGTATCAAGATCCTTCCTACTATCGGATCGTGCTGACCAATGAAAAGAAGGACATCAAGCAGGTTGTGCTGCGCAACGAAGAAGGTGTCTTCGTGTTGACGCCAAGCTTGAACAAAATCTTCCGCTTCCAAAGCGATTGGCCGGAGAACCAAGGTCAAGTGTATCTGTATCAGACGCTGGTGCGCAGCATTTTGTCAGACAATGGCCGCCAATTCGCTACTGATGGAGACAGCTATGTGTTTGAAGTTGCCGCCAATTACCAGACTGACTCGCTCGTACGGCAGAAGATATGGTTGAACAAAAATGACTATGCGCCGAAGCAAGTGCAGGTTACCGACTCTGACGCGCAGGTTGTCGTGGAAATGAAGTTCAATCAATTTGAATTCGGCAAAAAATTCGACAAAGATTCATTTGATATGCAGCGCAACATGACCAGCATGAATCATGCGTCGATCCCGACCGGAGCCATCGATTCGAAGGACGGTGCTGGAGAGGCAGCCAAGGAAACGACAGCGCCAGTAGGCGAGTCGGGAACGAAGGAGACCGGAACGGATCCGGCAGTTGATCCGCAGAAAGAGTCGTCCGAGGAGCTTGGGCCATTCGGCTTCATCGAGCCATCTTATCTCCCGGAAGGCGTGGCGAAGAAGGACGATATGGAGATTACGGACAGCAAAGACCACTCGGTTATGCTGCGCTACACCGGCACATACAACTTTACGATTTTGGAATCGCGTCCGAAGGATATGGAAACGGGCCTGATATATGGAAAAACGCTTGATTTAGGATTTACCGTTGGTCATTTGACCGGGGATGAGCAGAAGACGTTCACTTGGATGAGCGACGGGGTGAAGTACCGGATGACGAGTGCGGATCTGCCGGAAGCAGAGATGGTGAAAGTGGCGCAATCAATGGTGGATCAGCCAGGGAAATAATGAATAGGAAATAGCCAGCCCGTATTCTGTAGACCATTTCAGAGTATGGGCTTTTGTATTTTTTTGTGACAGAGCTGGATTCAATTGGTAAGAAATCGGAACATATTCTCTATATATGCGGTTATTCCCTTAGTAAGGAGTGGAAAAGCCGTTTTTGCTTAGTTGACAGTCTCCTATCCGGCCTTTAACATAGGTTATTGACGATTGAACGGGAGAGATAGGGAACGGAGAAGGTGACTGACTTGGAAACGTACTTTCGCCCAACGCGTGCTGAGATTTCACTCGACGCTTTACATCGCAACATGCAGGCTTTTCGCGACGCGCTGCCTGCTGCGACCCGATTGAGCGTCTGTGTCAAGGCGAATGCGTACGGTCACGGCGCGGTCGAAGTGGCGCGTGCCGCAGAACGATTCGGTGTGGATTATTTAAACGTAGCTTTCCTGGAAGAAGCGATACAACTGCGACGTGCAGGTGTGCGCACTCCGATATTGATATTAGGCTATACGCCGCCTGAAGGGGTTTCAGCGGCTTACCAATATAATATTACACTCAATATTTTTTCCGAGGAATGTATCCGGGCGCTTGAGGCAGAGGCTTCATCGCTCAGTGCGCAGCACGGCGGACGAATATTGAAAATTCATGTGAAGATTGATTCCGGTATGGGACGCCTCGGCATTCGCACCCCGGGGGAAGCGATAAGCTGCATAGAGCGGTTGAACGCCATACCTGGCGTGGAGGTTGAGGGGGTATTTACTCACTTCGCCTGTGCTGATGAAGCGGACAAACGCTATTCCGAGCTGCAGACGACGAGATTTCAAGCTGTGCTCGAGGCGCTTGCGGCACGACATATTTCGATTCCGATTATTCATGCAAGCAACAGTGCCGCAGCGATCGACATGCCGGGTTGGTCTTACGACATGGTTCGCGTAGGAGTCAGCATATACGGATTATATCCTTCCATAGAAGTGAACCGTTCCTGGATCGAGTTGGAGCCGGTGCTTACATTGAAGACGAAGGTCGTTCATACGAAGACGGTACCGCCAGGTGAAGGCATCAGCTATGGCGTTCACTACTACACGTCGAACGACGAGCGGATTGCAACGATGCCGATCGGTTACGCGGACGGGTATTCCCGCTTATTAAGCGGCAAGGCGAGCATGCTCATCCGCGGCCAGCGCGTGCCTGTCATCGGCCGGATCTGCATGGATCAATGCATGGTCTCTTTACAGCCGCTGGGCGAAGCCGCCATCAAGGTCGAGGCTGGAGAAGAAGCCGTGCTGATCGGCTCCCAAGGGCAGGAGCGGATTACGGTAGAGGAGATTGCCGAACATTTAGGCACAATTAACTATGAAGTTGTGTGCATGCTAGCGCACCGTGTGCCGCGCCTGTACATGGCGCAGGGGAAGCCGGTGCAGGTGTTGAATCCGTTGTGTGCAGAGCCGCTTGCAAAAGATTTTTCAGTAAAATAATGGGATTTAAGGGAATGGAACCATTTACCGTATGTCATTTTTTAAAAGATGAAGGATTTTTATGTCTAAAGCGCGAATAAGTAACTGGTATGCAGCTGTTTTTTTGCTTGCGTGTGCAACATACTCCATCTGCATCAGGCATATATATGCTTTTGTATAAATTTTCTACGGAATCGACATAATGGTAAATAGGCAGGAAAGGTTTTGGGGGTGCGAGGACAGGTGGCGAATATTCAGAACACCAAACGAATCATGATCAGCTTGCCCGACCAATTACTACAAGAAGTGGACGGCATTGTCGCTATGGAGAAATCCAATCGAAGCGAATTCATTCGACAAGCAATGAAATTATATTTAAACGAGCGAAAAAAACGACACATCCGTGAATCCATGCAGCGCGGCTATATGGAGATGGCCAAAATCAATTTGACGATGGCGTCTGAGGCTTTTTATGCGGAAGAAGATGCGGATGGCACTCTCGGCCGTTTGGTTAGCGGGGTGTAGACATTGATTGTAAAGCGCGGCGACGTATTTTTTGCGGATTTATCGCCCGTCGTAGGATCGGAGCAAGGCGGGGTTCGTCCCGTCCTCGTGATACAGAACGATATCGGCAATCGATTTAGTCCGACGGTCATCGTTGCTGCGATTACGGCTCAGATTCAAAAGGCGAAATTGCCAACCCATGTGGAGATTGATGCGGAAACGCACGGCTTTGACCGCGATTCGGTCATCTTGCTGGAGCAGATTCGCACGATCGATAAGCAACGGCTGACTGACAAGATTACGCATTTGGATGAAGAGACGATGCGCAAGGTCGATGAAGGGCTACAAATTAGTGTCGGTTTAATCGACTTTTAGAGGATGTCCAACACGTGTCTTTTGATCACGAAGCGTGCCTTGAAGCAGATTTAACATCGTATTTTGCACTCACCCTCGAAGCCCGGTGCTCATGTAGGTTCAACCTGCAATCCGCTCCTCCTTCTTTGGGTTTTTGCAATCTTCACGGTACTTAAAAAGTTCACTTTTGGACACAGATCATTAACAGTTTTACGAGTTTTTTTAGGAGAACGAGGGCAGCCTCGTTTTTTTATTTTTGCGCGCCTAACCAAGCTAGGCACAACTAGCCGGTGAGAGTCCAGTCGAGGGAAGAGCCCAGTCGCCTCGTAGCTGACAGGCAACTGGTGGAGCTCCTAGCCCAGAAGGGACAAGAGAGAGCCGAGCCTCCTCGAATCGGGCGAAGGCCAAGGAACGCGTGAAGCACTTGAAGAAGCAGCGCGGAAAGCCCTTTACTCTACACCCTTTCATTCAGAATGGCGGCCTTCCCTCTCCTTTGAAACGAGAATAGGTTGGCTTCTGTACAATGGCCCTTAGCTCCACTCTCCCATACAGTCAGAAAGGGGATTGATGGGGATAAGGCATATGCCGTTTTGTATAGATACCATGCCATGAAGCGGCCGCTCAGGATGGCAGTGAAGCAGAATCGTCAATGGGCGGCCGCCTCCTGAAGGATGGGGAGAATGAAGCAAAGGGGCGGATGAAGCGATTCACCGTCAGTCTGATTGCGTCACTGCACGATTATAACGCATGGTTCATGATGAAAAGACAATGCCTTGCTGTTTGACAGATATCGCTTATTTTACAAAGGCCTCGATAAAGGTTTTCTAATTTGTAAACGGACAAGCAGGTTCAGTATCACTGGCGTGTGACCTTTGCTCTGGAAAAACGGGCTCTCTTTTGCGACAATAGAATATAGGGTCTTAGGCAGAGGAAGTATGGTATCGGATAGCTGCATCACATAGCTATGGACATCGATAGAACCTGTACATTCGGTAGACGAATACGACACTGATTCGGATTACGGAAAGGAAGGAAACGATGGCAGTACAAGACACCGTAATGGAATTGACGGCGCTGGAGCCGTTATTGGAACAAATGAAGCAGGACGAGCCAAAGCGCTTATTGAAGCAGCTCGCTCAAGAATTATCACTCAGCTTGAAGCAGGTGGAGACGACGGTCGGCCTCTTGGACGAGGGGAATACGATTCCATTCATTGCGCGTTACCGCAAAGAAATGACCGGAGAGATGGACGAGAATCAGCTTCGTTCGTTGGAAGAGCGTCTCGGGTATGTACGCGGTCTGGAGGAGCGCAAGCGTGAAGTGCTGCGTCTTATCGCCGAGCAGAGCAAGCTTACAGAAGAACTGCAGCGCTCCGTTGTCGCAGCCGTAAAGCTGCAAGAGGTGGAGGATCTGTACCGCCCGTACCGCCAGAAGCGGAAGACACGAGCTAGCGTAGCGAAAGAACGCGGGCTGGAACCGCTCGCAAGCTGGATGATGAGCTTCCCGAAGCAAGGTGATGCGCTAATGGAAGCGGCGGCCTATGTGAATGAAGAGAAGGGCGTGTCTACGCCGGAGAATGCCGTCCAGGGCGCCCTGGATATTATCGCTGAGAGTATTGGCGACGAGCCGAACATTCGCGCTTGGGTGCGGCGCTTCACGATGGAGCACGGCGTGCTCCGCACCGAGGCGAAGGATAAGGAGCAAGAATCTGTATACGAGATGTATTATGAATATGTCGAGCCGGTCCGCAAGCTGCCCTCACACCGTATTTTGGCCATTAACCGCGGGGAGCGCGAAGAGATTTTGAAGGTAGCGCTCGACGTGCCTATAGAGCAGATTATTGCTCATATGGAGAAGAAGGTCATCAAGAGCGCATCTGTAGTCACGGACTTGTTGAAGGCGACGATTGAAGATGCTTATAAGCGGCTTATCGCTCCGTCCATTGAACGGGACGTCCGCAACGAGTTGACGGATAAGGCCGAAGAGCAGGCGATTCAAGTGTTCGCCCAAAACTTGCGCAGCCTGCTGCTGCAGCCGCCGGTTAAGGGCAAGACGGTACTTGGAGTGGACCCGGCGTTCCGGACAGGCTGCAAGCTCGCTGTCGTCGATGAAACGGGCAAGATGCTCGAAGTGGCTGTCACGTATCCGACCGCCCCTCACCACAAGACAGCGGAAGCAGAGAAGATGTTCAGCCGCCTCGCCGATACATATGGTGCCCAGCTCGTCGTCATCGGGAACGGGACAGCGTCGCGCGAGACCGAGCAGTTCGTGGCGAACTGGATGAGCTCCCGCAAGGATCAGACACTGCAGTATGCCATTGTGAACGAGGCGGGCGCCAGCGTTTATTCAGCTTCCAAGTTGGCGCAGGAGGAATTCCCGGCGCTTGACGTTGCGGAGCGAAGTGCTGTCTCGATTGCCCGCCGCATGCAGGACCCGCTGGCAGAACTCGTGAAGATTGACCCGAAAGCAATTGGCGTCGGTCAATATCAGCATGACGTTGCGCCGAAGCGGCTGGAAGAGAGTCTGGGCGCCGTCGTGGAATCAGCAGTCAACCATGTCGGTGTTGACGTGAATACCGCCTCGCCATCATTATTATCGTATGTATCCGGCGT
This sequence comes from Paenibacillus sp. OSY-SE, assembly GCF_000283315.1. Classification (NCBI taxonomy): domain Bacteria; kingdom Bacillati; phylum Bacillota; class Bacilli; order Caryophanales; family Paenibacillaceae; genus Paenibacillus; species Paenibacillus sp. OSY-SE. The sequence goes on along the minus strand of NZ_ALKF01000191.1, from coordinate 3,144 downwards.
TAACGCGACGTTGGCGAAAAATATCGTCAAATACCGGGAGGAGAACGGGAAGTTTACCGAGCGCCGTCAACTGCAGAAGGTGCCGCGCTTAGGGCCGAAGGCGTTTGAGCAGTGTGTCGGCTTTATGCGTATTATCGAAGGCGATCACCCGCTCGACAAAACGCCGATTCACCCCGAATCGTACCGTGTCGTCGATCGGCTGTTCACCGAGCTCGGACTGCGGCTCGACTCCATTGGAACACCAGAGCTGGCGGAATCGCTGCAGCGCGCGGACGTCTCTGCCTTGGCGCAGAAGCTGGATGTAGGCGTTCCGACGTTGAAGGACATTATCGACAGCTTGCTGCGCCCAGGACGCGATCCGCGCGAGGAGCTGCCGCCGCCAATTTTCCGTACAGACGTGCTGCAGATTGAAGATTTGCGGCCGGGCATGGAGCTTAAGGGAACGGTGCGGAACGTAATCGATTTCGGCGCGTTCGTCGATATCGGAATTAAGAATGACGGTTTAGTGCATATTTCACAGTTGAGCGACCGTTATGTGAAGCACCCGCTTGATGTCGTCTCCGTCGGCGATAATGTCACGGTATGGGTACTTCAAGTGGACGTGAAGAAAGGACGCGTCGGTCTGACGATGAAGCGTCCGAACATAGAATAGCGAACAATCATAGCCCCCGTCCGGAAGTGCGGCTCTTATGCGAGTCGTAGCGCTCACGGTCGGGGGTTTGACTTTTCATTTGTGACGGTCAGGCAGCTTTACTTCCGATTTCCGGGCTCTTCGCGCGTAACGAATGCATTTACGAATGCATTTACGAATGAACACGAGGCTTCGAACGATAAAAAAACCAACACTCATTCAACAGTTTGATTTGACGGCGGTCTTTTTTATGAAAGGCGCGCATCAATTGATTGCACAACCATTGCGGCATGAGCATCCCTCCTTCAACCGGGGACGAGAGATTCGTCGTTGTAACGCTATCTTATGGGCAAATGCCGATTTTGGTGCAGGTCCGCTTGCAAAAAGCCGGGCGACCCGCCCAAATGGCAGTGTTCCGGCTAAATGCACTCGTATAGCGATGCAGCCTATGTATTCCGAGCATAGAAAAAAAGCCGCCGCTTCATGCGGCAGCTCTGTTCGTCTGCTGAGAAAAAGTATTGTTACATTGTTATAATGGCAGCTTGTCCGTACGTGGCCTAACCTTCGTATTCTTCTTCGTACCATTGCTCCATCTGCGCTTGCAGCGCCCGGATCTCCGTCAAGAGAGCGATAAGCGGATACTGATCCTCTTGAATGGAGGCGAAGGCGCGCTCCAATCGATTCACATAATCCAATCCGCTAATTATTGTATCTTCTTCCCGCAGCAATTCCAGATGATCGCATTCTGCGATCGCAGCAGGCAGCTTCGGAACACCTGAGGCGGTGAGCTTGCCAATCTCCTTATACAATCGCAGATTGAGTGCGCTCAATTGGTAGGCATAATCGGAAGGCATTTCGACAAATTCCAATGTCCCTTCACGTTGAAATAGAACATAGCGCATCTTCGGCATCCGTATTCCCTCTCTTCTTCCGCAATTCTACTCTTGACAGTGTACTGAACTTCCAGTACAAATTCAAGTAGGAAGTAGGGTGATTCACAATGCAGGAGTCGAACGAGCGATTGCAGGTCTGGATCGAACAGGTGTCGATCCGGGACTTCGGTAAACCGTTTCGTCACCGGGCCCGGTACAACGCCAGACTCAAGTCAACGGGAGGACGCTACTTGCTCAAGTCCCACGATATTGAAATCAATCCGAAGCAGCTCGCAGAGAACGGAGCGGAGGAAGTGGAGCGGATCATCAAGCATGAACTGTGCCACTATCATCTGCATATTGAGGGAAGAGGGTATCGTCATCGGGATAAAGAGTTCAAGGAGCTGCTGCAAACGGTAGGCGGATCGCGCTATTGCAAGGCTTTGCCGGGTACTGCGCCGAAGCGGACCGAGCCGTACCGCTATCGCTTGGAATGCGTACATTGCCAGCAGGCCTATTTGCGCAAACGAAAGGTAGATGTGAAGCGATACGTATGCGGGCGCTGCCGCGGACCGCTGCGGCTGCTTGCCCTAGAGGGGCAAACAGCGAGGAGAAAGGGAGCAAGGGACACTGGGGCTAGAACGTAAGGCTTTGCGGCCTGCGTGCGGGGCATTATGGAACGGAGAAGAGGAGGAATACGTACATGTCGAAATGTGAAGGCAAGGTCATTGCGTTAACGGGGCCGCGTAAAGCGGAAGAAATGGCGACGATCGTCTCCAAGCAAGGTGGGACGTCACTTATTCGGCCGACACAGGGCACGATGTTCGAGCAGTTCGAGCATTTGGAGGCCGAGGTGAACAAGCTGATTTATGAGCCGATCGATTGGGCGATCTGGACGACCGGAATGGGAGTGGACAAGCTCGTCGAAGCCGCACGAGCAGCAGGGAAGGGGGATGCGCTGCTTGCCAAGCTTGCTCAGCTCCGCCATGCAGCACGGGGCTATAAGACGGTTAATGCACTGCGTCGCTTAGGGCTCGCGGTGGACGTGCGCGATGATGACGGCTCGACGCTTGGATTAATACGCGCATTGCGATCGGGCGGCGCTGAACGCTTTGCAGGGACTCGCGCTGCCTTGCAGCTGCACGGAGACCCCGCCCCGGCGCTGGTACAATTCCTACAGGAGGCTGGTGCTGAATCGGTGGAATTGATGCCATACCGGCACACCCCGCCAGAGGATAGCGTGCTCCGGCAGCTCACCGAGGAACTGCTCGCAGGGAAGATCGACGCCGTGGCGATGACCAGCGCTCCACAGGCACGGTTCTTGTTCGCGTATGCGAGAGAGCAGGGGCTGACCGGGCAACTGCTTGAAGTCTTTAAGGAGCGGACCTTAATGGCTGCCGTCGGCAAAGTAACGGCTGCCGCCATCGCAGACGAAGGTGTGGAGCGAATTCTTGTTCCAGAGGAAGAACGGATGGGAGCGCTTATCGTTACGCTATCCCAATGGTTTGAGCAGCAGCATAGCTGAACCGGAATACAGTACGGGAATGAATGAGGGAAATAGGGAATTTCATTCCCGACACTTGACACCATTAAGTATTCATGATATATTAATAATTGTCTTTCCCTGATAGCTCAGTTGGT
>NZ_ALKF01000190.1:0-128265 GCF_000283315.1 Paenibacillus sp. OSY-SE | reverse complement strand
AAGAACAAAAAAAACCCCGCCAATAATGGCGGGTTGCTTATCTAATGGCTTTTAAAATACGAGTCACGCTCGGATCATCCTTCGGGACTTCGACCATTCGGACGATATTGCCGCTTACGGAATGGTTTCCAGCGTTCGCTTTGGCCTTATTCAAGTTCTCTAATGCTCGCTTGTAGACATCCTGTCTATTAATAGGAGAAGCTGTTCGTTGAATCATCATCCATCACTCCTTACCTCCATTATAATCAGATGACAAAATCTGGTCAATGCGCTTGCGGAGGCTGGGATGCGGGTGTCGTTACCAACACCATGAATTCGATGCTTTCCACGTATGTATCGATCGTGCTGTGCAAAAGCTGGAGCAGATGCCGATCGAAAATATCAAACTGGGTGGAATGACTGCTGATAACGGTGACGAGGCGATCTTGCCTGTACGGATAGGAGTATACCAAGTAGTTTTTCCGGAGTAAATTGTCATTGTCTGTTTTGTTGCGGATAACGGCCTGCCTCTCCTCTGCGGATTGCTCCGCCAATTCTTTCATTTCATGAGGAAGGTCCTGCACATATAGTTGGAACGAAAACCCGGTGTTGAACACTTTCAGATATCCCGCTTGAATTTCCTCAAGAAAATAAGTGAGCACCTCGTAGTAGTTGATCGTGTTGTTGTGCAGGAAGCCCCATGTTTTCGCTTTCGCGTCATCACTGCAAAGATAGGACATCAGATTAGCTTTGGTCGCGTTGATGACAGCCAAATCGACAGCTGCGTTTTCCTTCCTTTCGACTTCGAATTCCAATTGGAACAGTTTAAATTTCTTCAATCTTAAAAAGGCTACCGGAATGATGAGAAATAGCATCATCCATACCATTAAATAAAATAGTGTTCGAAATATGATCTGATTAATGTCGGAGGACACGATTGGTGTAACGACGATGTTCAGCCATGTCTCATTATCCGTTGCTGCCATCGGCTGCTTGGAAGGAGACCTCCCGGCAGATGTTTTGTCAGATTGGGACGGTTCGGGGGCGGAAAACGGTTTGCTATCTTGGTGAGGACCATGGAATCCGAGCTGGACGAACGAAACGAATGCCCATCCTAATATTAGCGTGATTCCGATTCCGTACAGATAAGGTGCAAGTGTGTTCAACCATTGCCATATCGAAGGCTTCGGTTCCTTGCTCATCGCAGGCTCCATCACTCCTTACTCAAAAAAACAATGATCTTCTTCCAAATGAATACGTTAGGGTCAGCATATCCTATTCAACATCTGATGTGGAAATTCCTTCTATTTTAACAATGGGTAACTTGGGTAAGATTCAGTCATACCATGTTGATACTCGAAGAGGAGATCAGACGTGAATCATTATCTGCCTCCTCAATCATTCAAATGTTTATTGGAACGGTTTAATGTTCCTGCATTTAGGAAACGTGCTGCAGCCAAAAAACTCGCCTTTTGGTCCCTTTCTAATGACCATAGGGTGGCCGCATCTATCACATGTTCTCGTTGCCTGAGGTATTTCTTGCAGGATCTGTTTGGGTTCAGGAACAGCCCCGGGATTCATTTTAAGAATCATTGCTACTAGCTCTTTGCGATTTATTAATCGTACTCCGTTTGCTTTGGCTAAATTAACGGCAGCTTCCGTATAATTGCGATTAGACAGTACCCACGCCTCGGATGCGCCATAATAATTCATTGAACTATGTATTTGTTGAACAGCGTCTATACCTACATTTTTGCTGTATCGCTTTGCTTGAATAACAATTTTCCGGCCGTCTCTCGCAATGACAAGGTCTGCTCCATAGTCACCAGCTGCTCTTGTCACCTTAACCGAATATCCCTGTGATTTAAATAGAAGTCCGAGATAGTGTTCAAATTGCCGTCCATCCATTTGATCAATCTCAGCAATTCCGGACTTTTTTAATCGTTCTGTCTTGTTCACATGCCGTACAATGAGAATGGCGACCAACATGCCAATTGCAATGATACCCACGACAGTGGAGATATTTATAGACTTCGTATAATAATAGGTTCCTACAAAAGATCCAATGCCAACTAATCCAAACCTTGCTTTTAAAAATTCTTCTTCCTGTTTGGATTTGCTCTTTCTAGCCACTTCCTCAACTCCTGATCATATTATCGGCCGCGTTGGATTCTAGGCTGCAACTACCGAAAGTGTATTGGAACTTACACCTTATCCCTTGTTCTTAGTTGCTTTCAATTGCAGGAATGGCTTCAGGTCGGTACCTATACCTCGTGACAAGTCTATCGTTAACGTATCCTTATGAAAATGACAGACAATTTTTTGACAGAACGGAGTCGCTAGCAATCTGCAGGTTATTACAAAGGTAGCGTCATCTTGCCATGTGCCGCTGGCGGCGATAGGTTGCCGGATTTCTTGATCCGTTATTTCACCTGCCAACCAAGCGCCGATTCCGCATGTCAACTGCTTCTTTGCTCCCTGTTCATGCCATGTGATCTCTGCCGCATTCTCTTCAAATTCGAACTGAATCGAATCCCACTGCATCTCGTTATCATTGAAGATGTAGAGAGCACCAGACACTGTTGTTGACAGTTCGGACCTACAGATCGACGTGTGCGGAGGAATAGCGAGCGTCGATAGCTTGGCAGTCAAAGCCTGCTGTTCATTAACGTCAGCCTGCAGCGCTCCATCTTTGCACGCGGGAAGCAGGTGCTTCCAGACTTGATTCAGGACCGCCTGCATATCATTTAAACCGCTTGTTATGGCAATGACGGCATCTTGCTCGGGCATGACGATGACGAACTGTCCGAATGCGCCATCCCCGCGATATGCATCATGCCGGCAGCGCCAGAATTGATACCCGTATCCTTGCGTCCAGTCACTGTCTGCGCTCTGACCGTTCGAAATGTGGCGGGAAGTGGCTTGTTGAATCCAAGCTGCCGGAATGATCGGACGCCCGTTCCATTGCCCTTGCCGCAAATACAATTGACCGAACTTGGCAACGTCTTCCGTGGTCAAGCTCAAGCCCCAACCGCCTGTGTTGATGCCGAGCGGACAAGTCTCCCACGCAACGCCGGCAATCCCGAGCGGTTCGAATAAGCGGGGCTGCAAATAGTCGGCCAACGTCTGGCCCGTGCGCTTCTGCACGATGGCGGATAACATGTAAGTAGCATCGCTGCTATATAGGAACTGAGTGCCCGGCGTATGAGATAACGTGCTGCCAAAATATGCTTTGACCCAGTTGCCGTCTTTCGAACCCCTTATATTGGGCGCATTATTTTCGTCATGCCCCGTAGACATAGTCAACAAATGCCGCACCTGGAGCTTTTCGAAATGCTCCTCCACTTCAGGAGTAGCTTCTTCCGGAAAAAACGAAATAACCGGATCCTCCAGGGAGAACCGCCTCTCCTCCACCGCGAAGCCAATTGCCGTTGAAGTGAAGCTTTTACTTAACGAGAACAAGGCGTGCGGGTGATTCGCGGCGTAAGGCGCCCACCATCCTTCCGCGACGACATGACCATGGCGCAGGAACATGAAGCTATGCAGTTCCAATTGCTGTTGTTCTATATGTTCAATGAAAGAATGGATGGCCTTCGATGATGTACCTTGCTCTTCCGGATTGCTGCGGGGCAAACGGTGCTGGGTAGCAAGCATGACATTTCCTCCTCGGGTTATCTATTTTCGTTCTGATCATCCCATGTATTTCCTATTTTAGGTTAAGCCCAGTATAAGCCTCACAGGATGGATGTTCAATCATCATTTAGACAGAGTCGCTTCGCTGTCGAACGCGAAAAGGACGCCCCAGTTGATTCACAATATTAGATGCTAAAAATAATTCTTTTTGGGTACATGAAACGACGAATCGGGTATGGAGCCCTGTTGGTGTCCGCAGTATACTTTTGGAAAAGACAAGCGCTCCGCAGAATCTCTAAGAATCGGGTCGATTAAGGCATGGGGCTGCCTGCCATTATCCGCTGCAGGGCGCGGCTCTATCTGCCGATCGGATGGCTTTATTGTCAACGAGCTTATTTTAAATATATCGCGGGAGGACTGGAGATGGCTGAACAAAAGCAAATGAAACTGGGGGCGCTGCTTCTGGCAGAAGGCGGCAGTGCCAGTGGCTGGAGACATCCAGATGCAGGTACAAAGGGCGGTGCCGAGTTTGGAAGATTCAAGGAATGGGCGTGGCAAGCGGAAGCTGGCAAGCTGGATTTAGTCTTTATTGCAGATGTGCTGTATATTACCGACAAGACGCCTCCGCAGTATTTGGACCAGTTGGAGCCATTGTCGCTGTTAAGCGCGCTTGCTGCGATTACGGAGCATATCGGTCTGATCGGGACCGTTTCCACCACGTACAGTGAACCTTACACCGTTGCCCGGCAGCTCGGCACACTGGACAAAATAAGCGGTGGACGGGCTGGCTGGAACATTGTTACCTCTGCCTATGAAGGCAGCGCGCTCAATCATGGCAAAGCGGGTCAGACGCATCCGGAGCATAGCTTGCGTTACAAGTTGGCTGATGAGCATCTAGCAGTGGTGAAAGGACTGTGGGATTCCTGGGAAGATGGGGCGTTCATCAGAAATAAGGAAACAGGCGAGTATTTTCGCAAGGATAAGCTGCATGCGCTCAATCATGTAGGAGAGTATTTTTTAGTAGAAGGGCCCTTGAATCTGTCCCGCTCGGTACAAGGACAGCCGGTTATTTTTCAGGCGGGTTCGTCCGAGGCAGGCAAGAACTTCTCTGCCAAAAACGCTGACGCCATATTCACTACCCAAAGAACAATGGAGGATGGAATTGCCTTTAAGAAGGAAATTAAGGAGCGTGCAGTTGCTCATAACCGTTCTGGCGATCATATCCTCATATTTAATGAATCGGGCCAATCATCGGACGGACGAAGGAAGAGGCAGAGCGCAAATACGAGCAGTTAGCCGAATTGCTGGACATTGACAAGGCGCTGGAATACTTGGGGCTGTATTTCGAGCATCATGATTTTACACAATATGCGCTGGACGAACCGTTTCCGGAAATTGGCGATATGGGTAATGACAGCTTCAAGAGCAACGCGCTCAAAATCAAGCAGGATGCCAGAGACAACGGCTGGACATTGCGGCAGGTTGCTTTGCAGGTAGCGACGCCTCGCGATCCGTTTACAGGAACAGCGGTGCAAATTGCCGATCGCATGGAGGAATGGGTGAAGCGGGAAGCGACAGACGGGTTCCTGCTGTTCGAGACCGTACCGAACGGACTGGCTGATTTCGTAGAGCAGGTCATCCCGATTCTGCAGGAGCGGGGATTGTTCCGCACGGAATACGAGAGCAGCACGCTTCGTGGCCATCTCGGTCTTGCCTTGCCCGCAAACCGCCATACGCAATTCAATGAAGACCATGTGAAGGAGTAATATGGTCGCCAGTGAATCAGGATTTTCCGTTCCGTAACATGTCCGGGAGGCAGCGCAACAGCTTGAAGCGGGTCGCCTCGTCTTCGCTGTTCCATACTAAAATCACCTTCAAATCGTTGCATGAACATCGTTCAGAAAAACGATTTGAAGGTGATAGAAGCTTAGCCTTGTGCCTTATTCAATAAACTTTCAGGAACAACGTTGAGATCAATTCCAAAGACGATGGGAAGCAAATAATAAACGGAAAGGATAATAATGATGGTGGCAAACACGTTCACGGAAAAACCTGCTCGGACCATGTCAATAATCTTTATTTTCCCCGTACCGAATATGATTGCATTGGGCGGTGTGCCGACAGGCAGCATGAAGGCACAGTTTGCCGCCATGGCACAAGGTATCATAAGAGCGAACGGATGAATGCCGAGGGCCATCGCCAACGCTGCCACAACAGGCAATATCATCGTTGCCGTTGCTGTATTCGACGTAATTTCTGTCAACATCATAATGAGAAGTGTAGCGCATGAAATAATGACAATGAGATGAAAGCCATCGAGCATGGTCAACTGTTCTCCCATCCAGGCAGAAAGGCCGCTGGAACGGAACCCGGCCGCAATCGCCAGGCCTCCTCCAAAAAGCAGGAGCACTCCCCACGGAATTTCCTTTGAATCACTCCAATTTAAAATACGAGAGCTTGTTTTTGCTTTAGCTGGAATCATAAACAAAAGGGCTGTTGCCATAATAGCAATCATCCCATCTGAGATACCTGGTATTTGTATGATCAACCCATTTTCTACCCATAAAAACTCACGAGTGATCCACATAAAAGCAGCGAATACAAAGACCCCACCAACCATACCTTCTTCAAAAGATATCTTGCCAAGCTTTCTGCGCTCGCCTTGAATCAAATCTCGTCCACCTGGAAGTTGTTTGATCGATGTATTGAACTTCAGTCTCCCCAAATAAAACCAGGTGAAGAAAAGCATTAAAATGACGACGGGGACGGCAAACAGCATCCACTGGGCAAATGAAATGGTAATGCCAAATAATTCATTCATTTGGGCCACAAGAATAATATTGGGCGGAGTACCTATTAATGTTCCGAGTCCACCGATCGTACCTGCATAGCCGATACCAAAAATAAGGGACTTCTCAAATTTCGGCAGATCCTCTTCTTCAGGCTTTCCTTTCAAGGCACTGGCAATCTGAGCCGTAATCGCCAGTCCCATCGGGACCATCATCATCACAGCTGCTGTATTGGACACCCACATCGACAAAAATCCAGTTGCGGCCATAAAACCAAGCAAGATGCGCTGTGTGCTAGTACCGATCATGGAGATAATAAAAAGAGCCATTCTCTTATGCAAATTCCACTTTTCCATCGCTGTGGCGATGAAAAAACCGCCCAGGAATAGAAAAATAATATCGTTGCCGTATGATGATGCGACCACATTGCCTTGCATCGCTCCTGTGATAGGAAGCAGTATGAGTGGCAGCAGTGATGTAGCCGGAATAGGAATCGCCTCTGTAATCCACCATGTGGCAATCCATAACGTAACGGCGAGCACAGCTTTCCCTTCTGTAGAAAGTCCGTCTGGTTGGAAAAATAGCATCGTTAAGATAAACAATACAGGTCCCAGTATAAGTCCAACTAGCTGAGCGTTTGAATACGGTTTTATAGGCTTTTCGTTGTGATGAACGGCTCCCTTGTCTGATGCTTTTATAAATCCGGTTTTTGCTTGCTTCCGATAAGAGAAAACATATAATACGTCTTTCGTTCGCTTATGCTGTGCCCACAGGCTGCGCCAAGCTGATAAAGCTAATTGTTTCATAACCTCTCTCCTTTATGTAAGCGCTTTCCATTGTCCTGACAGATTTGTCTTTCCGTATCTGTTTTTTACTAATGTTAGGTTATGAAACCATTCAATTTTTCCATTCCTCCCATCTTCATATATGTTCGCTCAATTATTTTAAAATCATTTTACTCATTTTACCATAGTAAAATGTAAAAATCTTCTCATGGGCGGAGAAATCTTAAGAAAAAGTTTCGTTTCTATTCTCAACTGAGGGGTGCTTTTATGATAATTCAACTTGTAAAATCCAAAGAATTACTTTTAACGACCCATGCTGGACTTAGCCGGAGAACAGGAATATGTTCCTCTGGACATCGATCTCTCACCATTTTACAACTCAGGTACGAAAAAAGAAGGCGTGTCCGCACGTATAAAGGGTACTATTATGAACCTATAAAATGTGGTAACTTGTAATTTGTAGATAGTAGGATGTAAAAATAGATGATATAGATGCAGTATTGGTTCATTCTCTAGTGCGAATGTATAGTGCACATGAATTTACGGGGGGATTCGCACCGTCATTTTTCCAAAATATAGGTGTTTCTTCTTGCTGTATTTGTAATTAATTTTAGATTTGATTTTTTCAATCGTTTAATTGATTATTTTGCTCGATTATATAGCGTAAATTGAGAGTTACTATCAAATTTCGCTGTCGCATCCTACGCGGATGCGTGGATTGAAATCAGGAATACATGGGGGAGTGGGAAACACTCCTGAAGTCGCATCCTACGCGGATGCGTGGATTGAAATTTTATTCGCGTCATCGAGGCCTTGATACCGAGAACAGTCGCATCCTACGCGGATGCGTGGATTGAAATAAAAAGTCGGCACAAAGGCCGGAGGAAGTCAGGGGTCGCATCCTACGCGGATGCGTGGATTGAAATCCATCAGTAATGCACAATGAGAAAGTAAATGATGTCGCATCCTACGCGGATGCGTGGATTGAAATGGAATAGATACGGGCAGGAAGTCGCGAGTGTCGGTGTCGCATCCTACGCGGATGCGTGGATTGAAATACATGTGCCGCGAGTCGCGCATGCCAGCCGTGCTGTCGCATCCTACGCGGATGCGTGGATTGAAATTTATTTGCGTGATGCGGAATAATCGCGAACGAGAAGTCGCATCCTACACGGATGCGTGGATTGAAACAAGCATGGAGCATTACGATTCCGCCATGACATGAATGTATTAGAGACTCAACCGCAGTCACTTCTGAGCGGTGCGTAAACAGCAAGCTGATGTCCCGAGAGACAAGAGCTTGCTGTTCTTTGCTTTCAATGATGTTATTGAATACATACCTTTATAATCTGATATTATCCCCATACATGAGATATCTTTCAGACTCTGGCTGCAAACATCTTCAGATTGAAAAATACTTTTCAATATTAGTTTAAAGAGACTGTATCGCTTCCATTAAAGTGCTTTCTATCGTAATCTGTGGTGTTCTTTGAATGAGATTTACTCCAACCAAGATAAGGTGTTTTCTAAAGATCCCAATGAACCTCAGCTTCCTCAATCGTGCCCTGTTCGACTGCAGTCTCAGCATATCCGCTATAAGAAAGTTGGAGTTTGCCCAAGGCTTGTATACTTCCTTGAGTGAAATTTTTGTTAACAGTAAAATTACCAGAGTATGGAGCGAGGTATCCTGATTCAGTCTGGTAATCTGTGAATTTTCAACAGCAACATGATTAGATTGCATGAACAGTGGTGCATATTTTGCTGGAAAAGTGTTTGGAATTGGTACACATTCTCCTGTTGGTTTACTTTGGAATCTTGATGAATCGTATTCTACAGCGTGTCTCAAATACGAGACTTACACCGTATTTATAACGATGAAGAGATGAACTTGATTTAAATCTCCGGACTTTTAAAGCGATTCATTTTCGTACATGCACTTCTAGGCCGCCGCCCACATACAATGTATAACTGTGTTGGGAGAAATACCAAACGTCGTCAGACATCTGGAGGTGGCATGGCATGACCGGATTGTTTGCGACGATTGTCTTGTTCATCAAGCAATTGTCGCTCCTTGTGTCCTACGTAAAGAACAACGCCTTCCCGCAACCGCTGGCCGAAGAGGATGAAATGAAGCATTTGCAGCTCATGGCAGCAGGCAACGCTCAGTCGCGCAACACGCTCATCGAACACAACCTCCGGCTTGTGGCACACATTGTGAAGAAATTTGACAACACTGGCGAAGACTTGGAAGATTTGATTTCCATCGGCACGATTGGACTGATCAAAGCGATTGAGAGCTTTCAACCGAATAAAGGGACGAAGCTTGCGACGTTTGCCGCGCGCTGTATCGAAAATGAGATTTTAATGCACCTGCGCTCACTGAAAAAGACACGCAAAGATGTATCGCTCCACGATCCAATCGGGACAGATAAGGAAGGAAACGAAATTACATTAATTGACATTCTTGGAACAGAAAGTGATGAAGTGGTCGAAAAGGTACAGTTGAAAATTGAAAAGAGTAAAATATACCGCAATCTGGATATATTGGACGAACGGGAGCAAGAAGTTATTCGGGGACGCTTCGGTCTGGATGGAGGCGGGGACGAACGCACCCAGCGGGAGATTGCGAAGGAATTAGGCATTTCACGCAGCTATGTATCACGGATTGAGAAGCGGGCGCTCATGAAGCTGTATCATGAATTTTATAAAAATAAAGGCCGAATTTGACCGGAGTCCCTGCCTGATACCAGCCTGAGGTGTCAGCGCGGGGGTTTCCTTTTCCAGCGCCGTTGCGAACGGCTTGACGTAAACCTATTCCATATCGCGCCTCCCTTGGACGACTACCTGATTCACTTGTTACATAAGAATCGAAATTTGCTATAATGGGCAAGAATTGCAACAGCCACTTTGCAGCAACGAGGGGAGACAACAACATGAATGCAAGTCAGGATGAAAGTAGCGAAATAAAGCAGGAAGGCAATCCGACATTGCCGCCGCTTCCGGAATACCGGTGTATGTACATTAGCGGAGACGCTCCGGATTGGACCGGGATCGCAGCGATAGAGCTAGCGGATGTGGTGACTGGAGCAGTGCCGCGGATGCGCACCGCCATCCGATCGTGCTGGACGGATACAACACTGTATATCCGCTTTGAATGCGAGGATGATTGCGTGGTCAGTCCGTATACGAAACGCGACGATCCTTTATTTGAAGCTGACGTGGTCGAATGCTTCATCGACACGGCCGGATCGGGCCGGAGTTATTATGAATTCAATCTCAGTCCGCATAACGTCGTATTCGATTCATACATAACGAACAATCCGGGCGAGCCGAAAGCCTTCCACCCGGAGTGGGATGCACAGCAGTTGGTCACATCCGTCGCTTATGTATCTCAGCCCGAGCGCCGGGTCATTTACGAATACGCCATCGCATTTTCCGATTTGCAGGCTACGCCGCATACAGGGACGGAATGGCGCATCAATTTGTTCCGCATTGACGAGGATGATCTGGGAACGCGTGAATATACCGCTTGGTCCCCGACTGGCGCCGTCAACTTTCACGTTCCCGAACGGTTCGGCAGATTTCGGTTCATACAGGAATAGGAATGAAGTGTCTCGTCCTCTGGCTCATGCGAGCGGGAGTGAGGCACTTTTTTGATCTTAGAAATGAAAGTTCTCAATTTTCCTCAAGCCGCTCTGCATTCAATTCAATAATATTTTGATCCGGGTCGAGGATGAAGATTTGCGGGAAACCTGCTTTGCCATACGGTTTTGCTGTGTAGGTTATCCCGCATTGATCAAGCCATTTTTGCGTATTTTCATAACTGGAAACTCTGAGCGCAAAATGTCCATCCTTTGTGTCGACTTCACCTGTACGCAGTGTCTCCCCTTTGTAGACGATGAGGTGCAGCTGTTGATCTGTTGTGCCAATCGCGTACCAAGCGCCTTCAAAATCAAAGGCAGGACGAGGGAGTTCCTGTAGTCCAAGAATCCGTTCATAAAAATCCTTGGAGCGGCGTAAATCCCGCACATTCAAACTAACGTGATGAATGCCTTCAATTGTGAGCATGTTAACCCTCCTTTCCCATCAACGATTTACAGTTGTTATGTAAATAACTGTTATGTAAATAATTGATTATACAGCCCAATATATGACCAAAAAATTTAGCTTGATCCCCACGTCTACAATAAAGCGATATTCAAATCAAGGCAAGCGGTTTAATACTGGTGCACCAGCTTCTTTTGAGTGTACATGGTTGACGCTGAACATACGTATTTAGTCGTTTATGCTCATTATCCCATGCGCTCAGGGAGCGGAGGAACTGGTCAAGGAGCATACTGCTTAGAGATTGACCCGTTCAGGAATGAGAGCACTACAGAGCTGAACGCGGGAAAAATCAGAGAACGTGATAGGGTGACGAATATTGAACTTATGCCTTCAATCACATGGGTGCGTTTATATAATTTCCTCTGTATTGCCCGTAATTATAAATGAAGTCCCAAAGAGCCTGTTCACTGACATAAGGGGATAGTGGGCAAAGGGAGGAACCAAGAGAGTCGTAGTTCACCGAAGATAACCGCAAGCCTCCGATATGCCGTTAACGCGTCTGGCGTGGCACTTTCTGATGGTAGGGGAGAATGGAGCAAAGAGATCAAAGCAGAACATAACCCCCTGAGGAAGATCCTCGGGGGGCAATTTGCATCGTTTTTATGGTGTATCGACCGTTGCCAGCATTGCTTGGATGCTAAGCGCATCTGCTGCTTGTACGATATTAGGCTCCGGCCATTTCCATCGTCAATCGAACGCCGCCTGCAGGGTGCACGAACGATACGGCAAAGGTCGAGGATGCCGCCTCCCATTCCCATTCGTGTGGATACGGCTTCCCGTCCAGTTCGACCGTCACCCGGCCTGGAGCGCCCGCGGCAGCGAAGCGCAGCATGGCGCGCACCCCTTCTGGCCCGCGTATGGAATAACGGCACATGCTGCACGCCACTTCATTGCCGCTGCTGTCCGCCGCAGGCAGCTCCGTTACCCGTCCCGCGGCCGCTACCAGCACGGGGCGCTCACTCATTGCCGCGTACGCATGATTAAGGTCGACCAGCAATGCTTGATCGCCCGGCTGGATTACTACGTGCGCACGTACGGCGAGTCGGCCGTCGAACAGGTCGACGAAAGGCCCCTCTAACCGGACGGGTTCAGCGCTGACGCCTTCGTCCAGTACGGCGGCTGCCACGTAAGGCCCACGGTGGGCGATAAGCGCATGGCTGCGATCCCACCGCGCGTCAGCGCCGTGAACGGACTGCAGCGCAGCCAGCACCGTCTCGCGCAGCCGATCCGCTCCGGCTTCCGACGAGGCGAATGCCGCCGGATGCTCATGCAGATAGGCGAACGCGCCTTTGCCGACATTCGTAATCAAGGCTTCACCTTCTGGCGGCGCTTCTAGTGGCACTCCTATCGTCTCGAAGAGATGGTGAGCCGGATTGGCATACGAATGCTGGCCTTCACTCCACCATTCGCGCACGCCATGATATGCATCGCTGCCATCGCCGACATACAGCAGCACGCCGCCTGCCTGTACCCATTGCGCCAGCGCATAATGAACATCCATATACTCGGGCTTCATGAACTCATAGCTCAACAGCAGGATGTCATAGGGGGATAAATAATGCGGGATGCGGCGGACGTTGTCCAGCTGTACCGGACGGACAGGGGCGCCGTGCTTCAAGAGCGGCATAGCAAGGCCGAAGAAGGCGTCCCATGTGATATGCTCCATCTCAGAAGCAAAGCGCTCATCCTCCTTGATATTATCCCAATCAAGCGTTAGATCGAGCCGCTGATACATGCAGGAATCAGCGACGAGCACACCCATGCGTGGCTGGCTTGGCCCCTCCTGCTGCACGCCGACAGGAGCACTGACCGTGCCGCCAAGCGGCATATGCTGCAGCGCATTGATGACAGTGAGCAGCGTCGTGCCGTAATCCTCTGGAAGAGGCACCTTCTTGTTATGATCGGAGCTGAGATACTTTCCCTTATATATCCGGTGCGGCCAAGGCGTCACCTCGTAATGATCGATATGAGGATGCAGCAGGGAAGCGACTACCGTTTTTTTGTAGTTCATTCGGTAATCGTCCCAGGTTCGTCCCGGGTGGTCTTCGATTGGATCGTGTAATAGCCACATGCGTCTATCGCTGCCGCGAACGAGCTCCTGCATGACGCCGTACTCCAAATAAGCGGTCTCAAAGGTGCGTTCCTTGCGTACGCCCGCGTACACATTCGGTACCCTTGACGTACCGGTCCATACCTGTGCAATGTAACCGTCGATGCCGCTTACGTCCATCAGCTTCGATTCCGGGCTGACGATGCGCCATTGGCAGTAATTGATCAGGCTGTGCGTCGGAACAAAGAAGCGGATTTGGCGTCCATATGTATGCTTGGCGTAAGACTTCAGCGAGGAGCAAATGCGCTCAAGCGCCTGTTTATATAACTCCGCTTTTAGCTTAGACGCACGGTACTGGGCGTCAGGCGATTGATGTGGAGGCATCCATGCTTCGTTATAGAACAATTCCCACTCGCGCTGAAAGGCGGGGGAGTAACCAGCTTCTACCCAGAATTCGGGTTCTTCCATGTAAAAAGCTTCCACACCGGCATCGACGGCTTTCTTCAGACGGCCTGCCACGAAGTCGGAAAAAGATACAGTCGGCACCATGTACGGCACATCATCGGTTTCATGAATAAGCCGGGTACCGTTGGCCCGTGTCTGTGCTTCATCCCAATGCAGCTTACCATCGATTTGTCCAGTCAAATAAGGTTGATATTCACCCCATGCCGTGCCGGTCATTAAGCCTACGCGGTACCCTTCGTCCGTCCAGCTGCGAATGCGTTCCTCCATCGTGTCGTCAATGCCGTATACAAGCACCATATCTGTCTGCAGGTCGATTGCAGCATCGTAAGGAGCGATTTCTTGGAAGGCCGTTTTTTCTCCGGGCCGTTGACGTAGCAACATACAGCTTTCCTTCTTTCTGTACTGTTTCTGTTCCATTCTTAGGTTGAGCATTTCGAATATTTCGACAATATTGAGCAGGACGATTCCAAGAGTGAAGCCGACGCTTGATCGCATTGTACACCAATTTACAGATGAAATCCTCCGCCTGCAACGCAGCACGCTTCGCTTACCGAGGAGAGATGGGATGAACGCTTTCTTCCCTCATGCATACAATAACCTATGCCCATGCACTTTGATGCGGCACAGACGATTATTGGAGAGGATGGAGAACTTTGAAGCCGAGTGTTTCGTCATTTGACTGTCTGGCCCTTGTGCTGTTTGTGCTGCTTGCCTTGTGCTGCCTCCTGTTGCTTCATATACAAAATGTTACATTTTAACGATTGGCATGCCTAGACATATTCCGAATCGAAAAGACAAATACTGTGATGGAATGAAATAGAACCATAGTATAGTTTGACGCAGGAGGTGGGGGCATGGCAGCTTCAAGCAAATCCCAGTCCGCAAAATGGAAGCTGGGAAATTGGACCCTGTCGGAGCAGGAGTACAAACAAATTGCCAAACAGCGTGAGCCGTCCCGGTCCGTATTCAAAAACTGCATACGGGCTTTTTTGGTCGGCGGCACGATCTGTCTAATCGGACAAGCCATACAACAGATGTACATGACGCTCTTCCATATGAGCGAGAAGCAGGCAACCAATCCGACGGTGGTGACGTTGATTTTGGTATCGGTCATCCTGACATGCTTCGGAGTGTATGACAAAATCGCGCAGTGGGCCGGAGCGGGTTCAGCCGTTCCCGTCACCGGATTCGCTAACTCGATGTGCTCGGCAGCCTTGGAGCATCGCAGTGAGGGACTTGTGCTCGGCGTTGGGGGCAACATGTTCAAGCTCGCTGGCTCCGTCGTCGTGTTCGGAACGGTGGCTGCTTTTGTTGTGGCGCTTGTCTATTACCTGTTCGGTCTTCAACACTAAGGCGAAGACGGACATTCGAGCAAGAAGAAGGAGGAGGCATTCCGATGCAAGTAGGACGCCGTACGTGGCAGTTTGCGAACCGTCCGGTCATTATCGGCACCGCAACTGTCGTCGGGCCGGATGAGGGAGAGGGGCCTCTCGCAGCCGACTTTGATTTTATTCATGATGATTTGGACATGCAGGAGAAAAGTTGGGAGAAGGCCGAGCGCAAGCTGTTGGAGCAGGCAACCCAGTTAGCTATCGTGAACGCGAATATAACGCAGGACCAATTGAATTTCTTTGTCGGCGGCGACTTGTTGAACCAGATTATAAGCAATTCATTTGCCGCCCGTACGCTCGGCGTCCCTTATATCGGCGTTTTTGGCGCGTGCTCTACTTCGATGGAGACGCTGGCGATTGCCTCGCTGCTCGTCGACTCTGGCAATGCGAACTATGCGATGGCGGGGACGTGCAGTCATAATTGCACAGCCGAGAAGCAGTTCCGCTATCCGACGGAATACGGTTCCCAGAAACCGCCTACCGCTCAATATACAGTAACAGGCGCAGGAGCGGCGGTTGTGGCCAAGAAAGGAAAGGGCCCGCAAGTAACCGCAGCGACAATCGGGAAGATTGTTGATCTTGGCATAACGGATCCCTTTAATATGGGAGCGGCGATGGCTCCTGCGGCAGTAGATACCATATTGACGCATTTAAAGGACTTGAATCGATCTCCTCAGGACTATGATCTCATCGTGACCGGCGACTTGGCCAATGTCGGACATCCAATTGCGAAAGACTTGTTCAAAAAGCACGGTGTGCCGATGGATGAAGCCAATTTCCAAGATTGTGGACTCATGGTGTTTGACGTAGAAAAACAAGCTGTGCAAGCCGGTGGCAGCGGATGCGCCTGCTCCGCTGTAGTGACGTACGGACACATTTTGAAGCGCATGCAAAAAGGCGAGCTGCGGCGTGTGCTTATTGCTGCGACGGGGGCGCTGCTATCCCCGCTGTCTTATCAGCAAGGGGAGACCATTCCCAGCATTGCGCATGCCGTTACGATTGAAATGGAAGGATGATATTCAATGATGACTTACTTATGGGCCTTCATTATCGGGGGACTCATTTGTGTGATAGGCCAGCTAATGTTTGATGTGGCTAAGCTGACGCCGGCGCATACGATGAGCATCCTTGTCGTGACAGGCGCGATTGTCGATGGCTTTGGCTGGTATGAGCCGCTGATCGACTTTGCTGGCGCAGGCGTGACCGTGCCGATTACAAGCTTCGGGAACTCGCTCGTTCACGGTGCACTGACGGATTTGAAGTCAGATGGCTGGGTCGGAGCTGTAAGCGGAATTTTCAAGACAACGAGCGCCGGAATATCGGCGGCCATCGTCTTCTCCTTTCTAGCTGCCTTAGTCGTGCGCCCGAAAGGCTAGTATATGTGCGTGTTCAACCTCTATATGTAATGGTATCCATAACGATAAGCTCCGAGCCGATCCATGGCAACGGGGCTTTATTTTTTTGCTAAAGCTTCCAAATCTATTCGGACGATCCGCACATGTACCTTATTCCTAGAATGGTGTAAAATGAAAAAATGTAAGCGCAGCTCATGTGATCCAGCTCATAAGACATATTGTGAATCCGCCAAATTTTTAATATTGAAGGGGAGGTCGTTGCCATGCCATCCTATCATTCACTGCATTCCGTTATGAAGCAGATGCAATCGACATTGGAACGATGTATTTTGGGAAAAGCATTTGAAATTGAATTGCTGCTCACTGCCTTGCTTGCCGGCGGCCACGTCCTCATTGAAGATGTGCCGGGCACAGGCAAGACTCAACTTGTGAAGTCACTCGCCCGTACGATGAGTGGACAATTCCGCCGAGTTCAATGTAATCCGGATATACTGCCTACCGATATTACCGGAGTTTTTATTTTTCATCCGAAAGAGCAGCAATTCGTGTTTCGGCCAGGTCCGGTGATGACGAATGTGCTGCTCGTCGACGAGATTAACCGCGCGACGACGAAGACGCAGTCGGCGCTGCTTGAAGCGATGGAGGAGCACCACATTACAGTAGACGGCGAGACATTCGACTTGCCTTCGCCGTTTGTTCTCTTCGCAACGCAGAATCCGATTGAATTCGAGGGGACCTTTATGTTACCGGAAGCGCAGCTTGACCGATTCATGTTCAAGGTTCATCTCGGGTATCCGGACGAGATGACCGAACGGACGATGCTGGCCCGTCACATGGAAGGACTGCCTTCGGAGAGGGTTGAATCGGTGACGGACATTGCTGCAATCAAAGAAATGCAGGAAGCGGTTCGCTGCGTTCATATCGATGATGCGGTCGCTGCATATATCATTGACATTGTGCGCGCGACACGCGAACATCCTCATGTCGTCTTGGGCGCAAGCCCGCGTGCTTCAGTCTCTTTGATGCAAGCAGCCAAAGCCCGCGCTTGGATTCGCGAACGAAGCTTCGTTACGCCAGATGACGTGAAAATATTGCTTCCTTATGCGCTGAATCATCGCCTCGTGCTTGGCATGGAGGCAAAAATGGACGGGATAACTGCCAATCATATTTTGCGGGAAGTGGTGCAGAACATACCGGTACCGATTCGAATGGGGATATGAACATGAATAACATGGAACTTGTTCCACGCCAAGGTCGTTCGCGCAAGCGGTCGATTGTTATCGCGGTTGGAATCTATGTCTCGTGTCTGTTCTATTTTCTATTCCAAGGCGGTAAGACTTCATTTATGCTTCTGTCGATGGCGACGCTCCTTGCGGTCTACTGGTTGTCCGGATTGGCAGGAGGTATTCGCAGAGTAAGCGGAGAACGCATGCTAGGAGCCGGGATGAGCAAGTTCGTTCCTGCACGTTCCAGACTTAATGTATCTGTGAGGATTACCGTCCCTGGCTGGTTTCCGCTTCCATATGTTATTGTGCGAGAGGAATTGTTGCGTTTCGGAGAGCGTTACTATGAGGAAGAAACCGTCGTCACATTGGATGCGAAGCGTACAGCCGTGTTGTCTTATCGTACGCCGTTTTTACAGAGAGGCTGGTACCGTTATGAGGCGACTTCATGCTGTTCACGGGATTTATTCGGTGTGTTCGAGCATCATGGCAAGTTCGAAGCTCCCGCAGCCTTCTATGTTATGCCGACAACCGTGTCCATTCCGAGGTGGAATCAGGCGGAGCGGCAGGACGGTCAAGGTCATCTAGAGCAGAACCGCCATATAAGAAGAAGGGAATCCACCCAATTAAATGGAGTGCGTGAATACGTCCATGGCGATCGGCTCTCGCGCATTCATTGGAATGCGACCGCAAAGACGGGGGTATTGAAATCGAAGCAGTTCGATCACGAATCTTTTTCTCCCATTCTCATTGTGTTGGATGTGAGAGCTGCGCTTTACGAGGAAGCGAACGCCTTTGAGACGGCCATAAGCGCGGCTGCTTCATTGGCTGACTATGCTAGAACACATGAGAGGCCGGCTTACATCGCTGCCATTGGCAACGGACTGAAGTGGTGGGATGCCGATACAGTTCGTACGCAGTCGCTATCCTTCAAGCAATGGTTGTCGGCTGTGCATCGGGAACGGACAGAGCAGGAAGATGGCCGCATTTACAAGCAGCTTATGGAGCATAGCTTACGCTTAAATGGCGCTGCGGTTGCTTGGATTAGCGGCGGATTAACAGGCGAGGACATATCAGCAGTCAGTTCCTTTTTCAAGGCAGGGGGATATGGCACTTACCTTCACATTCAGGGCAGCGATTATGCCCCGGCAGACAATGCTCGGATTCGAATGCTTGGGAAGCATCGATTCCAATATATTCCGCTTGGCCAACTTCAACAGTTGCCTCAGCTGCTGGGAGGTGAGGCACGTTGAATCTCGTGAGGCGATCGAACACGACGAAGCGTTCGGCATCACAGAAGCCGCCTTCGTCAACGAAGTACTTACAGCAGTTTCTGTTCTCGTATTGGGATGAAAGGCTAGTATGGACTTGCCTAATCGCAATGTGCTGGCAATGGATCGTCATGCTTGAGCCGTACTGGTTCGAAGAGACGATTGTTATGTCCAAGGCATCCTTGATTGTGCTCTGGGTCGCTTCTCTCCTCTTTCCCAGACATTTTTCCGGGAGACTCTTCATCGGTCTTCCTCTAATTTTGTGGGTCGTCTATAAAGAACTCATTCAATACGATCTATGGGTTGCCGGCAGCAAAATATCGGAATCATTAGTTTCCTTCCATCCTTATATTTGGTTTGTGCTCGGCTTGTGGCTGGTCTACGAAGCTATTGGCCAAATTGTCAGAGGAAGCGGCAGGGTTATTATTTGGCTTCTTATGCAAATTATCGTATTTGGAATATTAGACTCCTTCACGGAAACGATGCTCTGGGAGCAAGTGGCTTGGATTGTCGGCGCTTCATTAGTGTGGCTCATCACTTTGCATTTTGGACAAATGAAGCAGCAGTACCCCCATATGTGGCGCAACTCGTTGCGTTATCCGCTTCAAATGGGGATGAGTGCCTTCTTTATCATTGCCGTTATCATGTCTATCGGAGTTAGCGTGCCAGAGTTCGAACCGATTTTAACGGATCCTTATACCGCTTGGAGTAATCGCTACGGCGATGGTGACAATATCGTCAAGCGAATGATGTCGGACGTCACAGGCTCCAACGATGCGCCGCGCACGAGCACATCGGGGTACAGCCAGCAGGATAGCCAGCTCGGGAACGGGTTTCAAATGGACTATATGCCTGTTATGACCGTACAATCCGATGCGAGAGGATACTGGCGGGGTGAGGCAAAGGAGCTGTACACCGCAAGGCTGGAGGGATCTGAACCGGACCGACGGGCAGGAACGAGTGAAAACAAACACGCGTATTGAATCGGAAGGTGCGCCATCTAGCGATATACAGACCCGTGAGATTAAGCAGACATTCCATATGTTGAGCGGACAACCATATCCGGTGCTGTTCGGCATGCAGGCGATTGAATCCATTAACGACATTAAGACCGAAAATATCGGTGAGCTCTGGTGGAATGGAAGAGATAGCGAGATTCATTATATGGGTTCGCCAAGTGCTCCATATCCGGAGAGCTACACGGTGAATTCCCGGGTTCCTGTCGTGTCGGAGGAGAAGCTGCGCCAAGCTTCTGCAGGTGATGACAACGCCGCAGAGCATCTCGGCTTCAGCAAGTACATTCAACTTCCGGAGAAGCTGCCGCCCCGTGTGCGCGATCTTGCCGAGCAGTTGACGGCTGATGCGACGAACAATTACGATAAAGCGAAGCAAATCGAGAGCTATTTGCGCAGCCAGTTCCAGTATACGAATACACCGGATATCTCACTGCGCACCAGTGAAGATTTCGTAGATGGGTTCTTGTTTGAAGTGAAGGAAGGGTATTGTGATTATTTCTCAACGGCGATGGCCGTGATGCTCCGCTCGGTCAACGTGCCGACCCGCTGGGTCAAAGGCTATGCGCCAGGCGTGCGTGAAGGCATGAGCGAGCATATGATGCTGGGCCAATTCGATCCTGATTCCGGTGGAACTTTCCGTGTAACGAATGCAGATGCTCATTCATGGGTGGAAGTGTATATGGGCGATTACGGTTGGATCGCATTTGAGCCAACACCTGGATTCAGCTTGCCTCGATGGGAACCGAAGGAAGAAGAGAAGACTGAACCAATAGCGGAGCAAGAGAAGAACAAAGAGAAGGATGAGGACAAATCAGCTCCGGGCCAGCAAGATCAGACACAAGCGTCTTTACCGGCTTGGGTGACAACAGTAGCTCGAATCATCGTCCTTGCTGTCCTTATCGGTGCGCTTGTGCTTCTCTTATGGAGATGGCGCTCGGTTGGTTTCTCGCTGCGGTGGATCCGCATGTTGAAGCGCAATCTGACGCCTGATGAAAAAATTGTTCTGGAGACCGAAATGTGGATCAGTTATTGCCGCCTGAAGGGGTTGCGCAAAGCGCCGCATGAAACGGTTCGAGAAGCGGCCTTCCGTTGGTGTAGAGGCAATGATGAACGCTATGCCTCCGTCAATACGATCGTTCCACTGTTTGAACAAGCAAAATATGGTCACGATCTCACTCAGGAAGCAGATATTGAGCGATTGAAAGCCGCTGTCCGTCAGTTTAAACGGGCGGGATGATTATAGAACGTAACGAATGGATACGGTAAAATGAAACAGAGAGAAAGGTAGAGAATGAGCTCGTGATTGTGACGATTACATGTCGTTCCGCACAGGAACGGCATTTTTTTGCACGAAAAACAAAGAATATGGTATAGTTTTTCGTATGAAAACGAGGTGACTGCTTTGTTGGAAGGGCTTATTCCCCGTCTTCGGGTAAGCACGGTCTATGATATTGATCTGGCTATGCTTAAGGAGAAAGGGATTCAAGGGATTATTACAGACTTGGATAATACCCTTGTAGGTGCGAAAGACCCTCTGGCGACACCGCAACTAGCCGCATGGCTGGAGGAAGTGAAACGCCAAAAATTTAAAGTGGTTATTGTATCGAACAATGATCATACACGCGTATCCCGCTTCGCAACGCCGCTCGATATTCAGTTCGTTCATGCGGCGCGCAAGCCATCGCAAAGAGCCTTTCATAAAGCGCTTCAGCTAATGGGGCTCACACCAGATCAAACGGTCGTCGTCGGCGACCAGATGCTTACAGATGTTCTTGGAGGCAATCGCATTGGTATGTTTACAATATTGGTCCAGCCGATAGCCATTCAGGACGAAGGTTGGATGACACGCGTCAATCGACGCATCGAGCGCATCGTTACGGCTCGACTGCGTAAAAAGGGATTGTGGCACGAGGAGGAACGACATTGAGTGATGAAACAAAAGAGGCACGAGCTTGCAGTGGTTGTGGCGTAACGCTGCAAACGGAGCATTCTGAACAACCAGGATATGTGCCGGCAAAAGCATTGGAACGGACGCCGATCATTTGTCAGCGCTGTTTCCGGATTAAACATTATAACGAAGCGGCTTCTGTCGCAATAGACCAGGATGAATTTTTACGCATGCTGGGACGCATCGGCAAGGAAGACGCGCTCGTCATTCATATCGTTGACTTGTTCGATTTTGATGGGAGCGTCATTTCGGGGTTGCAGCGCTTCGTTGGCACCAACCCGGTGCTGCTGGTCGTGAACAAAATTGACTTGCTGCCGAAAGCGACGAACTGGAATCGCATTACGAATTGGGTACAGCGGCAGGCGAAGGAGCACGGCTTGCGCATCGTTGACGTCATTCTCGTCAGCGCAAAGCGCAACCTTGGCTTCGATCGACTGGTAGACCAGGTGGGTGAGTGGCGGCAAAGACGCGATGTGTATGTCGTCGGTGCTACCAATGTCGGAAAATCAACCCTGATTAACCGTCTCATCAACGATTACAGCGATATGGAACAAGAATTGACGACGTCGCGCTATCCGGGTACGACACTCGATGTTGTGCATATTCCGCTTGATGACGGCAAGCATATTATCGATACACCGGGAATTGTATACCCGAGCCGCATGACTGAGCTGGCGCATCGTGATGATTTGGGCGCGCTGCTGCCTGACAAGCCGTTGAAGCCTGCAGTATATCAGTTGAATGAAGGGCAGACGTTGTTCTTCGGCGCTTTTGCGCGTTTCGACTTCGTGGAAGGGGAACGCCAGTCATTTACTTGCTATGTGTCGAATGGGCTTCCGATTCACCGGACCAAGTTGGAACGGGCTGACGAGTTGTACCGTGACCACCGCGGCGATATGTTGGCTCCGCCTACGCGTGAACGTGTGGACGAGCTGCCTGCTTGGACGAAGCATCAATTTCGAATTGCGCGTGGAAGCGAGACGGACGTCTTTATTTCAGGTCTCGGCTGGGTAACTTGCAACGGAACGACCGGGGCGCTGGTGGAGGTTCATGCTCCCAAAGGAGTAAAGGTGCTGACACGCCATTCGTTGCTTTAAACGATAATGTTTTATACAAACATGGGTAGGGAGCGTAGAACGATGGAACCGGATGCGGTAGTATCAGTGGGGAATGTTCGGGCGTTGGACAGTTCAACGACGTTGTATGCGGTCATCGGCGATCCGATAAAGCATTCCAAATCACCGCTCATGCATAACGCGGCTTTGCAGAGCCTTGATGTAAACGGGATCTATACCGCATTTCATGTGCTGCCGGATGAGCTGGAGCAGGCCATAAAGGGAATTCGCGCGCTTGGCATCGGCGGAGTTAATGTGACGATTCCCCATAAAGAACGTGTCATGGCGTATTTGGATAATATCGACGAAAGCGCCCAAGTTATCGGAGCGGTCAACACGATCGTCCGCCGCGACGGGAAGCTTATCGGATATAATACGGATGGTCTCGGCTATGTACGATCTTTGAAGGAAGAGATGATTCCACAAGTTTCTGCAGCTCGGATTCTGTTAATCGGTGCCGGCGGCGCGGCACGCGGAATCGCCTATGCACTGTTGAAGGAAGGCTGCCAGGAGCTAATCATTGCCAATCGGACGGTCGAAAGAGCGCAGGCGTTAGCCGACGATTTGTCTCCTTATGGTCCGATACGTGTCGTGCCGTTGCTGGATGCTCCAGTCATCGATGCGGAACAGGTTGATATCGTCATCAATACGACATCTGTCGGCATGCATCCTGACGTTGCAGCCATTCCTCTCAATCCGGATTGGCTGCAGCCTCATATGATTGTGAGCGATATCGTCTATAATCCGCTCGAGACCGCACTGGTGCAGGCCGCACAGCGGACAGGCTGCCGAACGCATAGCGGCCTCGGAATGTTCGTCTATCAGGGCGCGATCGCGTTTGAAATGTGGACCGGCAAACAGGCTCCTGCGGAGCTGATGAGACAAGAAGTATTACGTACGCTATAATAAACTGCAGGCGAACTCGTTCGGATTGTCGATGTCGGCATGGAAGTTAGTGAGGCCGCAGGTTACTTCATGTGCGTGCTCGAAAGGGACTTTTTGAGTACCTTTTTCAAGAATTTTATAACATTATGATACAGATAAGGCAGGTAAACATATGCTAACGGGTAAACAGAAACGCTATTTGCGATCTCTCGCACATCATGTACAGCCTATTTTTCAAGTAGGCAAGGGCGGAACGAACGATCAACTCATTCGTCACATTCAAGAAGCATTGGAAGTGCGCGAATTGATTAAAGTGTCGATCTTGAATAATTGTATGGAAGATCGCTATGAAGTGGCAGAGCAATTGTCTTCACGTTCGGGTGCAGAGCTTGTACAGGTTATCGGCAAGATGATTGTCCTGTATAAGGAGTCTGAAGAGAAAAAACAGATTGAATTGCCTTAATCGGCACAGGAGGCCTACCCATGAAACAAATCGGCATCATGGGCGGTACGTTTGACCCGATACATCTCGGACATCTGGTCGCTGCGGAGTGTGCGCTGGAAGCGGCACGGCTGGATGAAGTGTGGTTCATGCCGGCTAGCGTTCCTCCACATAAATCCCGCCAGCCGTTCGCTTCTATTGAGCAACGTCTGGAGATGACGAAGCTTGCGGTGCAGGGAAATCCGTGCTTTCGAGTGAGCGACTGGGAGTATGCGAGCGGAGGAGTATCGTATACAGTAGATACTGCAACAGGCTTGCGGGAGACGCATCCAGATGTGGAATGGTCATGGATCATCGGAGGCGATATGGTCGCTTATTTGCCGCAATGGCATCGTATCGATGAATTAATGACCAGCATAACATTTATTGGGCTCCGACGTCCGGGAACGCCGTGGCACTTGGATATGCTGCCCGTTGCATGGCGTGAACGCATTAGCGCTGCATACATGCCGCAAATGGACATATCGTCTACGATGATTAGACAGCGCCTTGCTGAGGGCAGATCCATTCGTTACTTGGTGCCGGATGCGGTTGAACAATATATAGCAAGGTGGGGGCTTTATGAATCAAGTACGCGAAGAAATGATTGAGTCCGTCCAAGCTCAAATGCCGGAACAGCGCTGGCAGCATACTCAAGGAGTAATGGATACGGCGATCCGGCTCGCGAACAAATACGGAGCAGACCCAATCAAGGCGGAGGCAGCAGCCATTCTGCATGATGTAGCCAAATACTGGCCGACGGCGCGAATGGAAGAGATCATCCGCGAGCAGCATATGCCGCCGGAGCTGCTGCAGCATGACAAGCAGTTGTGGCACGCTCCTGTCGGAGCATATGTCGCTCAGCATGAATATGGGATCGAAGACAAAGAAATACTGGATGCCATACGGTATCATACATCAGGACGCGTTCATATGACGCTGCTGGACAAAATCGTATGTTTGGCAGATTATATCGAACCTGGACGCGATTTTCCAGGTGTTGACCGCATACGCGAGTTGGCAGAGCGCGATGTGAACACGGCCCTCGTAGCGGGGTTTGATTCGACGATCAGCTTCTTGCTCGCCAAACGCAGGCGCGTCTTTCCGCTTACGATACTGGCAAGAAACAGTTTGATTGAAGAGCTGGAACAAGAGCTTTACAAATGAGATGGAGGTTGAACAATGGCAATCACTTCAAAACAATTGCTTGAGATCGCCGTAGACGCGGCTGAAGATAAAAAGGCGATGAATCTCGTCGTCCTGGATTTGCAAGGCATTTCCCTCATAGCGGACTACTTTGTCGTCTGTCACGGGAACTCGGACACTCAGGTCCAAGCTATTACGAACGAAATTCGCAAGCGCGCACATGAAGCAGGCGTTCACATTCGCGGTACGGAAGGGTTTGATTCGGCACGCTGGGTTCTTGTGGATATGGGCGATGTCATCGTGCATGTGTTCCATCGCGACGAACGGGAATACTACAGCATTGAGAAGCTGTGGTCCGATGCGAAAGTTGTGGAAATGGCATGACCTTGGTTGCAGGTATGATTCAACAATTAACGGTTGCGCGTGAAGTCTCTCCATATGGTTATTTTTTAACAGATGGCGAACTGGACGTGCTGCTGCACTACTCGGAAATGACCGGACCGATAAAGCCAGGCGAACAGGTGGATGTATTTCTGTTCTTCGATACAGAAGACCGACTAGCCTCCACGATGAAGCGCCCGTATTTGACACTTGGCGAAGTAGCTTGTCTGAAGGTGGCCGATATCCACCCGAAGTACGGCTGCTTCTTGGAAATGGGCATTGGACGCCAATTGCTGCTGCCGAGGGGCGAACTGCCGGAATACGAACCGCTTCATCCTCAGTTGGGTGATGATGTGTACGTCAAAATGGCACACGATAAGTTTGGCCGTCTCGTTGCACTTCCCGCGCGGGAGGACGATTTGATTCCGCTCGTTTTTCATGCGCCGGAAGCATGGCTCAATACTTGGCATGAGGCGATTGTGTACCGTGCTCTGAAGATGGGGACGTTCTTCGTGATCGACGGCGCTCCGCTTGGCTTCGGCATCATCGGCCTGCTGCATGAATCCCAACGCCCGCGGCCGCTCCGGCTCGGTGAACGGGTTCGTGTTCGAATTACGCACGTGCGCGAGGACGGGCGCGTAAACGTCACGACCGCAGAACGCAAGGAAGTCGGCATGGATAAGGATGCGGATCGGTTGTTCCGTTTCTTGAAGGAGCGCCCGAACGGGACGATGCCATACTCGGATGAGACGCCGGCTGATATCGTGAAGCAGCGCTTTAACATGAGCAAATCCGCATTTAAGAGATCGATCGGCCGCTTGATGAAAGCGGGACTTATTGACCAGAACGGAAGCTGGACGGAGTTGACTCAAGCAGGGAAGGATCTGGCAGCCGATGAATTGGCGGGCGTGCTGCAGCAGGCGCAGTCGGAGCCGCGCAAGCCGAGCCGTTAAAAGAGGTTGTCCAAAAGGGCCCCTTTTCAGCACCGGACTTTCGAGAGTGAATGCAGGATTCGATGTTGAATGACATCTTAGGATGCTTCGTAATCAAAAAGGGACGGGATGAGGAAGGACGAGAGTAATGGAATCGTACGGTCGATTTGCAGAGGTGTATGACCGCTTAATGGCGGATATGCCCTATGAAGAATGGATTGCTTTCGCCGAAGCGGCATGGCAGCGATACGGAAGCGGGAAGCCTGAACGCGTTGTTGATCTTGGATGTGGAACTGGCAATATTTCACTGCCGTTAGCGGCGCTAGGCTATGAGGTCATTGGGATAGATCTATCTGAGACGATGCTATCCATCGCCCAGAACAAGATGGCTGCTCATCCTCCGCTGCAGGGGAACATGCAATGGGTGTGCCAAGATATGCGTCACTGGTCAGTTCCTAATTCCGTGGATGCAGTCGTTTCCTTTTGCGATTGCTTGAACTATATTACGGAACAAAGTGAAGTCAAGCAGGTGCTCCAGGCGACTTACGACCAGTTGCGTCCGGGTGGAATATTTCTCTTCGATGTGCTGTCTATACGCCAATTTGAAGAGTATGCGAGTACGCAGCCTTTTGCCTATGATGAGGAAGACATCGCCTACATATGGTTCTCCGATTTCGATGAGGGACGCAAGGAGATCGAGCATCAGCTGACGTTGTTTGTTCGTCAAGAGAACGGCGGTTTGTTTGAACGGGTGGATGAAGCCCATGTGCAGCGCGCCTATGATATTCAGTGGCTTGCACAAAGTTTAAGAGATGCCGGTTTCAATAAGATTGAGATGTTTGCCGATTTTACATGGGAGAAGCCGGATGCTGATGCGCAGCGAATTTTCTTCGTCGCGGTGAAAGAGGAAGCAGCGTGCTCGTGATGCGACAAACATTGACAATATGCGTTTTTTTCTTTACAATATAGCTACTTGCGACTGATCGCAGGTACATACACGTTACATTTGAATAGGTGTAGCAAAGACAACGAAGAGGAATAGTAGCTTGTCGACCATCTGTCAGAGAGCCGGTGTTGGGTGGGAACCGGTGGTGGAAGAAGGTGAACTCGCCTCAGAGTCGCGCAGCGGAAGCGGAAGGGCTATGCTGCGACGCGTCACCCGCGTTACAGGTGCAGAGGGAGTGAAAGGCAAAGCATGTCTTTCGCTAACTAGGGTGGTACCACGGGAATTATGCCTCTCGTCCCTAGCGATTACGCTACGGACGGGGGGCTTTTTTGCTGAATAATGGAGTTACGGCGTTGCATTATTACAGCTTGCATTATTGCTTAGGCACTTCAATGTGGCTTGCGCGTGCAGCTACATGGTGCAGCATGAGGAGGATTAGGATGAGTCAAGAAATAAAACAACAGCATGGCTATCAGCCACAATCCATCGAGCCGAAGTGGCAAACGTACTGGGATGAGCAGAAGACGTTTGCGACGCTTGAAGACGAAGATAAGCCAAAGTTCTACGCGCTCGATATGTTCCCTTATCCATCCGGCGCGGGCCTTCACGTAGGCCATCCGGAAGGATATACAGCAACCGATATCATCTCCCGTTACAAGCGGATGCAAGGATATAACGTGCTTCATCCGATGGCATGGGACGCCTTCGGACTGCCTGCCGAGCAGCATGCGCTCGATACGGGCGAGCATCCGCGCGACATTACGGTGAAGAATATCAACAACTACCGCCGCCAGATTAAATCTCTCGGCTTCTCGTACGATTGGGACCGCGAATTCAGCACGACCGATCCCGATTATTACAAATGGACCCAATGGATTTTCATCCAGCTGTACAAGAAGGGGCTTGCATACGTCTCGGAGCTTCCGGTGAACTGGTGTCCTGCGCTCGGTACGGTGCTGGCGAATGAAGAGGTTATCGACGGCAAGTCCGAACGCGGCGGCCATCCAGTCATCCGCAGGCCGATGCGTCAATGGGTGCTGCGAATTACAGAATACGCGGAGCGGCTGCTGGAAGATCTGGAAGAGCTGGATTGGCCGGAAAGCATCAAAGACATGCAGCGCAACTGGATCGGCAAATCGAAAGGCGCGGAAGCGCGCTTTGCGATTGACGGATTCGAGGATGAACTCGTCGTCTTCACGACGCGTCCCGATACGCTGTTCGGCGCGACCTATTGCGTTCTGGCGCCGGAGCACGAGCTCGTAGAGCGAATTACGACTCCGGAACAGCAAGCTGCCGTGAAGGCTTACCAAGATCAAGCTGCGCGCAAGAGCGACCTGGAGCGTACGGACTTGGCGAAAGACAAGACGGGCGTATTCACGGGCACCTATGCGGTGAATCCAGCCAATGGAGCTAAGCTGCCTATCTGGATCGCAGACTATGTGCTTGCCGGTTACGGTACGGGAGCGATTATGGCCGTTCCAGGCCATGACCAACGCGACTGGGAATTCGCGAAGCAGTTCGAGCTTCCAATTGTGGAGATCGTTGCAGGCGGCGACGTAGCGAAGGAAGCCTATTCCGGCGACGGCGCTCACGTTAATTCCGACTTCTTGAACGGCTTGTCGAACGAGCAGGCGATGGCTCGCATGATTGAATGGCTGGAAGCGGAAGGCAAAGGGAAAGGCAAGATCACGTATCGTTTGCGTGACTGGCTGTTCAGCCGTCAGCGCTACTGGGGTGAGCCGATTCCGATTCTTCATCTGGAAGACGGCACGATAAAGCCGGTACCGGAATCCGAACTGCCGGTCATGCTGCCGGATATCGAACAGATCCGTCCTTCCGGTACGGGAGAATCGCCGCTTGCGAACGTGACCGAGTGGGTGAATACGGTCGATTCCGAGACGGGGCTCAAGGCGCGCCGCGAGACGAATACGATGCCGCAATGGGCGGGAAGCTGCTGGTATTACCTGCGCTTCATCGATCCGAAGAACGAGAATGAGCTCTGTTCGAAGGAGAAGCTGGCGAAATGGCTTCCGGTGGACTTGTATATCGGAGGAGTGGAGCATGCGGTGCTTCATTTGCTCTATGCCCGTTTCTGGCACAAGGTGCTCTACGATCTCGGTGTCGTGGAGACGAAGGAGCCATTCTATAAGCTGGTCAACCAAGGGATGATTCTCGGTACAAACGGCGAGAAAATGTCTAAATCCCGCGGCAACGTGATCAACCCGGACAATATTGTTAACGAGTTCGGCGGCGACACGCTCCGCATGTATGAAATGTTCATGGGGCCGCTGGAAGTGACCAAACCTTGGAACACGAACGGCGTGGAAGGCATGTTCCGCTTCCTGAACCGGATCTGGCGCTTGTTTGTAAATGAAGAGGACCAATTGAACAGCAAAATCGTTGACGGGAATGCGGACGATGCATTTTTGCGCACATGGCATAAGACCGTGAAGAAAGTTACCGAAGACATGGAGAACTTGCGCTTCAACACGGCGATTAGCCAGCTGATGATTTTCATCAATGAAGCGTACAAGACCGATGTTCTGCCGCGGCAAGCAATGGAGAATTTCGTGCAAATGCTGTCGCCGCTTGCACCGCATATTGCCGAAGAGCTATGGCTGCGTCTCGGCCATAACGAATCGATTACGTACGTGTCATGGCCGACTTATGACGAAGCGTTGACGATAGATGCCGAAGTGGAAATCGTCATTCAAGTAAATGGGAAAATAGCGGATCGCATGAACGTAGCTGCCGATGCTGACGAAGCTGCTATGCAAGAAAAAGCGATGTCCCTGCAGAACGTTCAAGATGCCATTGCTGGCAAGACCGTTCGCAAAGTCATCGCAGTAAAAGGCCGTCTCGTCAATATTGTGGTCGGTTAACTTCATGGTCGCAGAGTTGAGCGTGGACCTTCTCTAGGTCCTCCTCATATTTCGCGTGAGTGACTCCAATGAGCTTCTGGAACACACCTTCTAGTTCTTCATTCAACAGCCGCAGCGCCTCGGCGGTAATGCCGCCGGGGACCGCTACGCGCTGCTGCAGCAGCTCGAGCGTAAAGCCGCCTTCCGTTAACAGCTTGCCTGTTCCCAGCAACATTTCGCACGCCAGACGCGAAGCTTCTTCCTGGTCAATACCGGTCTCCTCTACAGCGGCTTCCACCCATTTTTGCAAGAAGAACGCAATAAATGCCGGTCCGCAGCTCGCCAAATCCGAAGTGATGCGAGTGAACTGTTCCGATACTTGCAGCGGACGACTGATGGCCATCATCAACTGCTCCAGCAGCAATCGATCTTCGGTCTGAATGCGGCCCCCATACATGCATAGCGATGCCCCGCTCCATACATAATTTGTGATGCTCGGAATAATTTTAGCGATTTTACAGTTTAAGCTATTTTCCAAATGCTTGATCAGAACCGGACTTGTGATGGACACAAGGATGAGTTCAGATCGCGCTGTCCCAGCGATCTCATCCAGCACATGCTTGAATTCCGATGGCTTAACGCATAAGAAGACGATGTCGCTCTGCTCCACCGTCTCCGTATTGCTAAGTGCGACTTGAAGTCCGGGGTATTGAGAAGCAAGGTTTTGCACTTTCTGTATCGTACGGTTGCTGGCAATGACCTGCTCCGGTTCCAAGGCTCCCGATTGAATGAGTGCTTCAATGATCGTCGAACCCATACTGCCCGTACCGATAAATCCGACCTTCACGGATGTTCCCTCCTTTGCTACACACTATTCATTTAACGCTGTAAAGCCACATTATACGATTAGCGCATGTTACTTCAAACTATATGATGGATTGGTTGACCATTATACCCTTATCGCTCTGTCGAAAGGAGTAGTAGCATGAAAGATTTCAAAATACCGTTCTCTTCTTTTTTGCAGCGCTGGTTCATGGGAACTAGCATCGCAATTATCGGGTTGGCCCTATGTATGTGGTTATGGCTCAGACCGCAGTGGGAACAAGAGACGGAGTCATGGCAACCTGTTAATGATGAAATTGCCCAGTTGCTGGGACCGCTTGAAGGCACAGAGTCTAATGAAGCAAATAAGTCAGCGCCAAATCGTACGAAGACTGATAAGGCTGCGGCAGGCGAGCCGGCATCCTCATCGTCCTCACCTTCAGCCAAGTCTGCACTAAACGGATCCGAACAGTCGGCAGAGCCACCTTCTTCATCCGGCGCATCCGACGTAATGGACAAGGAGCCACATGCTAATCCGAGCCGAGCAGCGGCACAATCGGATCAGAGCACTTCGGGGGCTGGCGCTTCCAACTCTACGCAGCAGACAGATATAAGAGCATCTGAACCCCCGGCCGCCAACCGTTCAAGCTCAGCGAACTTGATTAATATCAATCAAGCGGACGCTAATCTCTTGACTGAGCTGCCAGGGATTGGACCGAGCAAGGCAAAGGCGATTATCGCTTATCGCGAGCAGCATGGGGCTTTCAACAAAGTGAACGATATAACAAAAGTGAAGGGCATCGGCCCCAAAATGTTTGCCAAGCTGCGCGACAAAATAAGTGTCGAGTAATGGCATACAGTTGCATATCACAGCAGGCCTGCTTACAATATAAGTGCGTGTTCAAAAGGGGGCCTTTTGAACAGCCTCTATAGGGTGAAAACACATAAGAACTAAGGCAGAACGAGACAGGGGATTGTGATGTCATGACAACGACAACGACAACGCGCAAAGATTGGGACACTTACTTCATGGACATTGCGTATATGGTTTCTACACGTTCGCGCTGTCCGAGACGGCATGTCGGCGCAGTGCTTGTGCAAGGAAAGAAGCTGCTTGGCACAGCTTACAACGGGGCGCCTATGGGGGTTCCGGACTGTAGTGAAGCGGGCTGTATGATCGCGGAGCAATATGAAAAGGTCGTCATAGACGGTCAAGAGCAAATGGTGAAAAAGCAGCGCTGTATCCGCACGATTCACGCAGAACAGAATTTGCTTCTGTTCACCGATCGGATTGATCGAGAAGGCTCTACCGTATATGTGACGGATCAACCGTGCTGGACATGCGCCA
Source organism: Paenibacillus sp. OSY-SE (assembly GCF_000283315.1). Taxonomy (NCBI): domain Bacteria; kingdom Bacillati; phylum Bacillota; class Bacilli; order Caryophanales; family Paenibacillaceae; genus Paenibacillus; species Paenibacillus sp. OSY-SE. Next base: position 95,336 of record NZ_ALKF01000190.1, on the reverse strand, counting down.
ATATGCTGGCCAACAGCGGCGTAACGGAAATTGCGTTTCACCGTCCGTATCCGAAGGACAGCGACAAAGTAAGGGCAATGATGGCACAGAAGGGAATCATATTCCGGCAATTGGACCATTATCAGCCGCCGCGCGAGACGGAGATGGAAACGATAAATTAATAGCATAATGGAATGATGATGGAGGAAGAACCTCTATGCAGCGATGAGTGTCGCTTCGTTAACTGTGGTTGATGGGGCGGGACAGGCATCGGCATAGAGGTTCTTTTTTTGTATGGAACAGGAGGCTTGAAATGCTGCAACGACGACCGATAGTGGTCATAGCATGCTGCTTCGTTATAGGTGTTCACTTCGGTGCTACGCTAAGTGCAGGGGCGGCGCTCATCGCAGCGCTTGGCTTGGTTCTAATCCTGCCACTATGCTGCCGATTGAAGTGGTGCAGTTGGAGACTGGCTGTGCTTTATGCGCTTACGCTGCTACTGGCCGTCACTTATTTTATTTGGTCCGTACAGCTTGACCGCAGTTACTGGCCTGAATCCCACGGCGAAGGCGCATCAACTGAAGAACAGGCTGCCATATGGAACGGATTCATCTCTTCACCGGTCGAAAGGGATGGTGACCGTGTACAATTTCATTTTATGTCTACGGACTGGAAATCGACGGAAATGAATGAGCCTGCTCCTGCACGAGAGAAGCTTCTCGTTCAAGTGCGCTTACACATGAAACAGGAAATCGAAGCCGCTGCACAATGGAAAAGAGGTCAGCAGGTGCAAATTGCCGGTACATTGAGCTTGCCTGGCGAAGCGACGAATTTTGGCGCCTTCAGCTACCGCGATTATTTGCGTACGGCACGCATCCATTGGATTGTTAAAGTGAGCGGGGCAGAACAAGTAACAGATACAGCATCGGAGGCTGCTATCTCGCTCCTGGACATACAGTGGACAGTTCAGAAAATGTTGGCTTATATAGACGGACTCAGAGAACATTTATCTGGATTGCTGCAGCGACTGTATGAACAGCCTCATAGCGGCTATGTTCAAGGGTTGATTTTGGGCAGCCGCCTCGAATTGGATCCGAATACGTATCAGCAGTTCTCAGAGCTGGGATTGACCCATGTGCTCGCCATTTCCGGGCTGCATGTCGGCGTATTCGTAGGTGCGTTGCTAGGTATGTTCCGTCTGTTAAGAATGACGAAAGAGACGAGCATTGCAGCGGTACTATGGCTCATTCCATTTTACGTGCTGCTTACCGGAGCAGCAGCTTCTGTAGTGAGGGCGGGAATGATGTCCATGGCAGCACTGTATGGACTGCGAAGAGGGTGGCTGAAGGACGGATTGCACATCTTGTCCGCAGCCTTGTTGCTCATGCTTCTATGGCAGCCGCGCTATGCGCTGCAAGTTGGATTTCAGCTGTCCTTCATCGTAACGGCAGGACTTATCGTATTCGTCCCGCATGTGGTCCGTCTGCTTCCGGCTTGGCCAAGCTGGCTCACTTCTTCTATTGCCGTGACGCTCGTAGCACAAGCCGTATCATTTCCGGTAACCGTCTATTATTTTAATCAATTCTCGTTGCTGTCCTTCGGCGCTAACTTCCTGCTTGTACCATTTATAAGCATGGGTGTGCTTCCGCTAGGAACGATTTCACTGCTTGCAGCCGCGATATATGAACCGTTAGCTCGGCCAGTCGCCTGGATTGTAGTGCGGATGAACGATCTGACCTTTACCATCGTCCAACGACTGAGCCTAATCGAAGGGACAACAGTCATATGGCCAACGCCGCACATATGGTGGATTATTATATATTATGTCAGCCTGAGTCTGCTCATCGTTTCCATGGTCCGATGGATGAACACATATCGCCTTCAACGCCGCTTCCGCCGCCAAACCGGCAGCGCATCAGAAGATACACAACCGCTAGATACGTTTATTACGCTGCGTTCGGTTACACCTCGGTTCGTGTTATCTGGTCTGCTCGGTGCCTCGCTTCTATTCGGGACGATTATTTACACGGGATATCATAGGGAACGCTCTCTGGATGCCACTATCAGCATCATTGATGTGGGGCAAGGCGACAGTATTCTCATTCGGACAGCAACCGGGCGCCATATCTTGATTGACGGCGGGGGAACCGTTAATTTTCGCAAGCCTGCAGACCGCTGGCGGGACCGCCGGGTGCCGTTTGAGGTAGGGGAGAAGGTCGTTGTACCTCTTTTGAAGCAACGGGGAGTCAGAAGCTTGGATGCCGTCGTGCTGACGCATGCTGATCAGGACCATGCGGGCGGTCTGCAGGCGGTGCTGGAGCAAATTCCGACGAAGCGATTCGTCATGAATGGAACATGGAAGTCGTCCGCTTCAATGCATTCGCTCTATCGGACTGCGCTGCAGAAACAAATACCAATTATAAAGTGGGAACTGGGCGATACGTGGTCGCTTGATGCATGGACACAAATCAAGGTGCTATATCCCGAAGCATCGTCCGCAGGGAATCATATTTCTACATCGGACCAACAAAACGATTCTTCTATTGTTCTGCATGTGACACTTACACATCCACGCAGCAAGGAGCAGTCGTCCATTTTACTGACTGGTGATTTGGAGGCGGACGGGGAGCAGATGATGCTTACGAATTCGGACATATATGAATCCCTGTCGATCGATGTGTTGAAGGTGGCGCATCATGGAAGCAAAACTTCGACGACTCCCGAATGGCTGCAAGCGTGGCAACCACGCCTTGCCGTTATTTCCGCAGGCCGCAACAATCGATATGGTCATCCGCATCCGCTCGTGCTGGAGGCACTGTCACAAGCGAACGTGCCGGTGCTGCGCACGGATCTGAATGGTGAAGTACAGTTTAAGCTTACAGGCAGTGGATTGAAGGTACGCAAAAAGCATGATAGGATATTTCCATAGTATTTTTAAAAGCACGTCGTCTTGGCGTGCTTTACTTCATTCAAATTCCATTCAATTTAAATTGAATCATCTTACAATGAAATCGAGTTGAATTTTTGCTATGCTAGGAATGAATTTCTACTCTTTATATGGACATGATAGATTATTCTACAAAATGGAATCGGATGAACTGCAACCATTTGCGTCGTCAGCACGTCAATGGATATGCAAGAGAGGGGGAGCAAGGTGGTAGAGCCAGAACTCATACGAGCCGCCCAATCCGGCGATCGCGACGCTCTAATCACTCTTTTGCGCGAAATCGAACAATACGTGTATCGTACCGCTTATTATGTTCTGAATAATGAGCAGGATGCACTGGACGCGTCCCAAGAAGCTTTAATCCGGATTTATACAAAAATTCAATCTTATGAGGAAAAGGCCCAATTTAAGACATGGGTACAACGGATCGTAACGAACATTTGCATTGATAAATTTCGCCGAACCCGGCCAACTGTATCCATCGATGAGCATAACCTCGTATTTCTTGGGGATCAGAGTGTAGAGAGAGAAGTTTTATCCGCATATGCGGCTCAAGATATACGTGCTGCGATTGACCGGCTGCCTGAACATCATCGAGCTGTCGTCGTCCTGCGGTATCTGCAAGATTTCTCCTACAACGAAATAGCGGATAGTATGAATTTGCCGCTTAACACGGTGAAGTCTTATTTATTCCGCGCCCGACAACAGCTGCAGACGATGCTGCAAGATTATGAGAAAGGTGGTGTGCGAGGATGAACTGTTCAGAGGTGATGGAACTGATACAACGCAATTTGGATCATGATCTGGATGCATCGGAAAAAAACCTGCTGGCAGATCATGTAAGCCGTTGCCCCGCCTGTGCTGAAATGTCCGAACGATTAGAACAATTGCATGGAGAATTGGCTCAACTCCCCAAGGTCGCTCCGCGATTTAGTCTGGTTGATGCGATTATGCCGAAGTTGGATCAAATTGATTTGGAGCAGCAGGTGGCTGCGGTCGCTGTCGCTCCGCTTGCCCGCTATGAACAGCCCATACCAATCGCAGAACAGGGACACGATCTGGCTGTTCAGCGGGAGGAGCAAGAACAGACGGATCATGCTGCGCCGGGGCGCAAGCATTGGTTTAAGCGCAAGAATTGGCGTGTGGCAAGCGCAGTTATCGCTGCAGGAGTTGTGTTCGGTCTATTTATTATTACATTTAAACCGCCGATATCGGAGCAAGCTGGAGATTTCCCAGAGATGAACTCTCAACAACAAGCTCCCTCCTCCAGCGATTCCGCTGATTCTACAACTATGACGACCAGTCCGACGAAGGAGAGCGCGACGCCGGAGCCGAAGATGCAGGAACCGCGGGAGCCGGAGGATAGGGCGGTCGTGGGGGCGCAGACGCCGGATGACAGTGCTGATTCTGCGAAGAAGGAAGTATCCGATCAGAAGAAAGATAGACAGAGCACTGGCGCCGACAAGCCGGTGAAGACTCCGCTGAAGAAAGACGTGTCCAAAAAACAGACTGAATCTCCAAAGGAACCGTCTGCGTTCAACAACTCGGCTGGACAAGAAGCGCATGAAGGAATTGCAGGCAATCCGCCGCAGGATAAGCGCATATCGGCTGATGAGGATCCAGAGGTTAAAGGAGAGACGACGAGTCCCGACCCGGATGGCGCAGTGAAAGATCGTGACAGCAACTCCATGAACTTCATCATGAAGCAATCGATGGAAGCGACGTCTCCGGACGGCAAATGGATGGTACTGTGGGAGAACGGACAATTGGTTCTGTATAAAGTAGCGGATCATCAACAGAGTAAAGTCCATACGCTCGCTTTTGCCGGAACGCCGACCGAAATTTTATGGTCCTCCGACAGCAAGAGCATTGGTGTCAGAACAGTGTCAGAAGATGGCACCGCTCAAGAGAGCAAATATGCCGTGCAGAAGGATAGTTTGGTGCCCGCTTCAGAGATAGGGGCAAAATCGGAATCGGAGCCGGATGTGATTCAAGGTACGGTCCAAGAGACGCCTTGATATACGAAAAAGTTTCAATTCATGCACACAAGTAACGCTGCTTGCGTATAGTATTTTAGAATTGCATATAAGCAATGACGTTCCCGTACGTCGTATGACCGTTCGCAGGAAGTTTCTAGAGCTTTACTGCGGACGTTTATCATAGATGTTAGGGGACAGAGGGACTTCGTAATCTGGCTCAAGATTGCGTGAGTCCCTTTGTTTTTGCTGCAAAATTTGCTATGATGAGGTTCGGAAATGTGAGGGGAGGCATCACGGTGGATGTAAAATCTGCTATGAAAGAAATACAGCGGGGCAATCCGCGTTCCATATATGTGCTGTACGGGACGGAGAAATATCGAATGCAAGAGTTTGTTCAATTCCTTGTCCAACATACCGTAGAGGAAGAGAACCGCGAATTGGCCGTGACGAAAATGGACACCGGAGAATCTCCGATTGAACTGGTGATTGAAGAGGCGGAGACGCTTCCATTTCTAGTGGCGCGCAAATGTATTCTCGTTAAGGATCAGAGCATTTTCGCAGCGGGTAAAGACGGTAAAATCGATCATCGTACGGAGCGCCTGCTTGAGTACATGGATCAACCGATGGAAACAAGTATTATCGTATTTCTCGTGCAAGCGGACAAGTTGGACGAACGGAAAAAGACGGTAAAGAAAGCGAAGGCTGAGGGGGCAGTTCTGCCGTTTCTGCCTCTAAGTGCGGAAGAATTGGTGCGATGGGTGAAAAAGCAAATCGAGAGCAATCAATGCTCGATAGCAGATGATGCAGTCGAAGCTTTGCTCAACAGTGCTGGCACTAATTTGCAGTCTCTATCCGCAGAAATAGAAAAGTGCTGTCTGTTTGCCGGGGCGGGCGGCATTATCGACGTCCCAACTGTGGATCGCCTCATTGCTAAAAATACGGAGCAAAATGTGTTTCAGCTCGTGGAGGATATTGTGCGTCGGCGTGCCGATCGCGCGCTTGCCACCTTATATGAGCTGCTGAAGCAAAAGGAAGAGCCGATTAAGATAATGGCACTGATCGTGCGCCAGTTGAGAATGATGATGCAGGTCAAAGAACTGACCAACCAAAGCTTCAGCCAGCAGCAGGCAGCATCTCAGCTCGGCTTGCATCCGTACGCGGTCAAGATGGCTGCAGAACAAGCCCGGCAATATGATATAGCGGTATTGTCCAACTGGATTGCGGAAGCGGCAGAGCTTGATTATGAGATGAAGTCAGGGCGCGTGGAGAAGGCGCTTGGCTTGGAGCTGTTCATCATGCGGATAGCTGCCGGCGTATCCAGTCAGATGAAAGAAGCCCGGAGATAAGCGCATATGCGTTTATCTCCGGGCTTCTTCGCTTCAAGCTAAGTATGAAAGGCTCGGGCTTACGCTTGCGCAAGCAGAGCGTTCAATTTTTGTGCCAAGCGAGACTTTTTGCGGGCAGCCGCATTTTTGTGGACTAGGCCTTTTGTCACAGCCTTATCCAATTTCTTAGAAGCCAAAGCGACAGCTGCTTTAGCTGTTTCAGCTTCGTTATTCGCCAAAGAGATGTCAGCTGCTTTCACAGCTGTGCGAAGTGCAGACTTTTGGGAAGCGTTCAACATACGACGCTTGTCGTTTGATTTCACGCGTTTAACAGCGGATTTAATGTTTGGCATTGCTTTCACCTCCGTTGCATCGTAGTGCGACAACAGAATCAATTTCAATAGGATGTGTAAAGAAATAGATTCACAACTTAAAGTATTCTATCATGACGAACGGCAAAATGCAATACATTTACCTTGGTTTACATATGCCTATATATGAACATGAAGTCGTTTACATCAGAAGGAAATCGTATAAGATTTCTTTCCTTGCACACAATACAAAGCAAGATATGTTCAAATGGGAGGATAATGCCTATGACTGCGGATTTAAGAGCTTACTCAGTGCGAACGGACTTGGCGCTGGAAGCCAGAGAACTGGCGCAACCGGACGCTGCCGTACCCATTCCCGGAGTTCAGGAGGACGTAGAAGACGTTCGCGGGGTAAAGGTGACGAGAATACACGTCCAGACGGAGGAAGGCTCTCGTGCCATCGGACGAATGCCTGGGCGCTATATTACGATTGAAGTGCCGGGATTACGGCGCAAAGATACTGACCTGCAGGATCGTGTCGCGACGAAATTTGCGCAGCTATTTGAAGCGTTTCTGGAGGAAGTAGGAGTGAAGAAGGGCGACAAGGCGCTTATCGTCGGTCTGGGCAACTGGAACGTTACGCCGGATGCCCTTGGCCCATTAGTCGTGGAAAATGTGTTGGTAACTCGCCACTACTTTGAAATTATGCCAGACCAAGTGAGCCCGGGATACCGGGAAGTCAGTGCTGTCGCGCCGGGTGTATTGGGCGTGACAGGCATTGAATCCAGCGAAATTGTCCAAGGGATTGTGGAACGGACGAAGCCTGACGTCATCATCGCAATCGATGCGCTTGCCTCGAAGGCGCTGGAACGTGTCAATACGACGATTCAGATTGCCGATATCGGCATCCACCCCGGTTCAGGCATTGGCAACAAAAGGCGCGGCCTGACTAAGGACATTCTCGGCATCCCGTGCATTGCGATCGGAGTGCCGACCGTCTGCTATGCTTCCACGATCGTGAACAACGCCATTGATATGATGAAGGAGCATTTTAAGCAGGAAACGAACAATACACGGGAGATTCTCGGAATGCTGGACGATATCGGGGAGCAGGAGAGGCTGATGCTGGTGAAGGAAGTGCTGGAGCCGCTTGGTCATGATCTCGTCGTAACGCCGAAGGAAGTCGATGAATTTATGGAGGATATGGCGAACATTATTGCCAGCGGGCTCAATGCTTCATTGCACGAAGCAGTTGATACGGATAATGTGGCGGCATATACGCATTAACGTTGGTGATTAAAAAGGCTTCTCAACAGCCTGACGCCTGTATCGAGCAGGCGTCTTTAGGCTGCCGGGAACAATGTAGCATTGCATGAAATCAAAGTAGATTAAGATTGCCCCCGAATTACATCCCCTTGAAGAGGGTCTGCATCATGTTCGAATTGAATCGGTATGGACATGCCCTTCGTCAGGGAAGGCGCATCAGATACTTGAAAATGAATGTGGGCTTCACTTGAATTGCCAGAGTTGCCGCACTCCCCTAGCAGTTGCCCTGCCTTCACGACATCGCCTTGCTTCACCTGGATCGTGCCTTGCTTGAAATGCGCAAGCAGACTGTATTCGTCATTTCCGTGATCCAGAATGACATAATTTCCTTCTGGCTGCTGCTCATTCATCTGTCCGACCGGATAATTATCAGGAATATCGTTGACGACGTCGACAACTTTTCCCTCGAGCGGGGCGACGACAGGCTGACCGAATGCATAGTAGCTTTCGTTCTTTGTCGGATCGCCCTTAAAGCTGAACCCGTCATGTGTGATGACTAGATCGTAGGCATAGCGTTGATTCGGGTAAGCGTAGTGGTAGTTGATGAGCTCATTGCGGCCGCCCCAGAACACCAGCCATTTATCTTGAAATGGCATGCGATAGCTGTTGGTGGTCGGTTTAAGATCCGTTTCCGCTGAGACGAGCGGGATGAATTGCATGGAGATGATCTGATTGTCCGCCAACATTGCCATCACTCCCTTCTGACCGGCAGCGTCCGTCCAGACGTATTTGTCTGCACCATTCAGTGTCATGCTCGACAATCGCTTCGGAGTCTCCCCTTTACTCCAAAAATTTTGCAGCTGCTGCTCCACTTCTTGTTGAGACACCTTCTGTTGAAAGCTTGCGGATAAGCATTGATGCAGTGTGGCCGCGTCATGGTCTCTAATCCAGTCCTCAATCTGTTCCGGTGAAATGTCGGCGGAAGGCGCAGACGATTCTGCTGGAGCTTGTGTCGCCTTCATTGCAGTTTCTCCTTTCTTCTCGGCTTGAAATGAGCAGCCTGTCGTCAGGAGGCCAGTACAGACCGTTAATGCTAATACGCACATAGTAAGACGGTAATTCACTTCCATCATCCTCTCATCTTTGCGTCACTACCCTCATAAGGGTAATCACTGCACTATCTTCATCATAATGGGCCAGCTTGAACGGAGCCGTAACCGCTGCCCATTCTTTTCTTAACTTTTCATGCGAGAAAGGCTTCTAAATACGAATCTGTTAAGGTTCCGTTAAGATAGCGTTGAATGGCGTGAAAGGTGAACATGATAGAATAGAATGGAAGGCGAGAGGGAAAAGAGAGGAAGAACTCTGATGGAAACAGATATTCGAGCAGCACACATCTTAATTGTGGAAGATGAAGCAGCTTTAAGCAAAATGGTGCACACCGTCCTGCAAAAGGAAGGCTTTACTCATATAACTTGCGTGGCGACAGGGGAAGAGGCGGTTCACTGCTGCCGCAGCCAGCCTGTTGATCTGGTTGTGCTGGATGTTATGCTACCTGGCAAAAGCGGCTTTGAGCTTGCTCCATTCATTCGGGAGCAGACGGATGCCCCGATTATATTCGTTACGGCGCGCACGACGGATTTGGATAAGCTGACAGGCTTCGCCTTAGGAGGCGACGACTACATGACGAAGCCGTTCAACCCGCTGGAGCTCGTTGCGCGCATCAAGGCGCAGTTGAAACGTTATATGGCCGTTGTGAACAGCCAAGCGGACAAGCGGCGTGAACCGGACCTAACCGTATATCAATGCGGGCGGTTTCAACTAGATGAAGCAGCTGGAGAATTAAGGGTGGAGGGCAGACCGGTTGAGTGTCCGGCGATGGTATTTCAGCTGCTCTTGTTTTTATGCAAGCATCCGAACCGGATTTTCTCTAAAAGCGAACTGTATGAAAGCGTGTGGGGACACGATGCGGTAAGCGATGATAATACGGTGATGGTGCACATCCATCGCATTCGGGAACGCATCGAAGCCAATCCGAGCCAGCCTGAAGTTCTGGTTACCGTGCGCGGCATGGGCTATAAGCTTGTTCCGCCGGCCAAAGCGATTCCAGTACGCCTGATCTCATCGTCAACAGAAGGTGAAGGAAGATGAAGACGAGCAGAAGGCTGGCTTGGCATTACGGTTGGCAGTGGCTTGTAGTCGGAGCGGTGCTGCTCTGTACGGTGTTCGCCGCCTTCTTATGGGTGGCCGATCGCATGATAGCGCTCGATCTGAATCGGAGCTTTGCTCGACATGGTCCGAACCAAGTATCCGAGTCTTTGTCGATGGACCTGCATGGAAATGTGCGATGGGATGACGAACTGCAGGATCAGGTGAGAGCGAGCGGTGGTTGGATGCAACTCATCGATGAGGAAGGGAATGTTCTCAAATCTTTTGAGACGCCATCCGATGTGCCAACGCATTACTCGGCCGGTGAGGTTGCCGCCTACGCGCAGGGTAAGAGTCCGTTCCCATATGATTTATATATTTACATCAAGCAGCTGGATAATCGTGCCGTCACACTGCTGTACGGCGTAAATCCGAAGGATGAGAGGCTGCTGGAAACGTGGCTCGCAGCACGCAGCGGAGACACCGGCGATGGAGCAGATGCTCTTGAGACTATGCTGGAGAAGCATCAAGCATGGGTGCAAAGGCTGGATGCAGACGGTATGGAGCTCGCTTCGTGGAACAAGCCGGAAGACGCGCCTAATCGGTACTCGTTGCAGGATATCGTCATGCAGACGATGTATGAAGAGCGCTACGGACAGCGCGTGGCCTACCGCTATGATACGGCATCGCGCGAGACATGGCTGCTGCACATGCCATTTTCGTCTTCGGTTCCAGGAGTGAAGGCGGCGGGATTTACGATTGAATCCTATGATCAGCTGTTTGTGATAGCCATTGCCGGCACTGTGGCATTTATGCTATTCGTATTTATTATGATGGCGTGGTGGCAAAGCTCGCGTCTTGCCCGGCCGTTGCAGCATGTCATGAAATGGACCGAGAGCATATCATCGGGACATTATGAGGAGCCGGTCAATACGCGCGGAATCCCCCATTCGGAACGGAAAAATGGGAAGTTGAAGCGGAATTACCGCATATATGGGGATATTATGCAGTCACTGCATCAGATGGCCTTGCGCTTAAAGAGCGCTGATGAAGAGCGGATAAGGCACGAAACGTACAGGGAGGAGTGGCTGGCGGGACTATCACATGACTTGAAGACGCCACTTGCGTCCATTATCGGTTATGCGCATTTGCTAAGCGCAAAAGAATACGCTTGGGAACCGGAAGAAGCGTCAGAATTTGTAAACATCATGAAGCAAAAAGCGGAGATGATGGACGATCTGATACAGGATCTCAATTTGACGTATCAGCTCCAGAGCGGGAGTCTGCCGCTGCAGTGCGAACTGATAGATATACGTCATTGGTTAACCGAGACGCTCCAGGACATATTTGTGCTCCCGCAATTATCCGAAGCGGAGTTCGAAACCTTCTTCCCCGAGCAGGAAGTTCTCTTTAAGATTGATACGCGTTATTTCCGCCGCATGGTGGACAATGTATGTATGAATGCCTTCTTGCATAATCCGCCTGGAACGAAGTTGAAGGTGGAATTAATGACGGAAGATAACAAGCTGACGCTCAGCTTCACTGATAACGGCAAAGGAATGGACGCGAACACATTGAAACGGTTGTTTACCCGGTACTACCGCGGTAGGACCACAGACGAGACAGCGAAGGGGAGCGGGCTTGGATTGGCGATTACGAAGCAGCTCGTCGAAGCTCACGGTGGCTCAGTGGAGGCTAGCAGCACATTAGGCGGCGGAACGCTCATCGCTTTTCATTTTTTACTAGAGGTTGTTCAACATGAATTAATAGACTCTCAAATGTAATAGTTCTACTTCATAGATTGTCCTCATAGATTCTACTAAATGCACTCTCTTAAATACAGCATGAAGCGCGGTTGTTGCTTGCAGTTAGAGAGGGACAGCAGGTGGAGGAGGACATCGCATGTTTCGGATATTTAATGTTGGGAAGCTGAAGCAAAAATGGATGCAGGCGCTCGTGATGGGACGAACGTTTGTGTTATTGTCTATCGGTTCGGCTGTTTTTTTCATTGTGCTCGGTCTGGGCGGATTGGTGGAGCAGAAGCTGGAATCCTCCCCGCTGTCGTCCATGAAGGGTGTCGCGGCACAGCTTTCCACTCGTTTTTTTGTAGATATGATGGCAATGGAAATGCCTAAGCTGCCCAAAGGCGAAGGGGAAGCATCGCTTTCTCGCAATCAGGTTGCTCAATTTCTCGTCCAACTGGCGACGAATGTCAATCCGTTCGACCCGAAAAGTTTACTGGCGGGCGAGGTTCCCGGGCTCGACCGGGATGCGGCGATTCCACTTCGGCTTGGTGTAGGAAATCAAGCGGTGAAGGGACCGGAAGATTATCCGTTGCCCGCTAACCTGGGGGATAAGCATCCAGATGAACACGGAGGGGAGCCGACGAACGGACCGGACCAAGGCGATCAAGTACCGGGAGGCAAAGGAAATGGACAAGGTGCAGAAACAGTGCGGCCGCCGACGAAGCCGGAGTCAAATAAAGGTCAGGACAATTCAGGAAAATCCAAGACCAATTTAAACAATTATGTCTTCATCTATCATTCACACAATCGGGAATCGTGGAATCCTGAGCTAGAAAAACAAAGCAGCAACCCGAACGATGCGAAGACAAACATTACGCTAGTGGGCAAGCGGCTGCAGGAGCAACTGGAGAAGCAGGGCATCGGAGCTGTCCATTCCAACGAAGATTACTCTTCATCGATAAAAGGGTATAACTGGAATATGTCTTACAAATACTCTAAACAAACAGTAAAAGAAGCGATGGCTCAAAATAAAGAGCTGCAATTTTTCTTTGATATTCATCGCGATGCGCTGCGCCGTAAAGATTCAACGGTTGAAATCAAAGGAAAATCATACGCGCAGGTGTACTTTATTATCGGTCACCGCAATCCGAATTGGAAAGAGAACGAAAGCTTCGCAAGTGAAATCCATGAGAAGCTGGAAGATCGATATCCCGGAATTTCCCGCGGAATATGGGGCAAGTCAGCGGCTCAGGGCAATGGGGAATACAATCAATCATTGTCGCCTAATAGCGTAGTTATTGAAGTTGGCGGCATCGATAATACGTTGGAAGAGTCTTATCGCACAGCGGATGTGCTCGCCGATTTAATCGCGGAAATCGTTCGGGATCTTACAGAAGCGAAGCCAGTGAACAAGCCAGTGCCAAAGGTGCCCAAGCCGGCAGAGAACAAAGCTGTCGACCGCAAGACCGTCCTCAAGAAACAGCAGCAGACGTCCGCTGGGGCGAATGGATAACGGGGAGGCCGCGTACCAATGTCGCGTTACATGAAACAGCTTATCGGCATGATCGTGCTGCTAGCGCTTGGAGTCTTCATTGGGATGGAAGTCGCTTCGGTGGGGATGGATCGGGTGTATGGACCGATGGATGCGGGACGTGAGGCGGTGAATGCGTCTACGTCCTGGCGTGTGGACGAGAGCGGCAACGAAGGCGTAAGTCCGTGGTCTGAGCCGAAATCGCAGCGCAACCAGGTGGAACAGCCAATCAGCGGCGAGCGCACGAAGCAACACGATAGGACTGGCACGAACCGGGACGCGGTGACACATGATGGTTATGATATGTCTGACTCTCCATGGCTTCCCCCGGTGGAGGATGCACCGGTCAACAAGCTGGCGGACGAAACGGCAGGGCTGCTGCAGCATTTGTCTCAGGCAGGCATTCGCGCGGTTGTGGGGCTGTTTAGCGGACTATTTTGAAAAATAAACGGGCTTTTTGTTACGTTATTTTGTGGCGGAAGTTGAGGATCATGTCGTTCCCATTGCTGAGGCCTCTTCATTTCGGTATAATATATAAATTGAAACTTGGCTCAGTGGTGGGGGTATGGAAATCGAATGACGGAACTGCTGTCACGACAAAAGAAAATTCGCAATTTTTGCATTATTGCGCACATTGATCACGGGAAGTCTACACTTGCCGATCGAATTTTGGAATACACCGGGGCGTTGACGTCCCGTGAAATGCAAGCCCAAGTGCTCGACAAAATGGACTTGGAGCGCGAACGGGGCATTACGATTAAGTTGCAGGCGGTCCGCTTGAACTATAAGGCGGACGACGGTGAGGAATATATTTTGAACTTGATCGACACGCCGGGACACGTCGACTTCACGTATGAAGTATCCCGCAGCTTGGCCGCGTGCGAAGGCGCTTTGCTTGTCGTCGACGCCGCACAGGGCATCGAAGCGCAGACATTGGCTAACGTCTATCTTGCGCTCGACAACGATCTCGAAATAATACCGGTCATCAATAAGATTGACCTGCCAAGTGCAGAGCCGGATCGCGTCAAGCAGGAGATCGAAGAAGTGATCGGTCTCGATTGCTCGGAAGCGGTGCATGCTTCTGCCAAAGCGGGCATCGGCATTAAGGAAATATTGGAACAGGTCGTCCAGAAGGTGCCATCGCCGACGGGTAATCCAGAAGAGCCGCTGAAGGCGCTCATATTCGACTCGCACTACGATCCTTACAAAGGCGTTATTGTCTACGTGCGCGTCGTGGATGGAGCCATCCGCTCCGGCAGCAAGATCAAGATGATGGCGACAGGCAAGACGTTCGAGGTAATCGAGGTCGGCGCCTTTAAGCCGAGCATGACGATCGTGGACGAACTGAACGTCGGGGATGTCGGCTTTATCGTGGCAGGCATCAAGAACGTCGGCGACACTCGTGTCGGTGATACGGTGACGGACGCGAAGAAGCCGACAGTGGAACCGCTGCCTGGCTATCGCCGTATTAACCCGATGGTATTCTGCGGTCTGTATCCGATTGAGACATCGGATTACAATGACTTGAGGGAAGCGCTCGAGAAGCTGCAATTGAACGACGCTTCGCTCACGTTTGAGCCGGAAACGTCTTCCGCGCTCGGCTTTGGTTTCCGCTGTGGATTTCTAGGCTTGCTGCATATGGAAATTATCCAAGAGCGCATCGAGCGTGAATTCAACATTCCGCTTATTACGACGGCACCAAGCGTAATTTACCGCGTTACACTGACGAATGGCACTACGTTCGACATCGATAATCCGTCTAATTATCCGGAACAGGGCAAGCTTGAGTACGTCGAAGAGCCATATGTCAAAGCTGCCATTATCGTGCCGAACGATTTTGTCGGAGCTGTTATGGAGCTGTGCCAAGGAAAACGCGGCGAGTTTGTGGATATGCAATATTTGGACACGACGCGTGTCACGATCACATATCAGATTCCGTTGGCAGAAATCGTCTATGATTTCTTTGACCAGTTGAAATCAAACACGAAAGGCTATGCATCCTTCGATTATGAGCTGTCAGGATACCGCCAGTCGAACTTGGTTAAGATGGATATTTTGTTGAATGGAGAGCAGGTTGACGCTTTGTCCGTCATCGTGCACCGTGACCGTTCACATCATCGCGGCAAGTTGATTTGCGAGAAGCTGCGTGAACTGATTCCGCGCCAAATGTTCGAGGTGCCAATACAAGCAGCTGTCGGAACGAAGATCATGGCTCGGGAAACGGTTAAAGCAATGCGCAAGAACGTGCTTGCGAAATGTTACGGTGGTGACATTTCGCGTAAGCGCAAGCTGCTGGAGAAGCAGAAAGAAGGGAAGAAGCGCATGAAGCAGGTCGGCAGCGTTGAGGTGCCGCAGGAAGCGTTCATGGCTGTATTGAAAATTGATGACAAATAAGTAAAGGGGAGGAGGCGGTCGCCTCCTCTTTTTAATAGATGCGGATCCAAAAGTGTTTTTAGATCGTGCATGATATAGCGATGCGAAAGGAGGGTTCTCGCCATGTCGGCGATTCAACCTTCATTACAACAACAACCTTATCCGGCTCATGCTCCACGTGCGCTGTATATTCATATTCCATTTTGCACGAACAAATGCTTTTACTGTGATTTCAACTCCTATGTGCTGAAAGGTCAGCCAGTGATGGACTACTTGCGGGCGATGGAGCAAGAAATGAAGCATACGGTAGAGCAATGTCCTCCAGATGAGATCGACACGATCTTCGTCGGTGGCGGAACGCCTACCGTTTTGAAGCCAGATCAAATGGCCTATTTTCTCGATTCAGTGCGGAACGCGTTCCCGAATTGGAGTAAACAGATTGAATTCAGCATGGAGGCCAATCCCGGCACGACGGATCTCGAGAAGCTGCGCGTCATGCATGCAGGCGGTGTGAATCGGATAAGCTTCGGCGTGCAGTCATTCAACAATAATCTGCTGCATGAAATTGGAAGGATTCATAACACGGACGATGTGTACCGCAGTATTGAGAATGCGCAGAAAGCGGGCTTTGACAACATGTCCATTGATCTGATGTTCGGGCTGCCGAATCAGACGGTGGAGATGCTGGAGCATAGCGTTGAGAAAGCGTTGGAGCTCGATTTGCCGCATTTGTCCATTTATAGCTTGAAGGTGGAAGAAAATACGCTGTTCCATGCGATGTACCACCGCAATGAGCTGCCGCTTCCTAGCGAAGAAGATGAGCTTGAAATGTACATGGTCATTATGGAACGCATGAAAGCGGCGGGGTACGACCAGTACGAAATCAGCAACTTTGCGAAGCCCGGATATGAGAGCCGACATAACACGACTTATTGGCGCAATGAAGATTATTATGGTATCGGGGCGGGTGCGCACGGCTATACGAAGAGAGAGCGGCATCTGAACATTAAAGGGGTTACGCCTTATGTGGAGGCATGCCACAATGGGTTGCCGCGCCTTGATACTTTTTGCATAGATGAGGCCGAGGCGATGGAGGATTTCATGATGGTCGGCTTGCGCTTGCTGGAAGGGGTAAGCAGTGACCGCTTTGCGGAGCAGTTCGGAGGCGCGCTGCTTGACAAGGTGTTTGCTGCTCCGCTTAAACGGCTGCTGAAGCAAGGATTAATTGAAGTGACATCGGAAGGGTATCGTTTGACAGAGCAAGGGCTGCTGTTCGGCAACGATGTATTCGGCTCCTTTGTGGGGTTGTTGAGCGGCGAGAAGTGAGCGGTTGAGAGCAACTGTTAGTGTCATAGCTTAATACGGAGGTTGGTTGTACCTGCGTTCGGAATAACGTCAACAACAAAAATGTCGCTGTTACGATATAGAAGGCTGCTTCAAGAGCAGACAATATCGTGCAGCGGCATTTTTTATTTACTATGTTGCTGCTTATGAAAATAAGCAGTTAAGCTATTAATTATTTATTTTGGTGAAATAGTAATGGTTTGTGGGGAGAATGCACGAAAGATGAGTTATTTATTGATTGATTTAGCGCTTTAATACCATCCGCAGCAATAGCGAGATCATAAAAGCCATGCAGAACGACCCGAATAAGAGGCCGATGAAGGTGACGATAACCATACTTGCAGTAGGATGATATAACTGTGGAATGACCATCATCGTGCTAATCACTGTAAAAAAAAGAGTTAATAGCGATATCCGTTTTTTCATAAGTGAAATCACCTGACCTTATTAATGTAAATCGCTACGCTTAGTATATCCAGATTGAAGATAGACATGTATCGGAACGAACGGAACGGGGAGTGCCTCCCAGGTAAAATAATCCTTGATAAACTATGCATCATGATGTATATTCATTCATGAATATTATGTGAGTTACATCACACGCGGAGGGAAAGTACGATGACTGCCATGGTGAGAAAGGCGAAACCAGACGATATTGATACGTTGTTTGAACTTATACAGCATTATGCAGAGCAAGGAATTATGCTTCCACGTTCCCGAGACATACTTGAGAAGCAACTGGAGTATTTCGTCGTCGCTGAGCTGGGCGGACAAATGGTAGGCTGCGGCTCACTGTGCCAACTGGGCAGCGACCTTGTCGAAATTCGCTCGCTTGGCATTACACCGGGGCATAAAGGAAAGGGAATCGGTTCATTGCTTGTTGACGAGCTTGTCGCCGAAGCTAAAGAACGAGCGATACCCAAGGTAATGGCTTTAACGTACGAGGCCAAATTTTTTCAGAAGAATGGTTTCGACATTGTGCAAAAAGAAATATTCCCGGAGAAAGTATGGACCGATTGCGTTCATTGCAAAAAACGGGATTGCTGCGATGAAATAGCTGTCCTCAAAGTACTGAACTGACTTGACAATCGTCTTGTCCGTTTGGTATTTTTGTTATATCGGTTAGCACTCGACTGTGATGAGTGCTAACGACCGGAGACAACAAGAGACTGAGGAGGGATGCGCATGTTGACGGAACGCCAACGCATGATATTGAACGCTATCGTAGATGATTATATTCGTTCCGCGGAACCTGTCGGTTCACGCAGCATTTCGAAACGGGGCGATGTTGGGTATAGCCCGGCTACAATTCGAAATGAGATGGCCGATTTGGAAGAACTCGGGTTTCTTGAGCAGCCGCATACGTCTGCAGGGCGCATTCCATCCCATAAAGGCTATCGCTATTATGTCGACCACCTCGTCCGTTTGGATAATTTATCGAGCGATGAGGTTGGGCGGTTGAAGTCGGTCTTCGCGGAAAAAATAACAGCAATGGAAGAAATCGTGCAGCATACGGCTTCCATTCTGTCACAGCTTACGAATTACACGTCGATTGCGTTAGGGCCCGAGGTGTTCAACGCATCGCTTCGCCATTTTCAATTATTGCCGCTCAATGAAGAGACGGCGGTGGCCATCGTCGTAACGAACACCGGTCATGTGGAGAACAAGACGGTGCCTATTCCGCCGGGCATTTCAGCATCCGAGCTGGAGAAGGTCGTCAACGTGCTGAATACGAAGCTTGTCGGAGTGCCGCTCTTTAAGCTGCGCGCTCAGCTCTATAATGAAATCGGGCAAGAATTGAGCAAGTATGTGTCTCACGTGCAAGAAATGATGACGATGGTCGAGAGCATTCTTGCTGACGACAGCTCGCATCGGGAAGTATACTTGAGTGGGACGACCAATATACTTGCGCAGCCAGAGTTCCAGGACGTTGACAAGATTAAGACGATATGGGAGCTGCTTGAAGAGACACCAGCTTTGATCAAGGTCGTCGGCTCGGCCCCAACTGGGATTCAAGTTCGCATCGGGCAAGAGAATTTACATGAAGCGATATCGAATTGCAGCATGATTACGGCAACGTACACGATTGACGGGCAGACGCTCGGAACGATTGGAGTATTGGGGCCGACACGGATGGAGTACGGGAAAGTCATTAATATGATGAATCATTTGTCTGGACAATTAGCGCTGTTCATGCGGCGTTGGTATAAATAACGTGGATGCATGATGGTGAGGAAGGGGCGTCGATCATGACTCAAGGAAACGGGCAAGTGCAAGAGACCGATGAGCGCTACGCGACGCTCCTGAACAATGCCGGTGCCGTGCGGGCGCTGTGCGCGGCTGTAGAAGGCACGTTAGGTCCGAAAGGCTTGGATGTGATGCTTGTCGGCGGGGACGGGGACGTCATTATTACGAATGATGGGGTGACCATCTTGGAAAAGATGGACGTATCCCACCCAGCCGCGAAGCTGCTCATTCAAGTCGCGCGCGCGCAACAGAACGAAGTCGGTGACGGCACGACGACGGCGACGGTGTTGGCCGGCGCACTCGTGCAGGAGGGCGTAGCCCAAGTGACGAAGGGCGTTCCGGCCGCAAAAGTGGTCACAGGCTTAATGCAGGGCATTGGCGCTGCCACTGAAGCGCTTCGGCAGCGTGCGGTCCGTCTGGAAGGCTGGGATGACGTGCGGCTGCGCCGTGCCGTACATATTGCAGGACGAGAGCAGGAGGACGTTGTCCGTCTGGTGCTTGAGGCTGGACAGGCGGTGGGCTGGGAACAGCTGCAGGATCCGTATTACCGTTTCGCCGAGACGATCGTAGCGCACGAGAAGGCGAAGAACGAATGGTTTCACGGCGTCATGCTGAAGCAGAAGCCGCTGCAGCGAGATTGGCTCCCCGAGCGTAATTGCTGCCGTGTGCTAGTGCTGCAGGACAGCTTGGAGCCAGATGCGCTCGATGAGCAGCTGCTGACGACAGAGGCTGGCTTCCAGCAGTATATGACGCATCGCGGTGTATTTATGCAGCGTCTTGCGCAGCTTCACGAGCTGGGCGTCGGCTTCATCGTACTGGAGCGCGGTATCCATCCGGAAGCGGAACAATTCTGCTTGGACCACGATATGATGGTCGTGCAGCGTGTTAGCCGCGAAGATATTGCGCGCGTCTGCCGCCTGACGGGCGGCAAGCCGCTCAAGCGCGCGGCGCTCGCGAAGGATGCCGCTGTGCTTGAGCCGCTGCTCGGCCGCACCGCCTGCGTGCGCTACGATGAGCGCCTGGAGCGCGTGCGCCTGTATGCCCCGGACTCGCCGGGACATACAGGCGATGCCGGTGGAGTCGTCTCCGGCAAGGACCCGACTCCGCCGCGACGCGCGCAGGTGACGCTCATCGTGGGCGCCAGCACGCGCGAGGTCGTGGGCGAGCGGGCTCGCATCGCCCAGGACGCGGCCGCGGCGCTGCAGGCAGCCGTGCAAGGCGGCGTGCTGCCAGGCGGCGGCACGACGGAGCTGGCGCTCTCGTACCGGCTCGAGCGCTACCGCGAAACGGTGCGCGGCATGGAAGCCTTCGGCATTGCCGCAGTCGCGCAAGCGCTGCGCAAGCCAATGGCGCAAATTGTGCTGAACGCTGGCTTCAATCCGCTGGAGAAGCTGGAAGAAGCCCGTGCTGCGCAGACGTCGGAAGGCAACGAGGCCATCGGCATTGATTGCGACAGCGGAGCGCTGCTGGACTACGCCCGAGCAGGGATATTCGACCCGGCGACGGTGAAGCTGCACGCCTTGCATGCGGCAGGAGAAGTGGCGGCAGCCGTTCTCCGCATTCATACTGTGATTAAGATGAAGCCCGATGCACCGACATCGGCTTGACATGTTGAAATGAAGATGGTTAGAATTCAATCGGATTTAATTATAAAGGGGAGGTGAAGGGGTTGAACCCAGAACAAGAAGAGATGAAAGTTACCGAAGAAGACATGCAGGCCACAGCTGCCCATGATGAACATAGCAATGAAGCAGATACTGACGCCTCAGCTTCTGACGCCTGCTCCGGCACACAAGCAGCAGATGAGAGCAATCCGCTCCACGCGGAGCTGGAACAAGCGAAAGAACAGGCGGATGAGCATTACCAGCGCTATCTGCGTACTCAGGCGGACTTTGATAACTTCCGCCGCCGCACGATGAAGGAGAAAGAAGACCTTGCGAAGTACGCTTCCGCGAAGGTCATCACCGAACTGCTGCCAGTGCTTGACAACTTCGAGCGCGCACTCTCCACAGGCCAAGAGGCTAGCGAGACGGAATCGTTCGTCAAAGGCGTAGACATGATCTTCCGCCAAATCCAGCAAGTGATGGAGCAGGAAGGCGTCCAGCCGATGAATGCGGTAGGAGAGCCATTCAATCCGGAATACCATCAAGCGATTATGCAGGTGGAATCGGATGAGTATGAAGAAGGCTTCGTAGTGGAAGAAGTGCAGAAGGGCTATATGCTGAAAGATAAAGTACTGCGCCCGGCAATGGTAAAAGTTAGCGGCTAGCTGCATAGATGAAGCTTGGCTTCGATAATGCCGTAACCGTTAAGTTTAATATATTTTTTGATAAGTGAGCTAGCTAGTTGAGGAGGTTATTTATTTTATGAGCAAAGTAATTGGTATTGACTTAGGAACAACTAACTCTTGCGTGGCAGTAATGGAGGGCGGCGAAGCCGTCGTCATCCCGAATCCAGAAGGCGCGCGTACAACTCCATCCGTCGTGGGCTTCAAGAAAGACGGCGAGCGCGTCGTCGGTGAAACGGCGAAGCGCCAAGCGATTACGAACCCAGATCGCACCGTAATGTCGATTAAGCGTCACATGGGTACGAGTCATAAGACGACGATTGATGACAAGGACTATACGCCGCAAGAGATTTCCGCAATGATTTTGCAGAAGCTGAAATCAGACGCAGAAGCTTACTTAGGCCAAACAGTAACGCAAGCGGTTATTACCGTTCCTGCTTACTTCAATGACTCTCAGCGCCAAGCAACGAAAGATGCGGGTAAAGTTGCAGGCTTGGACGTGCTTCGTATCGTGAACGAGCCGACAGCTGCGGCTCTGGCATATGGTGCGGACAAAGAAGGCGACCATACGATTCTCGTATATGACTTGGGCGGCGGTACGTTTGACGTATCGATCCTCGAGCTTGGCGACGGCTTCTTCGAAGTAAAAGCGACAAGCGGTGACAACAAATTGGGCGGTGACGACTTCGACCAAGTCATCATCGATTATCTCGCAGCTGAGTTCAACAAAGAACACGGCATCGACTTAAGAAAAGACAAAGCAGCGGTACAACGTCTGAAAGATGCTGCGGAAAAAGCGAAAAAAGAATTGTCCGGCGTATTGACGACGACGATCAGCTTGCCGTTTATCACTGTCGTTGATGGCGTGCCTCAGCACTTGGAAGTGAACATGACACGTGCCAAATTCGAAGAATTGTCGGCGCAGCTGGTAGAGCGTACGCTCGGACCGACTCGCCAAGCGATGCAGGATGCGGGCATGACACCTGCGGACATCGATAAGATCGTTCTCGTTGGTGGTTCCACACGTATTCCTGCCGTTCAAGAAGCGATTAAGAAGCTGACGGGCAAAGATCCTCATAAAGGCGTCAACCCGGATGAAGTTGTAGCTTTGGGTGCAGCTGTACAAGCGGGCGTATTGACCGGGGACGTGAAGGATGTCGTATTGCTCGACGTCACTCCGCTCTCCCTCGGCATCGAAACAGCTGGCGGCGTATTTACGAAGATGATCGAACGCAACACGACGATCCCGACGAGCAAGTCGCAAATCTTCTCGACGTATGCTGACAGCCAAACGAGCGTAGAAATTCACGTACTGCAAGGCGAGCGCTCTATGGCGGCGGACAATAAGACGCTGGGACGCTTTATGTTGGCGGACATTCCTCCGGCACCACGCGGCGTACCGCAAATCGAAGTTACGTTCGATATCGATGCGAACGGTATCGTAAAAGTGTCTGCGCTTGATAAAGGCACAGGCAAGAGCCAAAATATTACAATCACGTCTTCAAGCGGCTTGAACGACGAGGAAATCGATCGTATGATGAAAGAAGCAGAATTGCATGCTGAAGAAGACAAAAAACGCAAAGAAATGGTCGAAGTGAAGAACACGGCAGACCAATTGGTATATACGACCGAGAAGACGCTGAAAGATTTGGGCGACAAGGTGGAACAAGCTGAAATCGATAAAGCGAACGAAGCGAAAGAAAAAGTGAAAACAGCACTCGAAAGCAACGATGTAGACCAAATCAAGGCGGCTACAGAAGAGCTGACGGAAATTGTACAGCAATTGTCTGTTAAGCTGTATGAGCAAGCAGCTCAAGCGCAGCAGGCAGAGCAAGGCGCACAAGACGGCGCAGCGAAGAAAGACAACGTCGTTGATGCAGATTACGAAGTCGTGGACGAAGACAAGAAATAAGCATTCGACGGTCAGGTCAAAGCCGGGGTGACTCGGCTTTGACTTTCCTTTTGTAATTCGTGCTACAAGTGTATGGGGGTGGAATGGTGGCGAAACGAGATTATTATGAGGTGCTCGGCGTAGGCAAAGGGGCGAGCGACGACGAAGTGAAGAAGGCGTATCGCAAGCTTGCGCGTCAATATCACCCGGACGTTAACAAGGAAGCGGACGCGGAGGATAAGTTCAAAGAAGTAAAAGAAGCGTACGATGTGCTAAGTGACGACCAAAAGCGGGCGGTGTATGATCAATACGGGCACGTCGATCCGAACCAAGGTATGGGCGGCGGCGGATTTTCCGGCGACTTCGGCGGGTTCGGTGATATCTTTGATATGTTCTTTGGCGGCGGCGGCCGCAAAGATCCGAATGCGCCGCAGCGTGGCAGCGACCTGCAGTACACGATGCAAATCGAGTTCAAGGAAGCGGTGTTCGGCAAAGAAACGGACATTACGATTCCGCGCACGGAGCAATGCGATACCTGCTTCGGTACAGGAGCAAAGCCCGGCACGAAGCCGGATAATTGTACTGCCTGCCACGGTACGGGGCAGCAAGAAGTGGTGCAGAACACACCGTTCGGCCGCATGGTGAACCGTCGTGCATGTTCGGTCTGCCAAGGTAAAGGGAAAATTATCCGCGAAAAATGCGGAAAGTGTCACGGTGCGGGTTCGTTGAAAAATCAGCGCAAAATTCACGTGCGCATCCCCGGTGGTGTGGATGATGGAGCGCAGCTTCGCATGAGCGGTGAAGGGGAAAGCGGACTGCGCGGCGGTCCGAATGGCGACTTATATATTGTCATTCGTGTCAAATCGCATGAGTTCTTCGAACGCGACGGTGATGACATTTACTGCGAAGTACCGCTCACCTTTGCTCAAGCGGCATTGGGCGATGAAATTGAAATTCCGACGTTAACGGAAAAAGTTAAGCTGAAAATTCCTGCCGGCACGCAAACGGGCACATTCTTCCGCCTGCGCGGCAAGGGTGTTCCGCGTCTCCGCGGTCACGGACAAGGGGATCAGCATGTCAAAGTCATCATCGTGACGCCAACGAAAATGTCCGACGAGCAGAAGGATATGTTGCGTCAGTTCGCCGAAATTGGCGGCGAGCAGCCGAATGGCGGCCATGAAGAATCGTTTTTTGATCGCATGAAGAGGGCTTTCCGCGGCGATTAGTCGAGTAGTAGACTCTAACCACGTGACTCTATCGTAAAAGATAGAGACGTGGTTTTTTTAATATCCAAACCCAGAGGCACGCATCCGCTAACCGGTGCAGGTCCGGTCACGGGGCCCGTCCCGTGTTTATCGCTCAAAATGCTCCCCTTGGTTCAGCTTGGCAACCCGCTACTCTTTAAAATGAATACAGGTTGTCGGGCATGCATGTATATCACGGCTCTTAGCTCCATTCTCCCAATTAGTCAGGATGGTTCACATCGAGGAACGAACAGGTACACAGATGCCGTTTCATTTAGATATCATGCCATGAAGGGGGGGATCATGACTACAGGTTCCCCGTAATCATTCTAGGACGAGCCGCCTTCTGCATGGCAATGAACCAGAGTCATGGATGTGCATGCTGCCTTCTGATAGAAGGGTAGAACGAAGCAAAGGGGCGGATAAAGCAATGACCGTCTGAACGCGGCACTGCACGAAAACGGCACATTTCGTTCATGGAGAAGAGCCCATACCATACGATTCGACAGATGGCACGTCTTGAGGCGATTTTTTGACGCCATCTTCAATCGGTAATTCCGTATATTCACCTATTGATATCATTGTCAATATCATTTATCATACAAGTATAAGTTCATTAATTTGGTCGGAGATATGGACAGGACCACAACCACGCATTGAGTGCCAATGCGATCGTTGTGGTCCTTTTCTTTTTTCTCCGTACAGGAAAGGACATTCGCCATGACTCAATCATCATTTTCCAGCTTGAACAGACGTCAGATTCGTGAACAGCTTCAATCCGTTGGCTATGACCTGCTTATCATCGGAGGGGGTATTACAGGAGCCGGCATCGCGCTGGATGCAGCGGTCAGAGGCTTGAATACAGCAATTATCGAGATGCAGGATTATGCCGCTGGCACGAGCAGCCGTTCCACGAAGCTTGTGCATGGGGGCTTGCGCTATTTGAAGCAAGGGGAAATCAATCTCGTGCGTGAAGTTGGACGCGAGCGGGCGATCGTATACGACAATGCTCCTCATGTCGTCGTCCCTGAACGGATGTTGATGCCGATAATTCAGGGAGGCACTTACGGGAGATGGGCCACGTCGGTTGGCTTATATGTGTACGATTGGCTTGCAGGGGTAAAGCGAGCAGAACGCAGAACAATGCTGAGCAAGGAGCAAACACTTGAGAAGGAACCGCTCCTGCGCAGCGATAAGCTGAGAGCCGGCGGCTACTATGTCGAGTACCGGACGGATGATGCGCGCTTGACGATAGAAATTATGAAGAGCGCGGCAGCGCAGGGGGTTACGGCGCTTAACTATATTAAGGCCGAGTCGTTCATCTACGATGACAACGGACGTGTAATCGGCGTAACGGCCCGGGATATGAATGACAACACGTCCATTACGATTTCCGCCGCCAAAGTAGTGAATGCGGCTGGCCCTTGGGTAGACACGCTGCGCGAGCTTGATCGCTCCAAGACGGGCAAACGCCTTCACTTGACGAAAGGCGTTCATATCGTTATCGATCAGTCCCGCTTCCCGCTGCGGCAGGCAATCTACTTCGATACACCAGACGGCCGCATGGTATTTGCCATTCCGCGAGACGGCAAGACGTATATCGGCACGACGGATACGAATTACGAGGGCGATCTGGATCATCCCCGCATGACACGTGACGATTTGCTCTATTTGCTTCAGGCGGCCAATTACATGTTCCCGGCGATATCCCTAACTGAGGCCGATGTTGAATCTTCGTGGGCAGGGCTTCGTCCGCTTATACACGAGGATGGGAAATCACCTTCCGAGCTTTCGCGCAAGGATGAAATCTTCCTCTCTCCGTCCGGGTTGATTACGATTGCCGGCGGCAAGCTCACAGGATACCGCAAGATGGCGGAGCGCGTCGTTGATCTTGTCACGAATCAACTGGGGACTAGCCAAGGGAAAAACTATCCGAGCTGCACGACAGACCGCGTTGTATTGTCGGGAGGTGATGTGACGGGGTCATTTGCCGCCTATTGTTCGGAGTGGACGCGCCGCGGCGTAGCGCTCGGCTTGAATGAAGCGCGCGCTAAGGAGTTGGTCACGTTATACGGAACGAACGTTCAGCATGTGCTTTCCCGTATGGAGCATTATCAACAAGCAGGCAATCCGTACGGATTGCCAGCGGACGTCATGG
Organism: Paenibacillus sp. OSY-SE; assembly: GCF_000283315.1. Taxonomy (NCBI): domain Bacteria; kingdom Bacillati; phylum Bacillota; class Bacilli; order Caryophanales; family Paenibacillaceae; genus Paenibacillus; species Paenibacillus sp. OSY-SE. The sequence goes on along the minus strand of NZ_ALKF01000190.1, from coordinate 68,561 downwards.
CTGCGCTCGTCTATGGACTAGAGGCGGAAATGGTAACGCGACCGGTTGACTTTATCGCTCGACGAACAGGTGCTGTGAACTTTCGGATCTCGATAGCGAAGGAGTGGCTGAAGCCGGTTGCACGCTGCATGGCGGAATTAGTAGGATGGGATGCCTCGACGGAGGAACACTATGTGCGGCAAGCTGAGGAAGAAATCCATTATGCGACGACACCCGTGCAATGAAGCGGCAGGCTTGACTCGTATCGCTCCGACACGCTGCACATGACAAAGCCGAAGCTTGCGCAGTGCAGGCTTCGGCTGGTCTGCGGGAGAGCCGTTGCTGCTCTTGCAGCCCGCCTCAAATACCCACTTTAACGTAATTCGGCACGTTCGAGAAGATGCCGTCGATGCCTGCGGAGCGCAGAGCTACGGCCCATTCTGGCCTATCAACCGTATAGGCATATACTTTGCTGCCGATGTCATGGCACGCTGAAATGAATGCTTCGTTCGCGAAGGAGAAGTGCGGATGCACGCTATATACTGGGAATGGCAGCGAGCGAATGTAGTTTGCGGGCTCAAACAGCCGATCGCCGAACAGCACGCCAAGCTTAATTCTAGGCTCCAGCTCGGCGATGGTGGCCAACGCATAATGATCAAAGGAAGAGACGATGACGCGATCTAGCATGCCGCGTGAGGATAACGCTTGAATGAGCTTTTGCTCGATTCCTTTGTAGAAAAAAGGCACATTTTTGATTTCGATGTTCGTCATCAACCCGGTATCGGCTATGGCGTCCAAATAGTCATCCAGCAAAGGCAACCGTTCCTTCGCGAAGTCGGAATGGAACCAACTGCCCGCATCCAGCTTGCACAGCTCTTCATATGTACAATCTGCGACATATCCGCTGCCGTTCGTAGTTCGCTTCACGTTCTCATCGTGAATAATGACGAGTCGCCCGTCTTTCGTTTGCTGAATATCAAGCTCGATGCCATCACAACCCATGTCGACCGCCTTGCGAAATGCGGCCATCGTATTCTCGGGCGCATACCCCGATGCGCCACGGTGTGCAAATACGAACATCATCATCATCGACCTTTCATGATTTATTTTAAAGGGGGGGCATGACAGGCGGAGAGCCGCTCCCGCTCAAGGGTGCCCGCCCTGCCTTGCCCGCATTGTGCACTGCTCTATTTTGGCGCGTTAATTTTGTTGTCCTCTTCGATTAGCTTGTTGACCTTAGCCGTTAATTCATCGACGACCTTCTTCGGTTCGTCGCCTTGGTACAGCTTCTCGATGGAAGTCGCTACTTCATTGCGCGTTTCCGGGAAGACGGAGATAAGGGCGCCGCGCGTGGCCGTACCGGGCTTCGTAAGCTGCAATTGTTTTACCGTTGTCAGAAATGGAGGGGCTTCAGCATATTTGTCTCTGAGCAGCTTTTCTTCATGTGCTGCTTTCGTAATGGGGAAATATCCGGTTCCAGCGGCCCATTCCGCCTGCACGGCAGGTTCGGTGACGTATTTCGTGAAATCCCAAGCGCCTTCCTTCTCTTCCTCTGCCACGCTGTTCATGAGCCATAGCGATGCCCCGCCGACAATGACTCCGTTCGGCTCCTTGCCGTCGGGCGTCGGGAGAAAGCCTGTGCCGACTTCGAATGGTGAAGCTTTCACGACCCCTGCGATACCTGCGGTTGAATCCAAGTACATTGCAACTTTACCCGCACTGAACGCTGCGCGGATGTCATCCCATTTACGGCCGTAATTGCCAAGAGTCCCTTCTTTATTCATATCATTCAGCCACTCAAAAATGCCAAGGCTTTCGGGAGAATCGAGCAGAGATTTCGTCGCAAGCCCGTCACGTCCGTTGCCGTTGTCGACGAAGTCGGCGCCTTGGTTAGCAATCAACTGCTCGATGAACCAGCCGTACACAAGCAGGGCAAAGCCTTTTTCATTGTTGGCGTCGTTCGTTAACTTGTTCGCTGCCGCGCGAATTTCGCCAAACGTGTTGGGAGGGTTCTCCGGGTCGAGTCCGGCTTCCTTGAACTTATCTTTATTGTAAATCAAAATCGCATTAGAAGTGTTAAATGGAAAGGAGTACAGCTTGCCGTCGATTTGATAATAGCTTAAGATATTCTCCTCCCATTGAGAGAGATCGAATTTGTCTTTATCGATGAAATCCTGCACAGGTTGAACATAGCCGCTGTTCACCATATATTTCGTGCCGATCTCCTGCACCTGCATCAATGTCGGCGCTTCGGCCGTGCCGCCTACGGTCTTCAGCTTTGTTAACGATTCTTCATAGGAGCCTTGGAAGATCGCATCTACCTCATATTTGTCCTGCTTCTTATTGTAATCGTCTGCCATCTTGCTGATGAGCTCTCCGCTCGCGCCGCTCATGGCGTGCCAGAATGTCACTTTGATGCGCCCGTCGTCTGATTTCCTCGCTTCCGAACTTGACGAATTGCTGCAGCCTACCGCAGTCATCACGAGTGCCGCAGACAACAGCAGCACCAATCCTATTTTTTTCATTGTAATGAATCCCCCTCATAATCATTTATCCTTTCAATGCTCCTGACATCAAGCCGCGTCTAAGCTGCTTAAGGCTAAGGAACAAGAATAGCAGCGTTGGGACAAGCACGATAACGACTCCGGCCATAACGACCGGCCAATTCGTATTCGTTTCTTGCGCCTGCATCATTTTGAGTCCGATCTGTACGGTGCGGACATTGTTGTTCGTCGTCGTCAGCAGCGGCCATAAATACATGTTCCAGGTCGTCAAAAATCCATATACGCCCAGTGCGCTCAGCATTGGCATGGAGAGCGGGATGACGAACGACACGAGATACCGCAAACGACCGCATCCCTCGAGCTGAGCGGATTCATGCAGCTCGTGCGGCAAGGTCAGGAAATGCTGACGCAGCAGAAAGACACCGAACGCAAGGGCGAAGAAAGGCAAGGACAGCCCTTGGTATGTATTCACCCAATTCAGTCCGACAATCGTCAAGTAGTTCGGAATCATCGTTGCTTCCCATGGAATCATCATCGTAGAGATGAGCAGGAAAAAGATGAAGTTGCGCCCTTTGAAAGGAATGAATACGATCGCATAGGCGGCCAGACAGCAGACGATGATCTGCCCCAGCATAACGGTAAGCGAAATGATTAGGCTGTTCAGCATAAACTTCATCAGCGGAACGCTCTTTAACGCAAGCGTGAAATTGTCGAACATGAAGCTGGCGGGAAACAGCTTCCCCGTCATAATTTCCTCTGACGTCATCAAGCTCGCAAGCACGGCATACACAATCGGAAAGAACATGAGGACAGATGCCGCGATAAGCAGAAAGTAGAATAAACCTTTCTGATAAAGGGATATTCTCATTGATAGTGCACCTTCTTTTCCCCGACTTTAAATTGAATGATAGTAGCAATCAGCACGATAAGGAACAGGATGATGGCCTGAGCGCTCGCAATGCCGAATTTGTAGTGGATGAATGCATTCTGATAGATGGAGTAGACGATGAGATTCGTTGATTCTGCGGGTCCGCCCTTGGTGAGAATATCGATCTGGCCGAATGATTGGAACGAATGTATGACGGTGACGATGATGACGAAGAAGAGGGTCGGTGATACCATTGGCAGCGTGATGCGGAACAAGCGGACCCAATAGCCGGCACCGTCGATTTTGGCGCTTTCATACATGTCTTCCGGTATTCCTTGAATTCCGCCGAGCAGTATGATGTAGTTAAAGCCGATACCCATCCAGACGCTTGTAGCGGCAACGGAAATGAGTGCCCATTTCGGATTGGTGAGCCAGTGAATCGGGGCGAGACCGATCCAATCGAGCACATGATTCAGAAATCCGATGCTCGGATGGAACAGGAACAAGAAGATCATTGACCCCGCGGCAACCGACACTCCGATGGTAGATGAGAAAATAACGCGAAAGAACTGGATGCCGCGCAGCCGCTCGCTCGATATGATGGCAAGAAAGAAGGCGATGGCCACGCCGAGAGGCACAGTGTACAGCACATAGAGGAAGGTGCCGCGCAAGCTAGTGAGAAAGCTGTCGGATTGAAACAATTGAATGTAATTGTCCAGACCGACAAACAGTACCGGTATGCCGTGCGCATTCGTCGTGTAGAAGCTATAATAAAGCGTTTTCAACATGGGGTAGAACGTGAATACAAGCATAATGATAAGCATGGGACTGAGATACAGCAGACCGACTGTCAGCAGTCGCAGTCCCGAGTCTTTGTTTCTAGGAAGGTCCTTGCCGATAGGACTCATATGTGGTTGTATCCCCCTTAGGATAAGTTATAGCAACGTCTAGTTCAGAAAAAAAGAAGACCATAAGACTGCCAAATAGCTGTCAACGCTATCTGAATCACTAATGGTCTTCTCCGCTTCACGAAACCGGATATTAACTTGCACCAAGTATAATTCACAAAATATTAAAAATCAACACCATTTTAACTTTGAAAACGAAAGAATAACGATTGACAAAATAGAAATTGACTCATTCAATGGCTGGAAGTACGATATTCGTAGATTTACATATGGAAAATGTGCAATGTTAGTCTAGGCATTATAAATAGTGCGTGTTCAAAAGAGGGCTTATTGAACAACCTCTAATACGGGAGGGCCAAACGATGTATTTTGCCAATCAGCAAATCCTGCCAGCCGTCCGGCAGATGAAGGATTTTGAGAAACTACTCACTAGTCCGTTTGAATACTTGGTCTTGCTTGATGTTCATATTGCGCAATTAAAGCCTATATTTCAGATGTCCCATCCGTACCAAAAAAAATTGCTGCTGCACGTCGATCTGATACAAGGACTGCAAAGCGATAGCTACGCGGCAGAGTTTCTATGTCAGGAATTCAATCCTTATGGGCTGCTGTCCACGAAAGCGAACGTCATTATACGGGCCAAGCAGAAAGGCGTTATTGCGATACAACGCATTTTCCTCATCGACAACAGCTCCTTCGAGAAGAGCTGTTCGTTGCTGGAAAAGACTAATCCCGATTTTATCGAAGTGCTGCCGAGCCCGATGCTGCATGTCATGAACAAGAGCAAGCAGGGGCCTGACATCCCGCTTCTTGCCGGCGGATTCATCAGGACGACCGCGGATGTGGATGAAGCGCTTGGCGCAGGGGCCGTAGCGGTGACCACCTCCAGCAAAGAGCTGTGGAAGCATTATGCGGACCATGGCGCTGACCGTGTCAAGAAGAGGAATTAGCAGATTGATGTCGAAAATGATGTCGAAACAACTGTTCAATATAGCGGATACGAATCTATCAAACATCATTGAAGTGAAAGCGGAAGGTGACTGTGAATGAATGCGTTAGAACTACGAAAGCACACGCTGCTGCACGCGACTGCCGACAGCTACGCGCCATCTGATTTCACCGACTTCTGGCAGGAAACGCTGCATCAAGCCGAACAGAGACCTATGCGGAGCGTACGGAAGCTCGTAAATACACCCTATCCATATATGAAAGTATATGATGTCACTTATGAAGGCTTCGACGAGACGCCGATACACGGCTGGTTCATCGTCCCTGCTGTAGAGCGATACGATGGGCAGCCTGTGCCATGTGTATTGCAGGTGCACGGGTATACAGGCAGCAGAGGAATGCCGGAAGATTACGCCATGTTCGTGCTGATGGGCTACGCCGTGTTCGCGATTGATATCCGTGGGCAAGGCGGTGATACAGGCAACGAATTGCCGCTCACATCCGGTATGGTGCGCGGATGGATAACCCAGGGGATTACGGATCCGAAGCAGTGCTATTACCGCGCAGTTGCTGTCGATGCGTGGCGAGCGTTCAAATGGCTGTGCGAGCAGCCGGAAGTCGATGCGGCACGCATTGCCGCGGCCGGTTCCAGTCAAGGCGGCGGGTTGGCGCTGCTGCTTGCCTCACTGGAGAAGAACATCGCGGCCGTCGTCGCTGGCGTTCCGAACCTGTGCCATATGGATTATGCCCTTATGCACTCCGCAGGCTCTATATCGGAAGCTTCCGATTATGTGGCGCGTCATCCCGAGCGGCTCGAGCAGGTGATCCGCACGTTGAGTTATTTTGACTTGCTGCATCACGCTCATCTGATCACGCAGCCTGTGCTCATGTCAGTTAGCTGGAAGGATCCGATTTGCTTGCCGGAGACGATATACGCCGTATATAATCGTATGACTTCGCCCAAGCAAATCCTTGATTATCCGTTCTCAGGCCATGAGAATGGCGGCGGGTATGTAAGGAACGTGGCGGAGTTTCTTAAGGAGCATCTCGGAACAGCGAATGGTTTTGCTTGAATTGTGAAATGCTACTCCTGTTATGCCAAGCTTGACTTGACAGCATAAGGAGGATGTAATGATGAGCACGTACCGGGATAATCACAGACGCAATGCGAGCAATTACACAGAACAGGCCGACGCGGTCGTCAGCCAATCCAACGCTTCCCTCGGAAAAAATGAGGATGTCGAGTTCTCGATGGATCAAGCCGATGCGGAAGACATGAAGGCATTGGAGCGCGCGAATCAGGCAGATGAACGGGCTGAGCAGTCATGACATATGTCGAGGCGCGGTTTGCTGCCGGAGCGGCAGCCGATATGTGTGAACGAAAGCTGAGCGTATTGCGGGCCCATGACATTCGAGTTACCCAAGCCAATGAAGGGTATATCGTAAGCGCTGACGTTACCGAATCAACATTGGACCAAGTATATGCCGTCCTGCGCGAACATGACGGCACTCCGCTGAACGAATAGAATGAGCGGTCGTGTCGATAACTACCGGAATGAAACTCCTGCATTCGAATGACTCATGATGAGCGCTCGTTGTATGGAGTTTTATTTTTGTGTACAATAAATAGAATGTGTAGACATCATAAAAATAGAATGAGGCATAGGGGGATGTACGAGCGTGCATTGGCATGAATTAACGATACATACGACAGAAGAAGCCATTGAAATGATATCGAATTTCCTGCATGAAGCGGGAGCAGGCGGTGTGACGATTGAAGAATCGGGCACGCTGAACAAGGAGCGGGATACTTCGTTCGGCCAATTGTATGATCTGCCGCTGAACGATATTCCGGAAGGACAAGCTATCGTGCAAGGTTATTTTGCCGATGGCTCCAATCTGCGCGCCATTGAAGCCGAGGTGCAAGCACGTATCGAAGAGCTTCGCACGTACGACATCGATCCAGGAGAGGCAGTCATGTCGTGGCGCACTGTTCATGAAGACGACTGGGCTAATGCGTGGAAGAAATATTTCAAGCCGATCCGGGTAACGGAACGGTTGACGATCAAGCCGACTTGGGAACCATATAGTCCGGGTGAAGGGGAACAGATTATTGAGCTTGACCCCGGAATGGCCTTTGGCACAGGTACGCATCCGACCACTTCCTTGTGTCTCCGCACGCTGGAGAGTGTCATTCAAGGTGGAGAAGACGTAATCGACGTCGGAACAGGCTCCGGCATTCTGGCGATCGGCGCATGTAAATTAGGAGCCAAGCACGTGCTCGCAATTGATTTGGATCCTGTAGCCGTATTAAGCGCAAACGAAAACAGCTGCCTTAACGGCTTGGAGTCCGATATTACGGTTCGCGAGGGCGATTTGCTGCACATCATCAAGACGAGCGGGCAGGAGGAAGGAACCGATCTCGGCGTTACGCTTCCGGTCCAAGTCGTGGTGGCGAATATATTGGCTGAAATTATTCTGCTCTTTATCGAGGATGTGCTTGCGGCGCTTCAGCCTGGAGGTATCTATATCACTTCCGGTATTTACAAAAATAAGGAAGAGGTAGTGGAAGAGGCGCTGAAAGCTAACGGATTTATAATCGAAGCGAAGCATCGGGAAGCGGATTGGGTCGCGATCGTTGCGCGCAAACCTTCCTAGAAGGGCGGAAAAAACGATATGGATTTTTTAAATAAAATATTTTTTGTCGAGCTTGAGCTGCTCCCTTTTCTCGTGCTCGTCCTCTTGGTTGCCTTTACCGTGCACGAATTCGCCCACGCCTTCTTCGCGTGGAAGTTCGGGGATCCGACAGCGAAGATGCTCGGAAGGGTCAGCCTGAACCCGACGAAGCACATTGATTTTCTTGGCCTGCTGTTCTTTGTAATCGCAGGCTTCGGATGGGCGAAGCCGGTGCCGGTCAACCGGGATAATTTCAAGCATCCGCGTCTCATGGGCATTGTCGTCTCCGCGGCGGGGCCGGTAAGCAATTTGCTGTTAGCGTTTCTCGGTACGCTTCTATTTCATCTGGGCTTGAAATACGGCTTCGTGAATTTGGAATCATCTGAGCGCTGGCATGCGGCAATCTATTATTTCTTGAATTATTTCATTACTTTCAATGTGCTGCTGTTCTTGTTCAATCTCATTCCGCTGCCGCCGCTTGATGGTTATCGCATTATTGAGGATTTGGCGCCGCGTCAAGTACGGATTCGTCTGCAGCAGTTTGAGCAATGGTCTATTTTTATTTTCTTGCTTATCGTGTTTATTCCGGGCCTGCGCAAAGTAACGATCCAGCCGTTGTTTAGTCTTATTGAGCCGATTGTATTCGAGTTCTCGAAAGCTGCGCTGTTCATCGTCGGCAGATAATGCGGAGGATAGCTTACGGGATTGGTTGCGTTTGAAAAATGTTGTCAACGGTAGCGCATCAAGCGCAAAACATGTATGATGGGGAATGTTGATTACGATGCAAAAATACTTTATTGCCCCGGAACAGTTCGGGGAACAACACATACAAATTACAGGCAGTGACGCGCACCATATTGTGAATGTAATGAGAGCGAAGCCCGGCGCCACTGTCATCGTGAGCGACGGTGCCAGCCGTGAAGCGAAGGCGATGATCGAACGCTGCGAGAACGGCGCCGTGGAAGCGCGTATCGTGGAGCTGCTGGCGGCGGACCGGGAGCCGGCCGTGCTTGTTTCTGTTGCTCAGAGCTTGCCGAAAGGCGACAAGATGGAGCTTATCATTCAGAAGTGCACCGAGATCGGCGCGGCGCGCTTCATCCCTTTCGTATCGGAGCGAACTATCGTTCAATACGATCAGAAGAAGGAAGCAAAGCGTCTAGAGCGGTGGGGCAAGATTGCGAAAGAAGCAGCAGAGCAGTCACACCGCAATCGCGTGCCCGCGATCGATTCGACTGTGTCCTGGAAGGCGCTAACGGAGCACTACAGTGAGTACGATCTCGTGCTGCTATGTTATGAGGATGAAGTCGGAACGCTGCTGCGTGATGTGCTCGAACCGTTTCATAGGACGTTCCACAGTAAGGTACAGCAGTCGCAACAGGAAGCTCGCATTCTGGTCATTATCGGTCCGGAAGGCGGGTTTTCATTGCGTGAGGTCGAAGCTGCGGTGGAGGCCGGTGCTCGCTGCGTCAGCTTGGGGCGGCGCATACTGCGAGCGGAAACAGCAGGGATGGCGGCATGCACCTGCATCATGTATCAATTCGGAGAGCTGGGAGGAGTGTGAACGATGCCATCAGTTGCATTTTATACACTGGGCTGTAAAGTGAACTTCTATGATACGGAAGCGATCTGGCAGCTGTTTAAAAATGAAGGCTATGAACAAGTTGATTTTGAACAAACGGCAGACGTTTACTTGATCAATACGTGCACGGTTACGAATACGGGAGATAAGAAGAGCCGCCAAATTATTCGGCGAGCCGTGCGCCGCAATCCCGACGCCATCATTGCCGTAACAGGCTGCTATGCGCAGACTTCACCGGCGGAAATACTCGACATACCTGGCGTCGATCTCGTTATCGGTACCCAGGATCGCGATAAATTGATGGATTATGTTCGTGAGCTGCATGCGGAACGCAAGCCGATTAATGCGGTCCGCAACATTATGAAGACCCGTGCGTTCGAGGAACTGGACGTGCCGGACTTCGCAGAGCGGACGCGCGCCTTCTTGAAGATTCAGGAAGGCTGCAACAATTTCTGTACCTTCTGCATTATTCCGTGGTCACGCGGTCTGTCACGCAGCCGTGAATCAGACAGCGTTCTGAAGCAGGCACGCCAGCTTGTCGCAGCGGGCTACAAGGAGATTGTACTCACCGGTATCCATACGGGCGGTTATGGCGATGATATGGACAATTATGACCTGACCAATCTGTTATGGGATTTGGACAAAATCGACGGGTTGGAGCGGGTGCGCATCAGTTCTATTGAGGCAAGTCAAATCGACGATCGCATGATAGAGGTGCTCAACAAATCGAAAAAAATGTGCCGCCATCTTCACATTCCGCTGCAAGCGGGCAATGATGAAGTGCTTAAGCGCATGCGCCGCAAATATACGGTAGAAGAATTCGCCACTAAAATTGCGCGCATTCGAGAAGCGATGCCGAATGTGGCCATTACGACGGATGTCATCGTTGGTTTTCCCGGAGAGACGGATGAGCATTTCCGCCAAGGCTATGAATTTATGAAGCAAGTAGGCTTCTCTGAAATGCATGTATTCCCATACTCGAAGCGTACTGGTACACCGGCTGCGCGCATGGAAGACCAAGTGGATGAAGAAGTGAAGCATGCCCGGGTGCATGAACTGATCGATCTGTCCGAACAGATGCAGCTTGCATATGCAGAGCAGTTCGTTGGTGAAGTCGTGGACATTATTCCGGAACGCTATACTAATGGTGCTCCGGGCGCGGGCAACCTGATGGGGTATTCGGACAATTACATTCAAGTGATCTTTGAAGGCGATGAATCCCTCATCGGACAAATATGCCGCGTCAAGATTACGGAAGCGGGTGTCAACGAATGCCAAGGCGTGTTGACCCGCGTCATGGGACAAGGTGCAAACATCACTTCGCAAGCGGCTAACATGTAATATGAACAAGGAGGATTTCAGCTTCCGCTTTATGAGGGAGAAGGTGAAATCCTCCTTCTTTTCAGTTAGGATATACATAATAGAGGTTGCTTAGAGTGGCCGCTTTTGAACACACACTAATATTTAAGTTTTCATGTTGGAGGAATGCCTTATGAAAGAGATATCAGCCGGCGGTGTAGTGTATCGCAGACGTGGAGAAAAGCTGGAATTCCAATTGATTCAAGATCGTTACGGCAAAATTTCGTTAGCCAAAGGGAAAATGGAGCCGGGGGAAACGATCGAGGAAACGGCGTTGCGCGAAATTTGGGAAGAGACTGGGATTCGGGGCCGCATCGTTTCCAAGCTCGACACGATCTATTATCAATATGCTCACCCGCAAGTGGGTACCGTCGATAAGGAAGTGCACTATTACCTCGTAGAGGCGGAAACAGGTGATTTACAGGCTCAAATTGAGGAAATTCGCAGTGTGGACTGGTTTGTTCCGCAGGAAGCGTGGGTGAAACAAAAGGGGTCCGGCTATGATAATAATGATCACATCCTTCTTAAAGCGTGTGAGGAGCTGGAAATTCAGTTAATTCAGTAATAGCCGCTGTAACGAAGCGAGTGAGCAATCTGAATCGATTCCAATTCATAAGCAAATCCGATAATTAGGGGGACTGCAACATGATGGAGCCTACGCAATTGGCGGGTCTGATCGACCATACGCTGCTTAAGCCGGAGGCAAGCCGCGGCGATATCGAGAAGCTGTGTACAGAAGCGAAGCAGCACCGGTTTTTCAGTGTGTGTGTGAACGGAATCTGGGTGCCTGCATGCCGGGAACTGCTATCGGGATCCGATGTGCGGATTGCGGCTGTATGCGGGTTCCCGCTTGGAGCGAACGCTTCGCAGGCGAAGGCGTTCGAAGCGGCGCGCGCGGTGGAGGACGGAGCAGCGGAAATCGATATGGTGCTGCAAATCGGGCATCTGCTTGCGGGAGACTATAAGACGGTTGAGCAGGATATCGCGCAAGTAGTCCGCATGGTGGATGGCAAAGCGATCGTCAAGGTCATCTTCGAGACAGGCATGTTGAATAAGGAGCAGAAGATTGCCGCTTGCAGGGCATCGGAAGCGGCGGGCGCCCATTTTGTCAAAACGTCAACCGGATTCGGTAAAGGCGGTGCTACAGCGGAGGACATTCGCCTTATGCGCGCGAATGTATCCCCGCATATCGGCGTGAAGGCGTCCGGGGCGGTGCGAGATACAGCGACCGCGCTTGCCATGATTCAAGCCGGGGCGAACCGCATCGGCACGAGCTCCGGCATTGCGATTATTACCGGAGCCGGTTCCACAGCGGCAAGTAACAGAGCGGCAGCGCCAGGAGAGAGCTCCCAATATTAAAGATCGTCTGCGCGCGGGCGATCTGTCCCGCCGCATCACCGGTAAGCCATGTGGACAGTGCGTGCAGCTGACCGATGAACGGATAGAAGAGCAGTGCGCCGCCGACGTTCAGGGCAACGTGGCTCCAGGCGACGAATTGTCCGCTGCGGCTGCCGCCGAGGGAGGCGATGAGTGCTGTAAAGCAAGTGCCGACGTTCGAGCCAATCACGATGGCGATGCCGACCTCGACCGGCAGTGCGCCGGTGGCGGATAAGCCCATCGCCATGGCGATGATGGCCGCACTGCTGTGCACGAGCGCGGTGATAACTATGCCGGCGGCTACTGCCCAGAGCAGGCTGTCGCCGGAGCGTTCGAGAAACCACGCGAACAAGCCCCGCTGCTGCAGCGGCTCGCCGATCTGCTTCATCCATTCGATGCCGAGCAGGATGAGCGCGAAGCCTGCAGCCGCAATCGAGCCGTACTGCAGCGGCCTGCACCAAGCTTGCAGGCGGCTGAGCAAGGCTGGGCGGTATTCGTCGCCCAGAACGGCGGCTATCCAGCAGCCAGCGGCTGCGAGCAGCAAGGGGAACGCATATCGGTTGATGTTGAGCCCAATGAGCTCGGTCGTCAAGCAGGTACCGATGTTCGTTCCCAATATAATGCCGAGCGTCCGCGAGAAACTCACCAGTCCCGCGTTGACGAGCCCGATCGCAATGACAGTAATGGCGGTGCTGCTCTGCAGCAGTGCGGTCATTCCGGTGCTGAACAGCATGCCTCTCAAAGGTGTACGGGTCGATGTATGAAGAAACTGATTCAAATAAGGTCCCGCCCACGCGTGCAGGGCCAGCTCCATTGTCTTCATGCCGAACAGAAATACGGCAAGGCCTCCGAAGAGCGGGTACCAAATTTCTTTAAACATAGAATGCTCCTTTGTCATTTAGAGGTTGTTAGACAAGTCGGTTCTTGCAACCTTCTCGGTGCTGAAAAGGGTCCTTTTTAAACCAGCCGATTATGTTGTCCTTGGTTCAACTTATGCCGCCGATGGGACAACGATGACAAGCTATGAGCCGAAAGGGGAAAAGCAATTGTTAAGACCAAGCATCATATTAAACCGTTCTCGAAAAAAACGGATTGAACGTTCCCACCCATGGGTGTTCCAGTCAGAAGTGGAGCGAGTGGAAGGGATGCCCGTGTCAGGGGCACTCGTTGATGTGCTGAATGCGCAAGGGAAGTATATGGCGACAGGCTATTATAATCCAGCTTCTCAAATCGTCGTCCGTGTCGTTGCTTATGAGCCCATTGAAAAGATGGACCGTGAATGGTTTCGTTCGCGCATAGAGCAGTGTCTGTCACACCGTGACCGTTTCCTGCCGAACGCATCCGCTTATCGTCTCGTATATGGGGAAGCGGATTTCCTTCCGGGACTTGTCGTAGACCGATTTGATGACGTACTGGTCGTTCAGATTTTGACGCTCGGCATGGATGTGCATCGGCAAGACATCGTAGGTGCTTTGGTTGACGTGATGCAGCCGCGCGGCATTTACGAACGAAGCGATGTGCCAATCAGAGAACGGGAAGGATTGGAACAGACGACAGGCGTGCTGTATGGCGAATGTCCGCGCCATGTCACCGTCAAGGAGAATGAGCTTATCATCGAAGTCGACATTGCGGAAGGGCAGAAGACCGGGTATTTCTTCGATCAGCGGGAGAACCGCGCATCCATTGCGCCGCTCATGACCGGTTGGGGCCGACGCAGCGGCATCGTAAGACAAAAAATGGAAAGTGAGAACGGGATCGAGCTTCTTCCGGTCAACGCCAACGGCAAAGTGGTAACATACCCTTGGTGGGATGGAGCGACAGTTCTGGAGTGCTTTGCCCACACGGGAAGCTTTACGCTGAATGCTTGTAAATATGGTGCCAAGAAGGTGACTTGTCTCGATATTTCTGAGCATGCGATGGAAAGCGCGCGACGGAATGTCGAATTGAACGGGTTCATGGACCGGGTGGAATTCGTCGTGGCCGATGCGTTTGATTACTTGCGTGAACAGGTGCGCGGTGTCGAAGAGCGAGTGGAACGAGCGGATGGTGAGAAGAAGGCGGATACGTCGAAGCCGATGACGGCAGGAGGCGGCCGGACATGGGATGTCGTTATCCTCGACCCGCCGGCCTTCGCCAAGACGCGCGGGGCCGTCGAAGGGGCTTACCGCGGATACAAAGACATCAATCTCCACGGGATGAAGCTGATCAACGAAGGTGGTTATCTCGTGACAGCCAGTTGCTCCTACCATATGCGTCCCGATAAGTTCATGCAGGCCATTCTCGATGCGGCGCAGGATGCGGGCAAAGTGCTGCGGCTTATCGAGTGGCGGCCAGCAGGCAAAGATCACCCGCAAATCGCAGGAGTAGACGAAGGACACTATTTAAAGTTCGCTATATTTGAAGTGCGTTCCAAGTAATAATTATTAATAGAGCACCTTGCCTGCACCGTTATGATTGCAGTGTGGACAGGGTGCTCTTTGTTGTTATTGTTATGCTTATTCAAGCGGCTTCGTAATGAAAGCACCGCCGAGCCAGCGGCCGTATCCGCCTGCAAGAGCCCAGTTCACTTCTCCCGCCAACGTCTGCCGTCCCCACGAAGTCAGCTCAAGCCGGCCAGCATCGGCAAGTGGCGGCTGCAGCGGTTCGGGAAGAGGATCGGAATCAGGGGCGAGGCAGAGCAGCGGATGTGTGCCGTCCGTCATTCGCCTCAAGTAACCCCAATATTGCAAATCTCCCAATCCGTATTCAGGCAAGCGATCCCCAACATAGCGAAAGCATTCAATAAATGAGGATTGTCCTTGAGATACCGCTTCCAAGGTAAGGCGTTCAGCGACACCGAGCCCATCGAGCGTGCTTGGGTATCGCGACAGGTGAAAGCGGAGTCCCTCTGTGATCGCGCAATACGGAGCGGGAATGTCTTGCGACTCGTACACCCATTGCACTAACCTAAGCGGATTCGGGCTTGTATAGGCTAGCCAAGCGCCTTGCAGCCAGTCCTTCACTTCTGCTGTCAACAGCATGGCCTGGTCGCGATAGGGAAGCAGCTGCTCCGCATGCAACACACCAAACCCTTGATACCGATCGTGTTCCGGAGCTGAGGCAATATCGATCCAGTACAGCTCGGCGTTCGGGTTCTCTCTGGTCAGCCGATCGACCAGACGAAGCAGCATCGTGATGTCAAATAAATCATGCTCGAACCACAGCGCAATATGAGTGGCGGATTGTATGTCCGACTTCCATGTCCGTTCTTGTTCGTTGCTCTTCTGCAAGTAGATGGCTGCCGGCAGTGCGCACATTCGTACCAATTGCAGGGCGCGGTATGCTAAATAACGTTCGAATTTAGAATATACCGGTCCTTCGGTCAACAATTCCGAGTACACCCATACGTCTTCGTTCCAATGCGTCTTGGCGAGCGGACGGAGACGATCTGCCGTACAATCTCCGTTTACGATGTGGATCATGAGTATGTGCCTCCTTTACCTATGCTCTAAAATGAAACCAAACTATTCCCCCAGCCTCTAAGCAAATAACTGGCATCACTTCCAAACATGCGTTCTATTGCGAGATTACAATATGCTATAATGGATCCAATTGAGAGTTAAAGTGCGTGATCAAAAGGGATCTTTTTGAAGAACCTCTTAAAGGGCGCAGCTGCCGAAGAGAGGCTGTTAATGAAGTAACAAATATCATTAGCGACAGTGTAACACAGACCTTACCTGATCAACAGATACGTTTGGTCGTTACGATTCGAAACGGGGGATAAACATTGCCGTTACATTTTGTCATTGGACGCTCTGGCAGCGGGAAGACGACGCACGTATTGAACCATATCCGGCATGAGTTGAACGAGAGGCCGTACGGTCCGCCCGTCATATTGCTTGTGCCAGAGCAGGGGACATTTCAAGCGGAGCATGCGTTAATCTCGGCGGGGGACATCCCGGGCATGCTGCGCGCGCAGGTGCTAAGCTTCCGCCGACTCGCCTACCGGGTCATGCAGGAAACAGGAGGAACGGCTTTGACGCCGATAAGCGAAGAGGGGAAGAAGATGCTGCTGTACAAAATATTGCAGCGGCACAAAGCTGATTTGCCATTGTTTGCAGGTGCGGCGGAGCAGTTCGGATTCATTGAGAAGCTTAATGAGCTGTTCGATGAAATGAAGCGGTATCGCATTCAGGCTGCAGAGGTAGATGAGCACCTGACATTCGTAAAGAACCATGTGAACGGTCAGCCGCTATTGTCGGCGAAGCTGCGTGATATTGCAGGCGTGATGCATGAGTTCGAAGCGGAGCTTGCCGAGCATTATTTGGATGGAGAGGATGTGCTTGCCCGGCTGTCTGAGGGGATACCTCATTCCAGCTATGTGCGCGAGGCATCTATATGGATAGATGGTTTTAACGGATTTACACCGCAAGAATATGCCGTGCTGGCATCCTTGATGCTGCATGCGCCGAACGTGACCTTAACGCTATGCTTGGATCGGGTCTACGATCTGGGGGATACGCCGCATGAATTGAACTTGTTCCACCCGACGGCCACGACGTTTCTGAAAATGAGAGACATCGCGGATACAATCGGGGTGGAGATCGGCAGCATAACGAAGCTCGACGAAATGGAAGGGACACGGCTGCCGCGCTTTGCAGCCTCGGAGATGCTTTCCCATTTGGAACGGCACTTTGAACGGAGAGTGCCTTATAAGGAAGCGGCGAGCGCCGCGAACCAAGGAAGGAAAGCACCGTCTTCAAATAGCTCTGTGACTGTACATGCAGCCGTGAACCGCCGCGTGGAAGTCGAAGCGGTCGCCCGCGATATGTTGCGCCGAGCTCAGTTCGAAGGCGTTCGGTGGCGCGAAATGTCCGTCACGGTGCGCAACATAGCAGATTACGGGGAACTGATTGATACCATTTTCGCTGATGCGAACATCCCGTTTTTTACGGATCAGAAGCGGGCGGTGCTGCATCACCCGTTCGTGGAGATGACTCGTGCGGCACTCGATATTCTAATTGGGCATTGGCGCTATGATGCCGTGTTCCGGTTTGTGAAGACGGATTTTTTGCTGCCTGAAGACGGGAGCATGACACGGGAGCATTTCGATAGACTGGAAAATTACGTGCTCGCATGCGGCATTGCAGGGTCCAGATGGACGAACGGTCGACCGTGGCCCGCTGAACCTAGCCTGTCGCTGGATCCCGATGCGCCGGATGTTCCGGTTGAAGCGGATGAGGAACGTCAGCAGCGGCCGAGTGGCGAAGCGCCTGAATGGGTGGAACGGTGCCGCCAGGCTATCGTGGAGCCTGTGTCGGCCTTTGCCCGCGCTCTGACCCGCAGCAAAAACGTTCGCGGCATGTGTGAAGCAATGTACGTCTTTTGGATGGATTTGAACGTGCCGCAGAAGCTGGAGCGCATGAGCCAAGAGGCTTTGCTTGACGGTGAAGTGCAGCGTGCGCGTGAACATCGCCAATTATGGGGGGCGATGCTGAACATATTGGATCAGATGGTGGAGATGGTTGGGGAAGAAGCGATGTCTGTCGAGCTGTTCGCTGGAATGCTTGAGACCGGATTTGAAAGCGTGAAGATGGCCTTGGTCCCCCCGGCGCTGGATCAGGTGCTCATCGGATCGATGGATCGGACGCGCTCGGGCCAGATTCGGCATGTATATGTTCTGGGCGTGAACGACGGCATCATTCCTGCCCGCCCGATCGAAGACGGGGTATTGACAGAGCACGAACGCGACGTGCTGCTGCAAATCGGGATGGAGCTCGCTCCCGGCATTCGCCGCAAGCTGTTGGATGAGCGCTTTACCATCTATCGAGCGCTAACTTCGCCTAGCGAGAGCTTATGGATGAGCTATGCGCTTGCCGATGAAGAGGGCAAATCGCTGCTGCCGTCCGAAATTGTACGCCATGTCCGCAGCTTGTTCCCACAAGTGCAGGAGCAGCTCATCCTCGCGGAGCCGAACGAGTTCATGAACGAAGAAGAACAAGCCTTCTTCATATCGTATCCGGAAGCAGCCTTGAAGCATCTGGTCGCCCAATTGAGAGAATGGAGGCAAGGCCGGCCTATCGCTGCAATGTGGTGGGAGGTGTACCGCTGGTTTGCCTTACAGCCGACATGGCATGACCGGCTGAGCTCCTTGATGAGCTCGCTCGTCTACCGCAATCAAGTCGAACCGCTTGCTTCCAACACTAGCCGGAAGCTGTATGGGAGGGAGCTGCGCACGAGTGTATCCCGGATGGAGCGCTTCGTTGCCTGCCCGTTTTCACATTTTGCATCACATGGCTTGAAGTTGAAAGAACGCCGCTTGTATCGCTTAGATGCGCCTGATATCGGTCAACTGTTCCATGCTGCGTTAAGCCGCTTTGCTATGGATTTGCAGGCTGACAACCGGACGTGGGCCGCCTTGACCCCCGAGGAGTGCCGTGCTGAGGCCGATCGTATCGTGGATCTGCTGGCTCCCCGTTTGCAAGGAGAAATTCTATTGAGCTCGAAACGCTATGAGCATATATCCGGCAAGCTCAAGCATATCGTCAGCCGTGCCGCTTCCGTTCTGGGAGAACATGCGAAGCGTGGTCATTTCGAGCCGGTTGCGCTCGAGATGGACTTCGGGCCGGACAAGCTGCTGCCACCGCTCCGCTTTACGCTCGAGAATGGATGCACGATGGAAATTATCGGCCGGATCGACCGTGTCGACAAAGCGGTTCATGACCAAGGCGTCCTGCTGCGGGTTATTGACTATAAATCAAGCGCAACGGATTTGAAGCTGCATGAAGTTTATTATGGACTGTCCTTGCAAATGCTGACGTACTTGGACGTGCTGATTACGTATGCGGAGCAATGGCTCGGGACGGCGGCACTGCCGGCCGGAACCTTGTATTTCCACGTTCATAATCCGCTGCTGCAAGCGTCGAACGGCTTAACGATGGAGCAAGCATACGATCAGCTGCTGAAGAAATTTAAATTGCGCGGCCTCGTCACAGCCGACCGCGATGTCGTGGCATTGATGGATGAGCCGTTGGAGAAGGGCTACTCCGACATTCTCCCGGTTGCTGTCAAAGCTGATGGAACGTTCTACAGCAACGCCTCCGTCGCGACGACAGAGCAGTGGGATGTGCTGCGCCGCACCGTACGGTCGGTTATCCAACATATCGGAACGCGCATTACGGATGGAGACGTTCAGATCGAGCCATACCGGTTAGGGACGAAGAAGGCTTGCGATTTTTGTGTATTTAAACCGGTTTGTCAATTTGATGAGCTGGTGGATGGCAATCAATATCATTTGCTCCCGCGGCTGACGAAAGAGGAAGCGTGGATGAAGCTGGAAGGAGGGGAGCCGGGAAATGGCACAGTCGAGCAATAAAAAAAATGATGTGGAAGTTGACAGCCGCACGCAATCTGAACAGAATGCGAACGCGGGCAGCGAGCCGCTTGATCTCTTCCTATCCTATCCTGAGACCGCGGTCGTGGAGGAAGGTCAGGGCAACGACGAACTCGCTGTCCGGGAACTGCCGTCGAAGCCTGCGGATAGCACGTGGACAGACGAGCAGTGGCGGGCCATCGTCGACGGTGGACAAAATGTCCTCGTTGCAGCAGCTGCTGGCTCGGGTAAGACAGCGGTGCTTGTTGAGCGCATCATCCGCAAAATTAGTGACGAGCTCGCTCCGGTTCATGTCGATCAGCTGCTTGTAGCGACCTTTACGAAAGCGGCTGCTTCAGAGATGAGAGAGCGTATCCGGCTCGCGCTTGAACGCGAGCTTGAGGAGAATCCTGAGTCGGAGCATCTTCGCCGCCAGCTGGCTCTCTTGAACCGCGCATCGATTACGACGCTGCATTCCTTCTGTCTAGAGGTCATTCAGCGGCACTTTCAGACAGTGTCGCTTGACCCGGCTTTCCGCATTGCCAATGAGACGGAGACGGAGCTGCTGCGCCAAGATGTGCTGGAAGAGCTGTTCGAAGAGCGTTATGCCGCAGCTGGACCGGAATTTAGACGAATGGTCGATTGGTTCAGCGGAGAACGCAGCGATGAAGCCGCGTTTCGCTTAGTGCAGCGGCTATATGATTTCTCGCGCAGCCATCCGTGGCCTGACGCGTGGTTGAACAAAATGGCGGCTGCGTTCGAAGTAAGAAGCATCGCCCAGCTCGGACAGTCGTCCTGGGCAGAAAGCGTCATGGCTGATGCACGGCTCACGCTGAACGGCATCGCCCAGCTGTTGCGCCAAGCGAACCGGCTGCTGGACGCTCCGGGAGGACCTGAGCCTTACCGTCAGACGCTGGAACAAGAGCTTGCAGGAGCGCTAGCTTTGGCAGAGGCTGCTCACCGTGAACCATGGGAACAATTGCATGCCTCCTTTGACCTGTTGGCTTTTGGCCGCTTAGCCGCTTGCCGCGGAGACCAATATGATAAATCTTTGCAGGAGCAGGTGAAGCGGCTGCGCGATCAAGCGAAAGCACGGCTGCAGCAGCTGCGGGATGAATTGTTCCGGCGTACGCCCGAGGAGTTTCTGACGGAATTGAACGCTCTCGTTCCGATTATGCAAGCGATAGCGGATGTCGTGCGCGATTTCGGCGAACGGTTTGAAGGAGCTAAGCGGAAGAAGGGCTGGCTCGATTTCTCGGACTTGGAGCATTACTGTTTGCGCATCTTGCGCCACAGAGATTCGACGCCTGAGCAGGATACCCCTTCTGAAGCAGCTCTGGAATACCAGCAGCAATTCGCTGAAATTTTACTGGACGAATATCAGGATACGAATATGGTCCAGGAGGCTATCGTGAACCTGATTACGCGTCCTGGTAAAGGCAACCGCTTCATGGTCGGCGATGTGAAGCAGAGCATTTATCGTTTCCGGTTAGCGGAACCGGGGCTGTTTTTGCATAAATACCAATCCTATGCCGCTGACGGGAGCGGACAGGGCATACGTATCGATTTGGCCCGCAACTTCCGCAGCCGTCAAGGAGTCGTTGATGCAGTCAATATGCTATTCCGCCAAATTATGAGCCCTAATGTGGCTGAATTGTCGTATGACGAAGCTGCTGAGCTTGTGTGCGGGGCTTCTTATCCGACGGTAGAGCAGATGGCGGAAGACTCGAGCGTCAGCGCCGCAGAGCTAGAGAAGCGGCAACATTACGCGACAGAGCTGATGATTATCGAGAAAGGGGGACAAGTCGGGACTGATGCTTCGGGAGCGGTGGATGATGAGGAAGCGGAAGCTGCCGCAGACGAAGAGAGCGGAGCAGAATCTCAAGCTGGACTGGACCCTTCCGAGATAGAGACCGCGCGATTGGAGGCGCGGGCCATAGCTTCTCGGATTCGTCGTCTGTTGGGTGATGAGGGAGAGCCGCCGTTTCTTGTCTTTGATAAGACGCAGAAGCGTATGCGGCCAGTTACGTATCGGGATATCGTCATCCTGCTCAGAGCTACGCAAGCTTGGGCGCCCCTGATGGTGGAGGAGCTGCGGCTGGAAGGAATTCCGGCTTATGCGGAGTTCAGCACGGGGTATTTCCGAGCGACTGAGGTTGAAGTCGTACTATCGCTGCTGCGAGTCATTGATAATCCGCAGCAGGACATCCCGTTAGCGGCCGTGCTTCGTTCACCTATCGTCGGACTGACAGCGGAGGAGCTGGCGCACATCCGGTTAATGGGAAAAGGTTCTTTCTATGATGCAGTCTGTCTTGCGCTGCAAGCGGAACCGGGGTCCCCTCAAGCCGGTGATACGCTTCCTGAGGATTTGGATCTGTCCGAAGAGCCGATTCCGATTTCAACTGAGGCTGGCCGCAACTGGACAAGCAAGCTCCGCCGCTTCATGAACCGGCTGGAGCAGTGGCGCAACGCCGCGCGGCAAGGCAGCTTGTCCGAATTAATATGGCAGGTGTATCGGGAGACTGGTTATTACGAATGGGTAGGCGGGCTAGCTGGCGGAATGCAGCGTCAGGCGAACCTGCGGGCATTGTATGACCGTGCCCGTCAATATGAATCATCGTCCATTCGCGGCTTGTTCCGTTTTCTGCGCTTCATCGATCGGATGCGGGATACGGGGGGAGATTTAGGAACGGCCCGCGCGCTTGGTGAGCAGGAAGATGTCGTACGCATCATGACGATACACAAGAGCAAAGGGCTTGAGTTCCCGATCGTCATCCTCGCAGGCTTGTCCAAACGATTCAACCAGCAGGACCTGACTGCGCCGTTTTTGATGCACAAGCAGCTCGGCTTCGGCCCGAGATATGTGGATGAGGCATTGCGGGTAACGTATCCGACCCTGCCGAACTTGGCGATTAAGCGCCAGATGCGCATGGAATTGTTAGCCGAAGAGATGCGGGTCTTGTATGTGGCGTTGACGCGCCCGAAGGAAAAGATGATTCTCATCGGAACGGTGAATGACGCTGAGAAGGTAATCCAGCAATGGGGCGAAGCGTTGGATGTTGACCCGCTGCTGCTGCCGGATTATATGGTGGCGCGTGCCCGGTCTTATCTCGATTGGATCGGACCGGCTATCATGCGTCACCCGGCTGCGGCGGAATGGCGTCGATATGCAGGTCTGCCGAATCGGAACGGTGCTTGCTTGATAGATGAACGAGCGGATTGGCAGTTGTCCTTCATGCCGGCATCTGTGCTGGCAGCAGGACTACCGCTTGAGGTCCCCAGCGTTGACGAGGAAAGATCGGCGATGCTAGAAGCTATCAGCAAGCTGGAATTGCTTCAGGATAAGCCGCAATCACCATGGCAAGCGTGGATTGAGGAACGGCTCGCTTGGCGTGACCCGCATCGGATTGCGTCTATGCTGCCGGCCAAGACATCCGTTACAGAAATGAAGCGGCTCACCGCTGCGGAGGAATGGCCGTCGGTCGAGTGGGTCGAGCAGCCTGCATCAGGCGAAGAGGGCGCTGCGGAGGCTGCAGCGCTTGAAGAAGCGGAGACGGAGGCTGGCTATCGGTCTGAAGCGGCTGCGGCGGCCCAGCCCGGCAAGAGCGGCGATTCGGCTCGGCTTGGGTATGGGGACGGGTTCACGCTGCATTTGCAGCGTCCGCGCTTCATGGAAGAACAGCATGTAACTCCGGCAGAACGGGGAACGGTTTATCATACTTTGATGCAGCATTTGCCGTTGCAGGATCAGATGACGGCCGGGATCATTCAACAGACGTTGGCTTATATGGTCGGGCAGCAGCTCATGACAGAGAAGCAGGCGGACGTGGTGCAGACGGATGCGGTGCTTGCCTTCTTTGATAGTGAAGTCGGAACTCAGTTGCTGAAGGCTGCCTGGGTGCAGCGAGAGCTGCCGTTCAGCTATGGCTTGACAGCCGCTGAAGCGTATACGGTGGAAATGAAAAGGCAGTGGCAAGAGAAGCTTACGGCAGAGGAAGCGGTTCATGGTGCATTGGACACAGCGGAATCAGCTTCCCGGGAGCGATTCGTTGCCACCTCTACGTTTGCTGCACGTGACGATTCCGGCCTGCTGGATCATGAGACGGTGCTCGTTCAGGGGGTTATCGACTGTCTGTTCGAATGGAACGGACAGCTTGTGCTGCTTGATTTCAAGACAGATAAAGTTCTGCCCCACCGGGGCGGCCTGCCAGCGTTAAGAGAGCACTACCGTTTCCAACTGAATGTGTATGCGCGAGCAATTGAACATATTTGGAAGCGCCCTGTTGACCGCAAGGTGTTGTATTTCTTTGACTCGTGCGAAGCTTGCGAGCTGTAGCGGAACATTCGAATGCTAACCTAAGGCCGTTGGGTTAGTGAAGAGGGCTTGTATATATAAGGTGCCGCAACAAATAGGTGGAATTTACAAAATGATGGGAGAAGGGAGTTGATATTTCATGCGTATTCTGCATACGGCGGATTGGCATTTCGGGCGCGCGTTGGAGGGCAGGAGCCGCTTGGAGGAACAGGCGGCCTTCGTTGACGAACTGGTCCGCTTGACCGATGAGGAGCAAGCGGATCTTGTGCTGATTGCGGGCGATGTGTATGATTCGGTCAATCCGCCGGCTGCGGCGGAACTGCTATTTTACGAGGCGGTGGCAAGACTATCGCAGGGAGGGCAACGACCGGTGGTCATCATCTCCGGGAATCATGATCACCCGGAGCGTGTATCAGCTTCGGCTCCGCTCGTAAGCAGTCATGGAATTACACTTGTCGGGCAGCCGAGCATTGCTCCCGTCATTGTTCCGTGTCAACGAACCGGAGAAGAAGCCGTTATCGCGGCGCTGCCGTATCCTTCTGAGTCCCGCCTGGGAGAATTGTTATCCGCCTGCAACGAGGAACAGGTGCTGAGAAGCGCGTACAGCGCCAGAGTCGGCCAACTGCTGTCTTTGCAAGCGCAGCGTTTTCGTCCATCTGCAATTAACCTCATTATGAGTCATTTATATGTGCTTGGCGGAGTGGAGACCGATTCAGAACGTCCGATACAGGTCGGAGGCGCCTATACGGTTGATCCAAGCGTATTTGCATGTCAGGATGCACCGGGCAACGTCCAATACGTCGCGCTTGGCCATCTGCACCGTCCCCAAGCCGTCAAGGGACCGGGTACGATTCGCTACAGCGGTTCCCCGTTAGCATACAGCTTCTCTGAAGCGGGGCAGACCAAATCGGTCACCCTGCTCGATATTGCTCCAGGACAGGGGGCTGTACCTGAAGAGCGTTATCTTGCATCCGGGAAGCCCCTGGTGGAGTGGAATGCGCGCGGCGGCTACGAGGAAGTGCTGCGATGGATTGAGGAAGGACGCGATGCGAAAGCATGGCTTGACGTAAGCATTTCTCTAACGGACGCGTTAACGATGGAGCAGATACAGAAGCTTCGCCGTGCCCACGAAGGTATTGTCCATATTCGGCCGATATACCCGGAAATGGAGCGGATGGAGGAAGAGGAAGGCCGGCGCAGCGAGATGCCGGTGCATGAGCTGTTCCGCCGCTTCTATGAACGTCAGACGGGCGGGGCTCAGCCTGACGATGCCTTGGTGGAATGCTTCTTGGAATTAATCGGTGACCGGGAAGAGGAGGACGAAAGCGCATGAAGCCTATCGAGTTGAAGCTGTCTGGACTGCAAAGCTACCGTGAAGAACAGCGCATAGACTTCCGAGCACTTTGCGAAACAGGGTTATTCGGTATTTTCGGTCCGACAGGAAGCGGGAAATCCTCAATTCTGGATGCGATGACGCTAGCGCTATACGGGAAGGTGGAGCGGGCGACGAACGGTACGCAGGGAATTATGAATCAGGCGGAGGACACTTTATCGGTTTCTTTTAGCTTCTCGCTGAACGGAGCGGGGGACAGCCAGACATTCCGGGTCGAACGTCGATTTAAACGTACAGGTGATGTGACGATTGGCAACACTGTCAGCCGCTTTATTGAGGTGCGTCCGGAAGGAGAGGTCGTCATTGCGGACAAGCTTGCCGAAGTGACCCGCTGCGTTGAACATCATATTGGCTTGAAGATGGATGATTTCACGCGAGCTGTCGTGCTGCCTCAGGGCAAATTCGCCGAATTTCTGTCCTTGAAAGGCAGCGACCGGCGCCAAATGCTGCAGCGTCTGTTCTCGTTGGAGAAGTACGGGGATGAGCTTGCCATCAAGTTATCGCGCAAGGTGAAGGAGACAGAAGGGGAAGTACGAGCCTGCAGCGCAGAACAACAAGGACTTGGCGATGCTTCAGAGGAAGCGGTGAAGCAGGCGGAAGAAGCGCTGCGAGAAGCGTCTGTGCTCGCGGAACGAGCCCGTGAGGAGAAAATCGCGGCAGAGTGTGAATATCGGGATATAGCTGAGAAGCGGGGCTGGATGGAAGAAAAGAGCCGCCTAAGCAGCCGCCTGGCTCAGTTGGAATTGGAGGCGCCGGAGCGTGCGCTGGAGCAAGAACAGCTGATGAAAGCGAAGGAAGCCGAAATGATCGCTCCGTTCCTGCTCGAAGTCCGGGAGCTTGAAGCGAAGCGCCAGACTGCGGAAGCAGAGCATCGTACGGCCGATGAAGCGGCACGCCATGCGTTGAGCGAAGCGGAGCGTACCCAACTTGCGGCAGATGCAGCAATCCGCCGCAAGGAAGCAGAGGAGCCGGAATTAGTGCTGCGCTCTGAGCAGCTGCAGGAAGCGGCTCGTCTTCACGGGGAGAGCGAACGTCTGCGCAAGGAGGCGGAGGAATGGAATGAGCGGTTCGAAGAAGCGAGTGCGCGCTATACCCGTGCTTCAGCTGAAGCAGAACGGGCGGAGCAACAGCTCAAGAAAGCGTTAGAACGCCAAGCGGAGCTGCGCGACCTGCTCTCCTCGCATGAGAAGCCGAGCGAGGAACGGGAACAATTCCAGCAAGCGGTAACGGACTGGCAAAGACTGAGTATGCTGGAGGCCCGCTGCAAGGAACTGGAAGAAAACAAGAAGAAGCAGTCGGAGCTTGCGGCTCAAGGGGCGGCAGCATGGAACGAAACGCTTGGCCACATCGTCATGCACGCGCGCGAGGTACGCAATCAAGTCGATTCTGGAACCGAATTGTCCAGAGCTTGGCAAAGTCTGCGGACCGAATTGCAAGACGAGCTGGGACAGGTGGAGCAACTGATGGAGCAGGCTCGACAAGCACAGCGGGAGCAGGCGGAGCAAGAGATTGCCGCGCGGCTTGCCGTTCAGCTGCAGCCTCACTCTCCGTGTCCAGTCTGCGGCTCTGCAAACCATCCGGCGCCTGCTCATGTTCCGAATGATGAACAGGCAGGTTCAGATCAGGGCTGGGATGAACGCTGGTTGCGTTGGGAGCAAGTGAAGGACAGGCTAAAGGCGATGCTGCTTACAACCGAGCATGAATGGGAACGAAGCAGAACAGATTTGAAGCAGTGGATTGCGCGGCTGCAAGACCTGTCTGGACGCGTGCGCAGCATGGTGCAGGAGCGATCCGTCACACCTCGATTGGGTGAAGGATTCGTAGTTGGGGATGAGCTCGCAGCCGCTCTCGACTTTACAGTGAATCAAGAGCATACGGCAGCAGATGAAAGGGTGGAAAGCATAACGCCAAGCATCGGGGAAGACTCAACTGATGGGCGAGCCGCCGTTTCCGCCTTCGGCCTGCCTCCGATGGCAAAGCAAAAGCGCGACGAGATGGAAAATATACTGCATGATGCAGGGCTCAACCCGTTCGATGACAGGCTGCAATCGTTGTCGCAGGACACCCGATCCATGGGGAAACAGATGGAGCGCATTATGCAGCAAGCAACGGACAAGCAATGGGAGCTGCAGCAAGCTTTGGCATCATATAAGACTTCAGCCAGTGCTTTCCGTGAAGCGGAATCGCTCTGGAATGAAGCTGAACAGTCGCTGCGGGAGGAGCATGCGAACTGGGGCGAGCAATATCAACGATTCGGATGGCATCTTGTGGAGATGGAACGTGTCAGGGAACAGTGGCGCGAACGGGAATCGATTGTGGCCGACTGCCGCGTTCGGTTGGAGAAGAGCGTTGCTTACATTGAAGAGACGCAAAGCCATATTCGCCGCCATGAGCAGTTGAAGCAGGCTGCAGATATGGAGCGGGTGCAAGCGAAGGCGGAGTGGAACGGCATCGTTCGGTTGATCGCCGATTATGAGAAAAGGCTTCGTCCTTGGTTAGATGGACCGCCGATCGAGCAACTTGCGGTCGAGACGTATGTCCGCCTGACTGATATCCGTGAACGAGCGGAACGGACGAGGCAGGAAGCGAATGCCGCTCGCAATGTGAACGAAGCTGCACAGCAGCGTGCGGCTTTGGCGGCACAAGCTTGGAACGGCCTAGGGGAGCGAACTGTCACTGCCGGGGAACGATTGCAGGCTCAATTGCGTCAATCTTCCTTTGCCCATCTCGATGACGTGCTGGCAGCCAGACGCTCGTCTGAAGAGTGCAAGCGCTTGGAGGCGGAGCTGGAGCGTCATCACGAAGAGCTGCGTGACTTGGGCGCGCAATTGAAGCGATTAGAGGAACGTATCGGCGGTACGTCCGTCACAGAGGAAGAGTGGCAGACTTGCGTTGCAAGGTGGCAGCAATCTGTAGAGAGTGATGAAGCGGCTCTGGCAGCCCGTGCAAGAGCTGAACGAGATGCAGAGGAGCTGCGCAGCAAGCACGAACGCTGGGCAGCGCTTGAAGCTGAACGTATGCGGGGCGAAACGTATCTGGGCCGCCTGCACCAACTGCAAAGCGTATTCCGAGGCAATGCATTTGTGGAGTTCGTAGCTGAGGAGCAGCTCATGCAAGTAAGCCGAGCCGCTTCAGAGCGATTGAAAAGCTTGACCAAACAGCGTTATGCCCTGGAAGTCGACTCAGGCGGAGGTTTCGTTATTCGTGATGATGGTAACGGCGGTATTCGCCGGCCGGTATCTACCTTGTCAGGCGGGGAAACATTTCTGACTTCGCTTGCACTCGCGCTGGCCTTGTCTGCGCAAATTCAACTACGAGGGATATATCCGCTGGAGTTCTTCTTTCTGGATGAAGGCTTCGGGACTCTGGATCCGGAACTACTGGATACAGTCGTGACCTCCTTGGAGAAGCTTCATACGGACCGGTTGTCGGTAGGTGTCATCAGTCACGTTCCGGAGCTTCGTGCACGAT
The DNA here is from genome assembly GCF_000283315.1 of Paenibacillus sp. OSY-SE. Classification (NCBI taxonomy): domain Bacteria; kingdom Bacillati; phylum Bacillota; class Bacilli; order Caryophanales; family Paenibacillaceae; genus Paenibacillus; species Paenibacillus sp. OSY-SE. The sequence continues at coordinate 39,833 of NZ_ALKF01000190.1, read as the reverse complement.
TGCCGCGCAAATTAGAGGTTCTGCCTGCCGAGCAAGCCGGTAGAGGCTCCCTGATCGTATTTGAGGTGAATTAATTTCATGTGAAATACGTCACAGTAACAGTTTCAGAGCGCTGTTATAATACAGATAGCCGACATCAATCTTTTGTAAGCACCTCGGTGACCGTATTGCTTCTGCAAGCATCTGCAGGCATGCTGCCTGGCAGTTGACCTGCTTGCAGGCGCAGTACGTTCACAGCGTATAATGCGCTGCCCGCTTGTTAGCGGGGGACGAGGTGCTCTTTTTTTTGTCCATTTTTCCCCCATGCACACCTTCGCGCATAGGCGAATATCATGACTGTATCTCAAGCGATTGCAGAAAGTGAGAGACGTCTATGGAGAAGGAAAAAACCGGCGTAAAGCCGGCACCAACGACAGCGACGCCCATACCTGTCGGAATTTCACCCCCGCCTACGGCTGGCGCAACTGTACAAAAAGAATCGATGCACGAACTATGTCACAAGCATATGCATCGTTATGTGAAAGTCCAGACGATGGACGGGTGCGTATACCAAGGAGTTATCGAATGCGTGGATCACGAACATCTGTATTTGGCCGTTCCGATGGCCGGTTGCTCGGTGCCTTACATGACCCCTTCAGCTGCGCCTTATGGATATTATCCTTATGCAGGTACTCCCTACGCTCTGCCGCCGTATGTCGATACGGCATATTCAGGATATTATCCGGGCTACTATTATCCATATGGCTACGGCCGTCGCTTCAATCGATTGGTGCTGCCATTGGCGGTGCTAATTGCCTTAGCATTAATTCCTTATTATTAAGGTGCCTATAGCTCTGCACTTCAGTCTAATCCGGGGTGCGGAGCTGTCATATCATTGTGACGGCAACGAAGTGAGCCACGACACGATTACGTCCACCGTTTCACGAATTTGATGATCGTCGGAAATGCTGGCCGCATAGTCTTTTTTTTGATTGCCGTAATCTCCGAACTGGGCATGGTTGGCTCCTTGAATGACGTGTTCGGTTAGAATTTCCGGGAGATATTTTTTATTTTTCATATATCGCTCCAAGTTTAATACGCCATCCTTCGAACCATAAATGGACAATACCGGAATATTGGAATTAGATATATCGCTATTTGCATAAGACGCCAACAAGATTAAACCTTGCATGGCATCCGGGTGTTTTTTCGCGAATTCTGCCCCCATTGTGCCTCCCAAGGAATGACCTCCAACGATCGTTCTCACTTGCCGAGCATACTTATCTAACTTCGGGAGGACGCGTTCTGCCCCGTCGCTATCCAGGACGGCCAGATTGAGCGGCATCTTCAAAATATATGTATTGACCTTGCGCTCGGCCAACCCGCGCGCCAATACGGCATAGCTTTCCGGCTCGACTAGTCCGCCAGGGTATAGTATGAGGTTAGCTATCGGTGTACGAACAGTCTCGAACGCGAACAAGCCATCCTCCGCATATACTTTGACATTTTCGGTTGAGATTGACGCCTGATCCGCTTTGGAACCAGCCGGATAGGGACGTAGAAATCCGTATATGCCTGCAGCAACTGCAATAACGAGCGCAATGAAGGTCCATAATATCCATTTACGTTTTTTCTTGCGTGGCGTTCGCAAGTTTTTCTCTGATGGCACTCTATTCACTCCTTCATATTGGACGAGCTCCTTCTTTTTGATATGATAGCGATATACGATCACAAATGCATAGTTGGAGGATGTTCAAAAAGCCCCCTTTTGATTACGAAGCATCCCAAGATGTAATTCGACATCGAATCTTGCATTTCTTTTTGAACATAAGAATCAGTTGAAGGAGGAAAGTCCAATGGACTGTATTTTTTGTAAAATTATTGAAGGAACCATTCCTTCCAAAAAGGTGTACGAGAATGAAACCGTAGTCGCATTTCATGATATCACTCCACAAGCCCCTGTACATATTCTTATCATTCCTAAGAAGCATATTGCAACTATGAATGATGCAGAGGGAGAAGACTTCTCGCTAATCGGCGAGGTTCACCGCGCAGCCCAACATGTGGCGCGTGAGATGGGCATTGCGGATACGGGATATCGTCTTATCAATAATTGTGGAAAAGATAGCGGTCAGGTTGTGTTTCACATTCATTACCATCTGCTTGGCGGTGAATCGTTAGGAGCTTTGGTAGGGCAGTAAGCATAGCGATTATGGCTCTTTAGCGGAAGGAACTATTTTGGAGAGTGCTTTCAATGCGTAAATGTTGACAGAATGCTTCCTCAAGGTTGACACTGACTTTTGCAATCACATATAATGTAGTTTGATAAACCGTGTTTGTTGTTCTTGGACGGTCTGGTCGGAGGGAGGGAAAACTGGTGTCTGAAACGAAAGTTCGCAAAAACGAGACAATCGATGCTGCACTTCGTCGCTTTAAGCGCTCCATCGCGAAAGATGGCGTATTGGCTGAAGTTAAAAAGCGTAAGCACTATGAAAAGCCAAGCGTCAAGCGCAAGAAGAAGTCCGAGGCTGCCCGCAAGAGAAAGTTTTAGGAGGATTACGCACCAATGGATCTTAGCCAAAGATTGAACGAAGATATGAAGCAAGCGATGAAGAGTCAAGACAAGTTCAAACTCTCCACCATCCGAATGGTACGTTCGGCGATCAAGAATGTTGAGATAGATGAAAAGAGAACTTTGAATGACGATGAAGTGCTTGAGATTCTAGGTCGTGAGATCAAACAGCGGAAAGATGCCCTCCAAGAGTTCGAGAAAGCAGGTCGAGGCGATTTAGCGGATAAACTAAGAACGGAAATTGACATTTTGACGCATTACCTTCCTGCTCAGCTTTCCGAAGAAGAGATAAAAGTGATCGTTCAAGAGACCATCCAAGAGACCGGTGCTTCTTCGAAAGCCGACATGGGGAAATTGATGGGTGCCCTCATGCCAAAGGTGAAGGGGCGCGCCGACGGCAAACTAGTCAATACGATAGTTCAACAGTATCTGCAATAAGGATCTCTTGACAACCTATCGACAAAAACGTGAAAGCACTCCTTGTTTACAAGGAGTGCTTTTTCTATGATGATAAGGTTGTGAAACGTAAACGAGTAAAATCACGTATAATAGCATATACCAACAAGTGAATAGGAAGGGGGGGCGTAAAATCTTATGCGAAAGAAACAGATGAATGAAAGAGGCTTGAAATGCATCGCATGGATGTTGGCACTAGGTCTTTTATTCAGCTTGATGTTTGCTTTCGTTCCGATATCCCATGCGGAGACAAGCGATTCGGCTAATCCTTCACACAATGTTGTCGTTATTCCGCTAATCGGAAATGTAGATTCGGTAATGAAGTCATTTATGCTTCGTGCTCTCGAAGAAGCGGAAGCGTTAAATCCCGCTGCGATTATCATCGAGATGGACACTCCAGGCGGAAGAGTCGATATTGCACAGGATCTGAGTCAACGCATCATCGGAAGTCCGGCACACACGGTTGTGCTAGTGCGAGGGAAAGCGGCATCAGCAGGGAGCTTCCTGGCGATGAGCGCAAATGAGATTGCAATGACGCCGGGAAGTGCCATCGGCTCGGCGGCGCTAGTAGACGGTGCCCATAACTATGTCGACGATCCGAAGTTAGTGGCATTATGGATAAGCGAGATGGAATCAGTAGCGGGCAAAAATGGGCGCAACCAAAATATTGCAAGAGCGATGGCGGACTTACAAGCTAAGATTGAACTTCCCGAGCTCGGCCGGACGAAAAATCCGGGAGAGATTTTGTCGCTCAGCGTGGCTGAGGCAAAGAAAGCAGGATATGCGGAATATGAAGCAGGTTCTGTTCAGGATCTGATCTCTCAGATGAAACTGGCCGATTCTCATATCGAGCGGATCGATCAGACAACAGCCGAACGGATTGCGGCGTATCTCGTTCATCCGGTGGTGGCGACACTACTCTTGTTCCTCGGCATTGCCGGGGTGGCGATTGAGTTGTTTGTGCCCGGCTTTGGTATTCCAGGTATATTGGGGATATTAGGTTTCGGATTATACTTCTTTGGCCACTATATTTCAGGCCTGGCGGGGGTGGAAACCATCGTATTATTTATTGTAGGTCTAGTGTTGCTCGCTTTGGAACTGTTCATTCCAAGCTTCGGCATATTGGGAATATTAGGTTCAATCAGTATGATTTCCGGTGTCGTCCGTGCGGCATACGATACGTCGAATGCGCTATTGTCGCTTGGCATCGCTTTCGTGGCGGCACTTATTGTCATCATTATCGTGGTAAGAGTGTTTAAGCATCGTGGAATATGGAATCGATTCATCCTGAAAGATGCGTTGACGACAGAAGAAGGTTACGTATCCAATTCCAATCAGACGGAGATACTCGGCAAAATAGGACGTGCGCTGACTCCGCTTCGGCCTGCAGGTACGGTGCTCATCGACGATCATAAATTCGATGTCGTTACCGACGGCTCCTTCGTCGGCAGCGATGAGCTGGTCGAAGTTATTCAAGTAGAGGGTTCACGAATTGTCGTGCGGCCACACAATGGGAATTGACCTGTTCCTTGTTTCATATTATCGTTTTACTAGTGCGTGTTCAAAAAGGGGACATTTAGAACATCCTCTAACTATGGTAATACTGTAAATCACATAGATTAATAAATGGAGGTTGTGCCACGTATGGATGCAGGATTAATATCTACGCTGCTTATCGGGGCGGTCATCTTGATTGCTCTAAGTGTGTTCTTCAGCTTTTTCCCAGTCATGCTCTGGATTTCAGCAATTGCTTCCGGAGTTCGCATCAGTATCATCACCCTCGTTGCGATGCGTCTGCGTCGAGTGACGCCAAGCCGTATCGTCAACCCGATGATTAAAGCGACAAAGGCAGGATTAGGGCTATCAATTAACCAATTGGAGAGTCACTTCTTGGCAGGGGGTAATGTCGACCGTGTCGTCAATGCTCTCATTGCAGCTCAGCGTGCAAACATTCACTTGGAGTTCGAACGTGCGGCAGCGATTGACCTTGCTGGTCGTGATGTGCTGCAGGCCGTTCAGATGAGCGTTAATCCACGTGTCATCGAAACGCCGATTGTTGCGGCAGTGGCGAAGGATGGCATCGAAGTGAAGGTGCGCGCACGCGTTACCGTTCGCGCGAACATCGAGCGCTTGGTCGGGGGTGCAGGTGAAGAAACGATTATCGCCCGCGTCGGGGAAGGGATCGTTACGACGGTCGGTTCCAGCAACTCTCACAAGGACGTTTTGGAGAACCCGGATCGCATTTCCCGTACCGTATTGGGCAAGGGGCTTGACGCAGGAACCGCATTTGAAATTCTGTCCATTGATATCGCTGATGTGGATGTAGGCAAGAACATCGGGGCGCACCTGCAGACCGAACAAGCGGAAGCCGACAAGCGTATTGCGCAGGCGAAAGCAGAGGAACGCCGTGCAATGGCCGTTGCTGAAGAACAAGAGATGAAAGCTCGCGTCATTGAGATGAGAGCACGCGTCGTGGAATCCGAGTCTCAAGTTCCGCTTGCCATGGCGGAAGCGCTGCGCAATGGCAAGATTGGCGTTATGGATTACATGAATCTGAAGAACATCGAAGCGGATACGCATATGCGTGGGTCGCTCGGCAAAATGTCCGACAACGGACGCGATAACAACAACCCGGAAAGCTAGGCGATAAGCCATGAATATCATTGAGAAAATCATTGGTTTTGTCATGAGCAATCCGTTGATTGCCATTGTGATCATCGGAGCGCTGTTCTCAGCTATGGGGAAAGGCCAGAAGAAAGGTGCGAACAACCGGATGCCGGATTTCGGCGGCAGCGGTCAGGCAGGGCCCGCACCAACGGTCGAGCCTGCGAAGCAAGCGGAGTCCCGCCGCTACGATGATGAGGACGACGAGATGGTAACTCCGATATATACGGACAACAAAGGAAGTATGGAGCAGTCGCGCCCAAGCATGGCTGAAAGCTATGCTGAAAAACGGGCAAAAGATGCGAATGATCGGATGTCAGAGATGGAACAGCGGCTTGCCGGCATTGAGCGCACAGCTCAGAGCATGTCAGGTCTGCCATCGTCTTCGCTGGACGGGAGAAATAGTTCCCGAACGATGACCGCTTCGTCGAGTACACGTGAAGAGGCAGATAACTCGTCCGACTTCGTGATTGACCCAAAAGATGCGCTGAGGGGCGTGGCGTGGGCAGAAATTCTCGGCCCTCCACGTGCAAAGCGTCCGTATGGGAGACGTCCATAAAGCACTATAATTTATCTTGCATAGAGCCTCGGCTCTTGTGATAGAACACTGTTTACAGTGCATCTATTGCGAGCCGAGGCTCTTTATTTGTTTGCGTCATTCTGCTCTTCCCGCTTCATAATCGCGAGTCTGGGAGCATAAATTGTAAAGTAGAGGTTGCTCAAAAGCCCCTTTTAATCACAAAGTATACCTTGAAGTCCAGTGCTCATGCAGTCTCGTCTACGCTGCGCTCCTCCTTCGAGGGATGCTTCCGAAGTCGTTTTCTTGCGAAAACTTGTACTTCTAGGTGCTGAAAAGTGGCCTTTTTGAACGCGCAATAGTAGTGGAAGGGGGCCTATCGCAAAATGAGTCGCATTGCCCGCAAACTGCGCCAATGGTCGGCGAATTGGTTTGATTTGCCGCAAGATATTGTAATGGATACGCCCCGGTTATCGATGATCGGCAATCGGCATATTGTGGTGGAAAATCATCGCGGTATTCTTCATTTTTCCAATGATCATATTCGTCTTGCCTTAGTAACTGGAGAATTAGAAATATATGGAAGCGAGCTTGTCATTCGAACCATTTGGACGGAGGAAATCCGCATCGAAGGGTTCGTTCGCGATATAAAGTATCATGGAACGGGGGAATTGACGTGAAAACACCACCTTTAGCGCGAGTACGCGGGTATGTCCGAGTTCGTGTGCGCGGCGAAAAAATTGAAACCTTCATAAATGCTGCTGCGTCTAAACAATTACGGGTGTGGGATGTAAAAGTAACTGCGCCTAGAGTCATGGAGTTTCACGTGCTTGTCTCTGATTACTTCCGCCTGCGGCCGCTTTTAAAGCAGACAGGCTGTCGCGTTCATGTAGAGGAACGCTTCGGGGTGCCGTTTGCGATGAAACAGGTAAGGCGTCGCAAGTTTTTCGTGCTGGGCGCGCTTCTTTTTCTGTTCGGATTGTACATGCTCTCTTCCCTTGTGTGGACGATTGATGTAAAAGGCAACGTGCGCATTCCGACCGAGGCTGTGCTCTCCGCTGCCAGACAGCAAGGAATTTATCCGTTCCAATGGACGTTCCGCCTTCGTGATCCCGATATCATGTCGAAAGGGATGACTACCCAGTTGAAGGGAGCCTCTTGGATTGGAATTCACCGAGAAGGGACGAAGGTGTCCATCGAGGTGGTGGAATCGATTACTCCGGATGCTAAGCAGCTCGTTAATCCAAGGCATCTTGTAGCGAAGACAGATGCCGTTGTCACGCATATTATTGCAGATCAAGGCCGGCCTGTCGTGAAGAAAAATATGCGGGTGAAGAAAGGAAACGTGCTCATTTCAGGCAGTCTCGGAACCCCTGATGCGCCATTGACGGTAGCGGCCAAAGGGGACGTGCGCGGTCTCGTATGGCATGAATACCACATCGTATCACCACTAGTTAGCAAACAGAAAGTATTTACCGGAGAGCAGAAAGAAATTACATACTTTGTGGCCGGAGATCGCAGACTCAAAGTATCGGGTTACGGTGATATTCCTTTTGCGCAGTACGAAACCCTTCAGGATGAGAGTAGAATCAAGTGGAGAGAGTTATCATTTCCGATTGGCTGGTTAAAAGAGATTGTGATGGAAGTACATTATGTGTCGGAAGAACGCAGCGCTGAGGAAGCATATAAAGCCGGACTGACGCAGGCGCGTGCTGATGTAATCGCAAAAAATGGACCGAAAGCGCGTATCCAAACGGAAAAAATTTTGCATCAGAAGGCGGACAATGGTAAAGTGAACTTGAAGGTGCTTTTTGAAGTGGAACAATCTATAGCGGAAGAACTTCCGCTTGTTCGCCAGTTTGAATCCCGTTCTGAATCGAACTCAGAATGAATGTTGAACCAAAATCACAAGGACACTGAATGCTAAGGAGACTGAGGTTTTTGTCGCAACAACAGACTGTAAAAATATCACTGCAAAACGCCGCTGAAGGACTTGCTCTATTTGGACCTCAGGATAAGCATTTGAGGCTCATCCTAGGCCGTACAGACGCGCATGTCATGTCTCGGGAAGCGGAGATCGTCATTACAGGCGAATCGATCGAGGTAGAGAGACTTCAACAGCTCTTTAATGTGCTGCTGCAATTGATTCGCGGCAACATCATTTTGTCAGAGCGCGATATTTTGTATGCGCTCGACTTGGCTCAAGAGTGGAAGGTTGAAGAACTGCTCGATTTATTTAAAGGTGAAATCGCCGTCACGTATCGGGGCAAGCCGATCCGTGTAAAGACCATTGGACAACGTCATTATGTATCGACCATTAAGAAAAGAGATATTGTGTTCGGTGTGGGGCCCGCTGGCACAGGGAAGACGTACCTAGCTGTCGTATTGGCCGTCTCCGCACTGAAAGAGGGTTCCGTTAAGCGGATTGTGTTAACACGACCTGCAGTGGAAGCGGGCGAGAATCTGGGGTTCCTTCCAGGAGATCTGCAAGAAAAGGTTGACCCTTATTTACGACCGTTATACGATGCGCTCTATGACGTCATGGGTCTTGAACAAGTAGGGAAAGCGCTCGAACGCGGCCTCATTGAGATTGCGCCGCTCGCTTATATGCGCGGACGCACACTTGATGATGCGTTCATTATTTTGGATGAAGCACAAAATACGACGCCTGAGCAGATGAAGATGTTCTTAACGCGACTTGGATTCGGATCGAAGATGGTCATTACGGGAGACATCACACAGATTGATTTGCCGCGGGGCAAACGCTCAGGATTAGTGGAAGCCGGCCAAATTTTGAGTGATATTAAGGAAATCGGATTCGTGCATTTTGCCGAGCAGGATGTTGTTCGTCATTCCTTAGTGCAGAAAATTATTACGGCTTACCAGAAGGAAAGCGAAAACCAAGGATAGAGAGGGTTGTTCTCTATGCTAAAGACAAATCGTTCCGGCAACGGAAGCAAATCACGCCAAGTGAATATGGCAGGTTGGAAGTACAGCGTCGGCGTGCGCTTTCTTCTATTTTTGTTTTTAACGTTATTGTTTTATTTTAGTTTGGCGCCAAGTATTTTGCCTGAGAAATTCGATATTGAAGTCAATGTGAAGAGCGAAAAGGATATTATCGCTCCCATTCAGATTCCGGACAAGAAAGCGACACTGAAGGCGCAGGAACAAGCTGCCGAACGTGTCCAGCCCATCTATCAGATCATTTCTCTAAAGAATGAACGGCTTATGGATAATATATTTGACCGTATCGAGCAACTGAACTCAGATGATCAGATATCATATTCGCAGAAGGTTGAACTGTATCGCAGCGTCGTTCCCGACATGGTCAACGAGCACATTCGCCAGTTCATGACAACGAGCCGCAATGCCAGCACGTATACGAATGTAATGCTCGATGAGATGAACAATCGCATTGAGGAACAGAAGTACCGCATTCCGGAAGAAACCTTCATCAAGATGGCTCGGCTGTCGAAGGATGATATTACGGAAATGAAGCCGGTAGCCCGAGAATTGGTATCGAAGCTGATGATTGATCCAGTGCCGGAGGCGGCCATTGCGAGAGCGAAGGTCCCGGAGTACGTCAACGCCAGTTCATTGAACAAGCGTTCGGCGCGTGAAGTGGTGCAGGAGCTCGTTCGTCTGTCCCTTACGCCGAACAAGTTCTATGATGACGACGCGACGAAGGATGCAAAAGTTCAGGCACGGGAAAATACGACTCCAGTGTTTATTAAGCAGGGGGATATTTTCGTCAAGAAAGGTCAAGTCATTACCCAAGAAATGTATGACCTGTTAAAAGAGAATGAATTGTTGAAGACGGAGGTCAATTATTGGCCGCAGTTCGGACTGCTCATGCTGTCGGCAATGTTCTCGCTCGTGCTATTCATGTTCATGCGCCAAGGAAGCCATACGCATTTCAAATTCAACAACGTTCAACTGTTGATGCTGGTGCTTATCTTTACGATTAGCGTCATTGCAATACACATTATCGGGTATGCTCAGACGGAGGATGCCGCTTATATCGGCTTTGTCGCTCCGGTTGCAATGGGCGTTATGCTTATCACATTACTGATTGATTTGCCGCTAGCCTATATGTGTGCCGTCGTATTAAGCATATTAGCGAGCATTATTTTAAATACGCAGCAAGGCACAATTTTTGACTTCCACTTTGGATTTTTTGCCTTGGTGACATCGTACGCGGCCATTTTTGCGATTCATCGTGCCAGCCAACGTTCAACGATCTTGAAGGCGGGTATTATGGTGTGTATTTTCGGCAGCTTGACGGTGCTCATGCTGGGGATGTTGAGTGGAGATCCATTCAATAACCGCGACCTGATGCTTGCGGCGGCATTCGCCTTTGCAAGCGGTCTGCTAACAGCGGTCTTGGTGTTGGGCTTAATGCCATTCTTTGAAGTAACGTTTGGCATCTTGTCTGCGCTTAAGCTCGTGGAACTGTCGAATCCGAACCATCCGCTCCTGCGCAAGCTGTTGACGGAGACGCCGGGAACGTATCATCATAGTGTAATGGTCGGGAACTTGGCGGAGCAGGCGGCAGAATCGATAGGAGCTAACGGTTTGCTCTGCCGCGTCGGTGCTTTCTACCATGACATCGGGAAGACAAAACGGCCAAGCTATTTTATTGAAAATCAGACTAATATGGACAATCCGCACGATTATATCGATCCGAAGCTGAGTACCTCCATTATCGTAGCGCATGCGCGAGACGGTGCGGAAATGCTGAAGGATTATAAACTGCCGAAGCCGATCCGTGATATTGCCGAACAGCATCACGGAACGACGTTCCTTAAGTTTTTCTATTACAAAGCGTTGAAGCTTGCGGAAGAACAAGGGGCGGAGCCTGATTTCACGGAAGATGATTTCCGTTATCCAGGTCCTAAAGCGCAATCCAAAGAAGCCGCCGTCGTCGGTATCGCCGACTGTGTCGAAGCAGCGGTGCGCTCGCTGCGGCATCCGACGGTTGAACAGATTGAGTCGATGATACAGAAGATTATTAAAGATCGGCTTGATGATAACCAATTCAATGAATGCGATTTGACGCTGCGAGAACTGGATATTGTTGCGCAGTCACTTAAAGAAACGGTGATGGGAATCTTCCATTCACGGATTGAATATCCGGATGATGCGAAGCTGAAGCAGAAGACGAAGGAAGAGCACGCCGCGGAAGCCAAAGGTGATGTTACGGAAGCAAGCAGTAGTGGAGCAACTTCCGCTGCAACTGATTCTGCAACAAAATCTGAGTCTTAATAAGGAGCGACCTTGAGCAATGAGTATGAAGCTTGAATGGAATGATGAACAGGAAGTTTATCCGATAACGGCCTCTCTGATTGAACTGCTTGAACGTATTTTGCAAGAGGCCGCGCAGATGGAGGACGTTACGGAAGGGGAAGTGGCATTAACATTTGTTGACGATGAACAAATTCACGAGTTGAATCGTGAATATCGCAGCATAGACCGTCCTACAGATGTTTTGTCCTTTGCGCTCCATGAATCGACGGATGAAGAACTGGATATTCTATACGAAGTGGAAGATGAAGACGAACTAGAATCCATGAGCGATTTGCTTGGGGATATAATCATCTCCACGGAACGCGCGCGTGCGCAAGCGGACGATTATGGTCATTCGCTTGAGCGTGAGATCGGATTTCTGTTCGTGCACGGTTTTTTGCATCTGCTCGGTTACGATCATCAAGATGAAGCAAGCGAGCGCGTCATGATGGACAAGCAGGAAGCCGTATTGGCTCGAATCGGGCTGAGTCGTTAATGAAGCGCCCATGGAGCGATACGTTCCGTGTGGCGATCTCTGGCATACTTCACGCTTTCCACACGGAGCGTAATATGCGTGTGCACGGTGTGATAACAATTCTAGTAATCGCCATGGGGATAGGATTCGGCATTTCGGTTTCCGAATGGCTGTGGATCGGGTTGGCCGTTACACTAGTCTTTACAGCCGAGTTGCTGAATACGGCTGTGGAAGCAGCGGTTGACTTAAGCATGCCAAGTATGCATCCTATCGCCAAAATTGCGAAAGATACCGCCGCAGGAGCAGTGTTCGTGACGGCGGTGTTTGCCGTTATCGTCGGTGCCGTAATCTTTTTTTATCCTGTCGTCAATTTTCTTTTTTGAGATACAGGAGGGTTTAGTCGATGAATGGAGAACAATTGCTGCAGGAAGCGAAGCAGGCCCGTGACCGGGCGTATACGCCTTATTCCCATTTTAAAGTGGGAGCCGCATTGTTAGATGAACATGACCGTATCCATTATGGCTGCAACGTAGAGAATGCAGCTTACGGCCCGACGAACTGTGCGGAACGGACTGCTTTATTCCGTGCCATTGCGGATGGCTGTGCTCCACGCTCATTCAAGGCAATTGCTGTTATCGGAGATACAGAACAGCCAATCACCCCCTGCGGCGTATGCCGACAGGTGCTGATTGAATTATGCGCGCCGTCGATGCCCGTATATATGGGGGCGATGAATGGTTCGTGGTCGGAGACGACAGTGGGAGCTTTGCTTCCGGGTGCCTTTGACGTAGACAGCTTGAACAGTTCGCCGTCAAGAGACGCATATAGAAACGAGTAAACAGTAAGCGGCGTACATGGTCGTTCTCGATAATCTCGAAACGCCAGGACGCCGCTTATGCGCATATAGTGCGTGTTCAAAAAAGGTGGGACTTTTTGAACAACCTTATATAGCAATATGTAGGAGGAGAAATAAAGTTGATGTTTCATGACCAATCCAAATCCAAATCCAATACTTTTCATTCTGGATTCGTGGCGATTGTAGGCCGGCCGAACGTTGGCAAATCAACGCTCATGAATCATGTCATAGGACAGAAAATTGCCATTATGTCTGACAAGCCGCAGACGACACGCAATAAAATCCATGGTGTGTATACAAAAGAAAACACGCAAATCGTGTTTCTGGATACGCCGGGAATTCATAAACGCAAATCGAAGCTAGGCGATTATATGAATCAAGTCGCCTTGAATACGTTAAATGAAGTGGAAGCCGTTCTGTTCCTTGTTGATGTATCAACCGGGCTTGGCAGCGGTGATAAATATGTAATTGAGCAATTGAAAAAAGTCAAAACTCCTGTCATACTCGTGATGAACAAAATTGATCAAGTTCATCCGGAGTCACTGCCACCCATTATTTTGCAGTATAATGAGCTGCATGAATTTGCAGAGATTGTGCCGATTTCCGCGTTGTCCGGAAATAATGTCAATCGACTGCTTGATGTGCTAGAGCATTATATACCGGAAGGGCCTCAATACTATCCGGATGATCAAATTACGGATCATCCTGAGCAATTTGTGGTCGCTGAATTAATTCGCGAGAAGATTCTTAATTTGACAAGAGAAGAGATTCCGCATTCTATTGCGGTTACGATCGAAGATATGCGTGTGCAGGAGAACGGTGTTGTCTATATTTCCGCTGTTATCTTTGTAGAACGGGATTCCCAGAAAGGAATCGTTATCGGGAAGCAAGGAGCGCTGCTGAAAGAAATCGGGAAGCTGGCAAGAAAAGATATCGAAAATTTGCTTGGTTCAAAGACGTATATGGAACTATGGGTTAAGGTGAAAAAGGATTGGCGCAATCAAGATCGGATTTTACGCGATCTCGGGTTCCGCCATGATTCGTAATGGCTAATGGCGGGAATTGATTTGTAATAGTTACGTAAGTTCGCGCTCCAAATTTTGCAACGGATATTCCCTTGCCAACAGCACAACCTAATGATGACGCATAGTCATTTCCGACGAAAGGGGATTTACGGATGCGTGATTTTTCGTGGAACGTATTTGCCATGACTGGGGATGTAGATGCTTATTTGCTGTATAGGCAAGCGGGGATGGTAACCGAAGTGGAAGAATCTGCGGCAGAAATAGGAACAGGAATATCTGTTTCAGAGCAACCTGCGGAATAATTTTGATTATGCAAAAGTGAGTGTTCAAAAAGGCAAGGTTTTTTGAACAACTGCTAAAAGTTGCATGGGAGGCCGGGCGTGTTATATCGGGTCGAGGGGATCGTCATTCGCAGTATGGACTATGGGGAAGGTAATAAAATTATTACGCTGTGCACCAAATCCCATGGTAAAGCAGGCGTGCTCGTGCGCGGCGCGAAGAAGGTACGCAGCCGACATGCTGCGGCTACGCAATTGTTTACATTAGGGGAATATGTCTTTTTTCGCGGAATGGGTCATATCGGAACGCTTAACGCTTGTGAGATTATTGAAGGTCATCATAAGCTGCGCGAACAATTGCATCTCGCAGCGTACGCATCCTACGTAGCGGAGCTGGTAGATAAAGCGCTTCATGATGAGGAAGCGGGCGGTGTCATGTTCGATCAGCTGCTTGCCTACTTGCGTGCGTTGGACGAAGGGAAAGATGCGCAGGTCACGACTCATCTGTTCGAGATGAAGCTGCTGCAGCGAACAGGGGTCGCTCCCGAATTGCATACTTGCGTCGTATGCGGCAGGGAAGACGGGATAGCAGGGTTCGGCTGGCGTCTCGGTGGAGCTATTTGTCAACGCTGCAAACCGAAAGAGCATGCCAACTTTATTGCGAACCTCAGTATCCTTGCATTGCTGCAGCGTTTTGAGCAGACAGATTTGCGCAGGCTTGGCAATGTTACCTTGAAGCCAGAGACCAAGCTGCAGCTGCGGGCATGTATGAGGGGGTATATCGATACCCATGTCGGCGTGCGGCTGAAATCGCTTAAGTTTCTGGAACAGATGGAGAAGTACGACTTGGCTGATCTTGACGAGTAAGTACGGATTTTGCTATAATTAGTAAAGCTAGCTTTATATGCTTGCGTTGAAGAAGAAAGTAATTCGCCTAGGCTTCGAACTAAGCGATTCGGGGATAGTGCAAGCCCGAACGAGCGGACGAATGAACGGCACTTTGGAGCAAGCTTGATTTCGAGAAAGTGGATCGGATTACGCTCGGCACATGAATATGGACATGGATGGACTGTCCCTATTCATTTGCAGACGAATTGATCAAGTAGGGTGGAACCGCGGGATTACTAAACTCTCGTCCCTACGTCTGGCATCAGACGTAGAGGCGAGGGTTTTTTTGGCTTCTCTTTACGTCAGTGTTATCCCTTTTGAACACGAATTATGAAGCAAAGGAGTGTATATGGCCGTGAATTTTCAACAAATGATTTTAACTTTACAAAATTTCTGGGCCGAACAGAATTGTATCATCGTCCAACCGTATGATGTGGAAAAAGGTGCGGGAACGATGAATCCAATGACGTTCTTACGTTCGATCGGACCAGAGCCATGGAACGTAGCTTATGTAGAACCGTCCCGCCGTCCGGCTGACGGCCGTTATGGTGAGAACCCGAACCGGCTGTATCAGCATCACCAATTTCAAGTTATTTTGAAGCCTTCTCCAGACAATATTCAAGAATTGTATTTGGAAAGCTTGAAGCGGCTTGGCATCGATCCATTGCTGCACGATATCCGCTTCGTGGAAGATAACTGGGAAGCACCGACGCTTGGCGCTTGGGGACTCGGATGGGAAGTATGGCTGGATGGCATGGAAATTACACAGTTTACTTATTTCCAACAAGTTGGGGGCATTGATGCGAACCCAGTTGCAGTCGAAATTACGTACGGTTTGGAACGGTTGGCTTCTTACATTCAAGACAAAGAAAATGTATTCGACTTGGAATGGGTGGACGGCGTAACTTATGGAGACGTATTCCATCAACCTGAATACGAGCATTCAAAATATACGTTCGAGGTAAGCGATACTGCGATGCTGTTCAAGCTGTTCGACATGTACGAGCAGGAAGCGAATCGCGCTATGGAACAGCATTTGGTGTTCCCTGCATATGATTATGTGCTGAAATGTTCCCATGCGTTCAACTTGCTGGACGCGCGCGGTGCCATCAGCGTCACCGAGCGCACTGGGTATATTACACGAGTGCGCAACCTTGCACGTCAAGTAGCGGCAACGTATTTTGAGGAACGGGAGAAGCTGGGCTTCCCGCTCTTGAAGAAAGGAGAGAAACATCATGCCTAAGCATTTGCTGTTGGAGCTTGGACTGGAAGAAGTGCCCGCCCGCTTTATGCGCGGCGCCATGGGACAATTGAAAGAGCGCTTGGAACGCTGGTTGACGGACTCCCGTATCGCTTACGGTGAGGTACAAGCGTTCGCTACGCCAAGACGGCTAGCCGTTCTTGTTCATGATGTAGCGGATAAACAGACGGATATCCACGAGGAAGTTAAGGGGCCGGCTAAGAAGATTGCCCTCGACGAGAACGGTGCTTGGACGAAAGCTGCATTAGGATTTGCACGTGGTCAAGGAGTGGAGCCAGATCAGTTCTTTTTCAAGGAATTGAACGGGGTCGAATATATTTATGCCAACAAGAGCAGCATTGGAACCGATACGGCAGCGGTTCTTGTTGAAGGGTTGACATCGATTATCCATGCGATGACCTTCCCGAAAAATATGCGTTGGGGTGCGAATGAAATGCGCTTCGTGCGCCCGATCCGTTGGATCGTTGCTTTGCGCGGAACAGACATCATTCCACTTGAAATCGAAGGCGTACAAGCGCAGGCGATATCCCGCGGGCATCGATTCTTGGGTGGAGACGCAGTAATCGAAGAACCGGCACAATATGTGGAGCGTCTGCGCGAGCAATTCGTTATCGTTGATGTGGGTGAACGCGAAGCAGAAATATCTCGTCAGATCGAAGCGCTTGCCGCGGAGAAAAACTGGAACATTGCAGTGAAGGATGATCTGTTGGAAGAGGTTCTCTTCTTGGTAGAATACCCGACCGTACTGTTTGGAGCGTTCGAGGAGTCATTCTTGAGCATTCCGCAAGACGTGCTGATTACGTCCATGCGTGAGCATCAGCGGTACTTCCCGGTGCTGGATGCAGAAGGACAACTGATGCCTTATTTCGTCACTGTACGCAACGGTGATAGTAAAGGGATCGATATTGTGGCCAAAGGAAACGAGAAGGTTCTGCGTGCCCGCCTGTCCGATGCGAAATTTTTCTATGCAGAGGATCAAAAACTGCAAATTATCGATTGTGTACAAAAGCTTGATTCGATCGTGTTTCACGAGGAACTTGGTACGATCGGCGATAAGGTGCGCCGGATTCATGCTATCGCCGATGCGCTGGCCTTAGCCGTGCAAACTGATCGGCAAACAGCACTGTGGGTAAGCCGCGCCGCAGATATTTGCAAGTTCGATCTAGTGACGCAAATGGTGTATGAATTCCCAGAGCTTCAAGGCGTCATGGGTGAGGACTATGCCCGCAAAGCAGGTGAGCCGGAGGAAGTGGCACAGGCCATTAACGAGCACTACAAGCCGCGCTTTGCAGGCGATCCCGCACCGGAATCGTTGGTCGGTTCGATTATAAGCATGGCGGATAAACTGGATACGCTCGTCGGCTGCTTCGGAATCGGCATTATTCCGACTGGTTCCCAGGATCCTTACGGGCTTCGGCGTCAGGCGACAGGGATCGTACAAATATTGCTGGAGCGCGAGCTTCCGTTAACGCTCCATACGATGTTCAACATTGCGCTCGACGTATATGATCGAGTGGAGGTTCTAAAACGAGACTGTGAAGACATTCGCAAAGATCTATACGAATTCTTCGGACTGCGCGTGAAAAACGTGTTGTCGGAATCTGTCCGTTATGACGTAGTTGATGCGATTATGGCTTCAGGCTATGATGATGTGAAATTGACCGTTGCTCGTGGAGAAGCCCTAATGCAGGCCGTAACGGATGAAGCGTTCAAGCTGACCGTTGAATCGTTCAACCGAGTATGCAATTTGGCTTCTAAAGCAGCTTCAACCGTTGTTGACGAATCGAAATTCCAACAGGAAGAGGAACGAATGCTCTATGTGCGCTGGACAGAAGTTCATCAAGCCTTTAATGACTCGTATTCACATCCGTCAGAGGCTTTAGCGGCTCTCGGACAATTGAAGGATGCGATTCACTCGTTCTTCGATAATGTGATGGTCATGGCTGAAGATGAAGCGGTGCGCGCGAATCGATTGGCGCTCTTGGCCAACATTGCGGGTGACATTCACCGCTTTGCAGATTTCTCCAAGTTGGTGTGGGCATAAGTTCAGGCATAGCTACAGCAATATTTAACATGATGCAATTCTAGAGACGATGGAACATGAAGAAGAAGCCGATCTTCGACATGTTCCTTCCTTTTTGATCACAAAACGACAAGAAACGATTGAATGTTTGTGAAAACCTGCGTTCGGTAGCAGGAATTTTAAATGTTGCAGCGTATATAATATAAACGGTGGAAACAGTGAGCATGGATTAGTTTTTCAGACGCTTTGACGAAAATGGTGAATTTCATTGACTTCTAAACTTCGAATTGTAGTTGACGCTGATGCTTGTCCCGTTAAAAACGAAATTGTTGCCGTAGCTTTGGAAATGGAGGCCGAGGTCATGTTTGTCGCCTCATATGCCGCCTTTGCTCCGGACTGGCAGCTTACGAATCACGATATTCATACTATATTTGTGGATCAGGCGTTTCAAGCGGCCGACATTTATATTGCCAACGCAGCGCGGTCAGGAGACGTAGTCGTCACGAATGACTACGGATTGGCCGCGCTCTGTTTGCCGAGAGGAGCTTACGTTATTACGCCTCGCGGCGGGGAGTTGACGAGCGACAACGTGGATGAGTATTTATCAAGACGCCACATCTCCAGCAAGTCGCGCCGGGCAGGGATTCGAACGAAGGGGCCGCGTGCCATGAGTGAAAGCGACCGAGAAAATTTCCAACATAAACTGACAAAACTTTTGCATGATGAGCAGGAGAAACTGTCACCATAGCGAAGTAGTATACGTGTTTAAATGAAGGTGGTTGGACGATGAGCGGATACGGACTTATTCCTGATGAAGTAAGGGATGAAGTGTTAAAGCGCAACGATATTGTGGATATCGTCGGCCAATATGTTCATTTGTCGAAGCACGGTAAATATTTGAAAGGGCTGTGCCCGTTCCACTCGGAAAAGACTCCCTCGTTCACCGTTACTCCGGAGAAGCAAATCTTCCATTGTTACGGTTGCGGCAAGAGCGGGACGGTCATTCAATTCATGATGGGGATTGAAGGTTACTCCTATCCCGAAGCGATGAAGCATTTGGCGGAATTGTCACACATTCCGATTACATGGGGTGCAGGAACTGTAACTGAGCGCAATCCGCAAAATGAAGCGAAAGACTCTCTTATAAAGGCGCATGAATTGGCCGCCAAGCTGTATCATTATATATTAATGAACACTTCCCACGGTCAAGAGGCGCTTCTTTACCTGCGTGGTCGAGGCATCAACGACAAATTAATCGAACAGTTCCAAATCGGATATGCGCCTCCGCAGTGGGATACGCTCGTGCAGCTGTTGGAGAAACGGGAATTCGATCTCTCCTTGATGGAGAAAGGCGGCCTGGTGTCCGCAAGACATAACGGCAGTGGTTACGTTGATCGTTTTCGTGACCGTATTATGTTCCCGATCTGGGACCGGAACGGACATGCTATTGCATTTGCAGGCCGAATAATGGGCGACGGACAGCCCAAATATTTGAACTCCCCGGAAACGATGCTTTTCAATAAATCGAAGCTGGTATATAACATGCATCAAGCAAGAACACACATAAAGCGCACCGGACAAATCATTTTGTTCGAGGGGTATGCGGATGTAATTCAAGCTTGGGATGCAGAAGTATGTAACGGAATTGCGACGATGGGAACTGCACTTACCGGAGACCAGGTAACATTGATGAAACGGATGGCCGACAGCGTGACGTTATGCTATGACGGTGATGATGCCGGACAAGCGGCTGCCCTCAAGGCGATACCGCTGCTCGAAGAAGCCGGTATACATGTGGCTGTGGCGATGCTTCCCGATCGAATGGACCCGGATGATTATTTAAAAACGCACGGAGCAGAACGGTTTAGACATGCGATAATCGAAGCTGCTGTCACTCCCACCAAATTCAAGCTTATATCTTTACGCCGAAATCATATACTGCTAGAAGATGATGGAAAACGACGTTTCAAAGATGAAGCGATAAACGTCATCGCCAGGGTTGCTTCCCCTGTCGAACGGGAGATGCATCTGAAGGATGTAGCATTGCAGCTTGATTTACCTGGAGAATCTTCGCTTGATTCGTTAAAGCAAGAATGTGCTAACATTCGCCAGAAACTGCAAAAAAAGAACGAACACGGGGATAATCATGACAATTGGTGGAATAATGTTAGGAATGATAATCGAAGTATTGCCCCGCCTACGTTAAGACCAGCTTATGTGTATGCAGAGCGCAGCTTGTTAGCATTAATGTTTCAAGATGTAGAGGTCGCTAATTACGTGGAGCGGAATCTTGGCGAACAATTCAATGTAGATGATCATGCGGCGCTTGCCGCTTATCTATATGCCTATTATGCGCAAGGCAAGGAACCCGATTTTAGTCGGTACTTGGCAACACTGCAAGATGATCGCTTGGAGAAGGCCGCTGCTTCCATATCGATGGCAGAAGCGTCCCTTCGTTACGATACAGACCTGTTAGATGATTATATCGATCAAATTCTTAAAGTACCCAGACAGCGTGAAATCGAGCGTAAAAGAGAAGAGATGGTGCAGGCGGAACGTTCCGGCCAAGTATTACGCGCGGCACAAATTGCACAAGAAATTATAGCCCTAGAGCAAGAACTGAAGCGTTAGCAGGAGGAGGATTCTAGGGAGGAGGGAGTCGGAAAATGGCGAATGATCAACATACTGGACTAGACACGGAAACAGCTTTGGAGCATGTGAAGGACCAGTTGATTGAACTCGGTAAAAAGCGTGGAACGCTTACCTACAAAGAGATTGCCGAGAAAATGTCGACGTTCGAGCAAGACCCGGAGCAGATGGATGAGTTCTATGAGCAGCTTTCTGATTTGGGAATTGAAGTGGTAAACGAAACGGATGATGGGATGGGCAATCGCGGGAATGGAGAACGTGACCAAGACGAACAAGATGATTTTCATTTTGATGATGACTTGTCTTTGCCCCCGGGCATCAAAATTAATGACCCTGTCCGGATGTACTTAAAAGAGATCGGCCGTGTTCCGCTCTTATCAGCAGAAGAAGAGATTGAACTCGCTAAGCGAATCGAGCAAGGGGACGAAGAAGCGAAGAAGCGCTTGACAGAAGCCAACTTGCGGCTAGTCGTCAGCATCGCAAAGCGCTATGTCGGTCGCGGGATGCTGTTCTTGGATTTGATTCAAGAGGGCAATATGGGTCTCATTAAAGCGGTAGAGAAATTCGATCATAGCAAAGGATACAAATTCAGCACGTATGCAACGTGGTGGATTCGTCAAGCAATTACGCGAGCGATTGCGGATCAAGCGCGTACCATCCGTATTCCGGTACACATGGTTGAGACGATCAACAAGTTGGTACGTGTCTCCCGTCAATTGCTGCAAGAGCTGGGGCGTGAGCCGACACCGGAAGAGATTGCAGCAGAGATGGAGCTCAGCGTTGAGAAAGTACGCGAAATAATGAAAATTGCACAAGAACCGGTCTCCTTGGAAACACCTATTGGGGAAGAAGATGATTCGCATTTAGGGGATTTCATCGAGGATCAAGAGGCGCTGGCTCCGGCAGATGCAGCCGCTTACGAACTGTTGAAGGAACAGCTGGAAGACGTATTGGATACGTTGACGGAACGTGAGGAGAATGTGCTTCGTTTGCGTTTTGGTCTTGATGACGGCCGTACACGCACCCTTGAAGAAGTGGGCAAAGTGTTCGGCGTTACACGCGAGCGGATTCGCCAGATTGAAGCGAAGGCTCTTCGTAAGCTGCGCCACCCAAGCCGCAGCAAACGCTTAAAAGATTTCCTTGAATAAAACTTTCGACGAGACCTTCTGACGCGCATGCTTGCGCGCTGAGGGTCTTTTGCTTAGAAGCTGCAAATCCGAAAGCGATAGGGGGTGTGTAGCAGAATGGAGCCGCAGCAACGTCAATGGATGAAGCAAGAAATCGCCCGCTGGCGAAGCAATCGCTTGTTACCGGAGGTGTATTGCGATTTTCTGGATCGGCTGTACGAACTTCCGGAGAAAACGTCTGATACAGCTTCCTCCACCACTTCGCCAGCTTCGTGGGTGGAACGTATCGTATCGATGTCTGCCAAACGATGGTTTACTGTATTTTTCATTTCTGCCTTGATTTGTATTGTTGGATTTTATTTTACCGTTTTTGCTCCTTCAATGCAAATTAGCGTTGTGCTGTGTATTGCGCTGCTGTCTATTTTTATCGCTGCGCGGGGAAGAAAGAGGAAGCCGGCCCGGGCCAAAGGATATGCGATTATCGGCTGTGCAGCTGGCAGTGCAGGCGGAATACTCATCCTTTATTTGCAAGGTTGGAGCGAATGGTGGAGCGTGTCAATTTGCTGTATGACAGCGGCCCTTCTCTGGCTGTTCTCGGGTTGGCTAATTCGGAGCGGCTGGATGCAGGGTATGGGCTGGTTAGGACTTGCGTTAACGTATGCTCAAATATTGCGCACCGCGATGACCGACATCACGTTATTAGAAAGTCAGTGGCTCTGGCTGCCGGAGTGTGTGCTGATTGTATGGTTGGCTTGGGCGGTGCACCGTTTCTCACAGTCTGCGGCAGCCGGTATGCTGCTAGGCGCCATTATTTTGTGGTTTATGCCAGAGTTGATCTGGGTAAACGGGCTCGTCTCAACACAGACCGTGCCTGACAATGAACTGTTATTCGTGTTACTTGTTAAGCTTTTTATTTTTTTCTATTTTGCTTATTACTTTAGAAAACAGTGGGTGAAGTGGTTACGTGAACATCAAACTGTCAAAACGACTGCAATGGATCGCGGATTGGGTGCCTGAGGGCAGCCGATTAGCAGATATCGGCTCGGATCATGCACTTCTTCCCGTCTATCTGGCCAAGCATAAGCGCATTTCGTTCGCGGTCGCAGGCGAAGTCAATCAAGGACCTTTTGAAGCAGCCCGCCGCCAAGTACAAGGGGCCTGTATGGAAATGATAGTAAATGTCAGACATGGCGACGGTCTATCCGTAGTGAAGCAAGGTGAAGTCGATTGCATTACGATAGCCGGCATGGGCGGAAGCTTAATTGCAACTATTTTATCTGCGGATCCGAAAAAGCTGGAAGGAGTTACACGTCTTATCCTGCAGCCGAACGTTGGCGAAGACATCGTGCGCCGCTGGCTGCGTGAACAGGGATGGGCGCTGGTGCAGGAACACATTCTCGAAGAAGACGGCAAAATTTATGAGGTGCTTCTTGCAGAACGTCTGGCAGACAGACAATTGCTGGAAGAGCATAATGAACGATTGTATGAGACTCGACAATTGCCATGCGGTATTGCGTTAACCGAAGACTGGTTGTTCCTAATGGGACCTTTGCTCTCGCTCAATCCCTCATCTGTATTTGTGCAAAAGTGGGAGCATGAACTTGGAAAATGGGAACGTGTGCTGCGAACGATGGAGCAGGCGGAGACGGAAGAAGCTAGGGAGCGCCGTACAGCATTTGCAAAGAAACAAGCGGAAATGGAGAGGATCGTAGCATGTTTGCAAACGCTCAAACGATAGTTCAATGGATGGAGCAGCTTGCCCCCAAATCTATGGCGGTGGAGAATGACCGTATTGGCTTGCAGCTCGGTTCGATTAGGAAGGATGTATCACAAGTGCTTGTTGCACTAGATGTGACAGATGAAGTCGTGGATGAGGCAATACGCTTGCAGGCAGGGCTTATTATTGCGCATCATGCGATCATTTTCAGGCCGCTGGCTCATTTGCAAACAGATACACCTGCAGGAAAGCTGTATGAAAAGCTGATTAAGCATGATATTGCAGTCTATATTTCACATACGAATTATGATGTTGCTGTAGGCGGAATGAACGACCTGATGGCGAATCTGCTGCAGTTGACAGATGTCAAAGTATTGGAAACGCTCCAGCATGAGCCGCTGCAGAAGCTCGTCGTATTCGTTCCGGAGACGCATGCACAACAGGTGCGCGCTGCCATTTTGGATGCAGGTGCGGGACATATCGGGGATTATAGCCACTGCAGCTTCAATCTAAGCGGTACAGGGACGTTTCAGCCTCAAGACGGCACGAACCCGTATATCGGGCATGCCGGCAAGCTGGAAGAGGTTAAGGAATCACGTATCGAAACGATTGTGCCAAAATCGATAAAAAGCCGCGTCCTGCAGGCCATGTTGAAATCGCATCCGTATGAAGAAGTGGCATACGATTTGTATCCGGTTGATCTTCAGGGGACGGCTTATGGATTGGGACGGGTTGGCAAGCTCAAGGAGTCGGTCACGCTGCAAGAAATGGCAGAGCGCGTAAAATCAAAATTCGCTGTGCCGCACGTTCGGGTAGTCGGCGACCTCACTCGACCGATTCGCAAAGTAGCTGTGCTGGGTGGCTCCGGTTCCCGATATGTCCGGCACGCACTGTTCCACGGAGCAGACGTGCTCGTGACTGGAGACATTGATTATCATACTGCGCATGATGCGTTGGCAGCAGGCCTTTCCATCATAGACCCAGGACATAATGCCGAGAAAATGATGAAAGCGGATGTGACAGCCCGTCTGCAAGCATTAGCGGATGAGCGAGGAACCCAGACTAGTTTCCATGCATCTACCGTATGTACCGAACCATTTCAATTTTTGTAAAACTTGTTGGTTGAGTTTCAGGCCCGAACCTAGTATACTAACGAATGTTGACGGAAAGTTTGACAGACAATCGCTGGTGGCGCAAGTCACGAGAGGAAAGTCCGGGCTCCGTAGGGCAGGATGCTGGATAACGTCCAGTCAGCGCAAGCTGAAGGATAGTGCCACAGAAATGGACCGCCGATGGCCGCTTATGCGGTACAGGCAAGGGTGGAACCGTGGTGTAAGAGACCACGAGGAACGCTGGTGACTTCGTTCCTGGTAAACCCCATCTGGAGCAAGACCTAATGGGACGCAAGCCCGCTAAGGGCAACCTCGGCCCGAGGAGCGTCTGGGTTGGTCGCTGGAGCTGTACAGCAATGTACGGCCTAGATAGATGATTGTCACTTATTAGTGGAAGGGTAGCTCCCGCGATACCACGATGAGTACAGAACCCGGCTTACGGCAAACTTTCCGATGCTATCACGTCGATATGCTACCAGAACATCTTCGTGATCATAATTGGATATCATGAAACTTAAGGAGCTGTCCCAACAGTAGATAAATACACTTGAAGGACAGCTCATTTTATTGCAACAAAAAAACGGTGGAGCAGGAGATTATTCCTGCTCCACCATTTTGCGTTGTGATTACTTAATAAATTGTTCAATCGCCAGCTTTAATTGCCGGTTAATATTTTGCGGGAACAATGACAGCGACGTATTGCCTTGCTCGGCCATACTTAACGCTCTTGCCACATCAACGAGACCGTATCCAAAATATTGATCCTTGCCCGGTGACCCGAGATCTACGACGCTTTGGCGCATAATGTCGTACACCTCGGTATTTTTCAGCCCCGAATTGACCGAGCGGATGAGTGCCGCAAGCGCCGATACGTGCGGACATGCCATAGATGTCCCCGATAGCGCCGCATATTGGTTGCTCGGATAGGTGCTCGCGATGGACGAACCTGGTGCGACTACATCGACATAGTTGCCGTAGTTTGAAAAAGAAGCCCGTTTCTGGTTCTCATCCGTAGCGGAGACGGCAAACACTTCCGGATAAGCGGCAGGATACCCTGGTCGTTTTGTGTTATCATTGCCGGTTGCGGCAATGAGCACCACATCGCGATCAAAAGCATATTTCACTGCGTCATGCAAAAACGCACCGTCTACATAGTTGCCAAGACTAAGATTAATGACCTTGGCCCCATTGTCTGTAGCCCATATAATTCCCTCCGCTACAGAGTATGACGTTCCAGAACCGTCGCTGTCCAACGCTTTAACAGGCAGGATTGGGTTATACCAGGTCATGCCGGCGACTCCTTCGCCGTTGTTCACAGTTGCTCCGATGATGCCTGCAACGTGTGTGCCGTGGCCGACGTCATCCTGCGGGGGATTATTCGGGTCGAAGACGTTGTAGCCCTTTAATAACTTGCCCTGCAAATCCCGATGCTTTAAATCGACGCCTGTATCCACAATCGCAACAATGACATCCTTTTGCCCTTTCGTCATCGACCAGCCGCGGTTGGTATGAATGCTCGGCAAGTTCCATTGGTAAGCCTTGTAGAGTGCGTCGTTCGGTTCTTCCACAGCTACGCCGATGCCCTCATTATCCGTATTTAGCGGCAGTTGGCTTGTCGGCGGGGATGATCTGAGCGAATTGTTCCCATTCGTCATATACAGAAAATGAGGCTCTATATAAATGGGATTAAACTGCGAGAAATACTGCTGCATCTGCTCGGCCGTCATCCGTTTCGAACGAAACACGTAAGTGTAACCAAGCTTGCGCGGGTGTTCGCATCCGGTATCCTTAATCATTTGCTTCATTTGTTTCATATCCGGGTCTTTTCGGAAGCGGACGACGATTTCATTTTGATAATAGTGGCTAGTACCTGCGTTGTCTTCACCATCCTGTACCTTTACATCCCGCATGGAAGAAGAATCGACTGATTTGACCCGATATTTGGATTCCGGCGGGTAAGGAACGAGGCGCAAGTTTTTTTGTTGATGCTTCCGCACTGTTTGTACGACGTGCTGATTGATCAGAGCGATAATGCCATGATCGGAATGTGGGGATGGAATTCCCATCACCACATGATTTTTACCGTTAATCATCAGCTCGGGCGACGTGTATGATTGACGCTTCGTAACATTGGTCTTCGCGGATTGAATATAGTCTTTCACTCGTTTATTGGTTTGCCATGACTCATCTTTTGGAAGTTGACCCTTCACCCATTCTGTGGATTTGCCCATATCGACCCATTTCACATATACAAAATGAGGGTGTGACTGCATGAATTCGTCAGCCAATGCATGCATCTGCTCTGGCGATTGCTGCTTCCACTCCGTTAGCGCAACCTCCATGTCCCGTCTCGAGTCCATAGCGAACAATCGCCCTGTAAACAGCATATCCTGTTGTAATATTTGGTGTTTGGCGTTCTTTTCCTGTGACGCTGTTGTCATGCCGTTCGAATGAGAATTGCGATCCGATGACCATAACAGCGGCAGCGCGAGCACTGCTACACCGAGTGCAAAAGCCCCTACCACATATCGACGTTGCATTCATGATTCCTCCCTGTAGCATGCCGTGTCCATTTCTGCCATATTGCATCTTGGTCCGCAGAAACAGCGGTTACTAAACCTCTTTTAGCTATAGCTTGAGAAGACGGCTACAAATTTATACCGTACTGCGTGGCAGCCAAACATTGGTTGGAAAGGAGTACTCTTTCATTCATTTTTGTGGTAGGATGATGGAGGTAAGATAATCATTCCAGTCATATGAATCAACAGCGTCCCTTTTCATCACGAAGCATCGCAAGATGTGTCATTCGGCATCGAATCTTGCACCTTCTCGGAGTTGGAAATTGACCTTTTGAACATGCAAGGAGGAGCTCTCATGCCAGCATCCAATGTGAAGCAACTGTGTGAAGTCTCAAGAGACAGACTGAAATATGCAATTGGTAAGCTTGAAATGTTTTTGAATGAGTATACGCTGCCGCAGCTCGTCCAGAACGATCAAGATATTGAGTCGGTCAGCTTTTATAAAGGTTTTTTGACAGACTTGCGTCATGTGCTCGTTTTTTCCGAAGATTGCTACGAGCGTTTGGGCGTGACACTGCGCAGAGCCAATTTCGATGAAAGGTTTGCCGAACGGGTTCTGTATGACGTATATCACCAATGTGTGAATGCTTTCTTTTATCCGAAGAATGAGTGTTACTCTGAAGATGGACGCTATGCTTATACTGGTCAAGATGCCATTCGCTTCCGCATGAAGCCGGTTCGGATGGTCAGAGATGTCGTGTTGGACATAACGAAAGGGTTCGAAGAGCTGCGCGATGAATTGGCCTATTATGAAAGTGATTATTTGACGCAGCGCCGGATGCAGAGTCAGAAATAGAATGCTATCTAAATTATGCAGTAATACGAAGAAGCCCCATGTTTGCCATGGGGCTTCTATTTCGTTAGAAGTTGGCACTCAATTGCAGGATACCACGCGTCATCCCCGGACATCATGTAATCGGAGGTGATTGCTGTGATTGAAAAACCGTTAGTTAAATGCAGTGTTTCCAATTGTAAGTTCTGGGGCAATTATCGTTGTCAGGCGGAAGAAATTATGATCGACATCGACAAGCACGCCAATGCGTCACACAATGAAGAATTTGGGAATGAATTTGGTGCGGATCATAAGGATACCGCTTCTAAATCGTCCGTGACATGTTGTCAGACATTTGTGGAGAAATAAGACGTTAACCATTTTGGCGGCAGTCAACAGCTCCGTTTGCACTGTAACCAGCAAGGAGTGAGAGTCGATGGCAAGTCATAATAAACGCCATGCCCGTCGCTTGAAGCGTCAGCGAGAACGCAAGATACAAGATGAAAATCATGACGTTGAATTTGCTGCGGAAGCGGGGACGCTGCCGCTCGGCGAGGCAAGAAATGATACGATCGAGCGAACGCAAATCGATCATTCTTCCGGAGTGGGCACGCTGGCCATTATTTTTTCAATCATTTCTCTTATTTTATTTCCGATTGCATTGGGATTAAGCGGCGCCGGGTTAGGCGTGCTCGCTTATATGCAAGGCAGTCGAACGTCGGGGACATTTGCGGTTGTTATTGGATTGTTCTCTGCAATAGTTCGACTGCTGCTCCTTTCTTATTATGCATAAATTTAAAAAAAGCTTGACCCGGCAGAGCCGGCGTCAAGCTTTTTCTTTGTTTGCTGGAAAGCAAAGGGTACCCAGCGTGTTCTAGTCACCGCCACTCCGAAAAATGATGGTGATTTTTATATAAAACGTGTAAAATAAATGAATATGAATCAAACACATGGGGATCAACAACGGCGGAGTGAGAAGTTGGAACTCTAATGCTGCTTTGATCTTTTTTGTTGTGACAAGGAGGGGTTCGCTTGAACTTACCACTGTTGTATTGCGACCATAGTGCGTCGACGCCTCCTCACCCGGACGTCATTCGGACGATTACCGAGGTCATGGAGCAGGTGTATGCTAATCCGTCGTCGATTCATCAAGCCGGCGGCCAAGCGGAACAGCTCATTCGGCGAGCCAGAGAGGTTGTAGCGCGTGCTTTGAATGTTCATGCTTCAGAAGTTATTTTTACTTCAGGGGCGACAGAAAGCAACAACCTTGCCGTATTCGGTACCGCACGCGCTCATGCGATAGATGGCAAGCCTAGACATATGATAGTGTCCGAAGTGGAGCATGCTTCGGTATATGAGTGCTATAAGCAGTTGGGACGGGAAGGGATGGACATTACGTATATCCCTGTTGATAAGAACGGATGCGTTCAACCAGAACAAATCGAAGCGGCAATTCGTCCGCATACTATTATGGTGAGCGTGATGCATGTCAACAACGAGACGGGATCTCTGCAGCCTTTAGCGGAAATCGGCAACGTGTTGAGCCGATATCCGAAAGTCTCCTTCCATGTGGATGGAGTTCAGGGCCTTGGAAAAGTTCCGGTGGATATCCGCCAGTGGGGAATCGACTTGTACAGCTTGTCTGGACATAAAATCGGCGGACCTAAAGGATCAGGGATATTAATTAGACGCAGAGAAGTACCATTGAAGCCACTCTTATACGGCGGCAAGCAGGAGCATGGGTTTCGGCCAGGTACGGAAAATGTGCCAGGCATCGTCGGCCTGGCCAAAGCCATTCGCTTGGCTGCCGAAGGTCAGCCGAACAATTATGAGAAGCTCGTCTCATTACGAGAGCGCGCTTTGAAACAGCTGCGAACGCTTAAACCGCTCGTTATTAACAGTCCTGATATTCCGCTTGCCGCACCGCACATTATTAATATATCGTTCCCAGGAATGAAGTCCGAAGTAGTCGTGCATGCACTCGAGGAACGGGGGATCATCGTATCGACGCAGTCTGCATGCTCCTCGAAGATGCACAAGCCAAGCCGTGTTCTCTTGGCTATGACGCAAGATACGTCCAGAGCCTCAAGCGGGATAAGAATCAGTCTGGATGCGAGCTGTTCCGAGCGAGATATCGCCCGCTTAACTGAAGCGTTCACGGAAGTGACCGAACAATTGCGACCGTTAATGAAGAGATAGAAGTATGTATTTAGAAAGGTCACTTTTTAGCACCGAGAAGCACAAGTTTTCGTAAGAAAACTACATCGGAAGCATTCGCTGGCGAGAACCTCTAGAAGAAAGCATGAAAGGCAGGTAAACAAGCTACTATGGATTACGATATGATTCTTCTGCGATACGGAGAAATTGCAATTAAAGGGAAGAACCGCAGCCGCTTTGAAAAAGCGGCCTACCACCACGTCAAGGCCGTGCTTGCGCCGTTTCCGCGCACGAACATCATTAAAGAGTACGGAAGATTGTATGTGGAACTGAATGGCGAACCGTTTCAAGATGTCATTGATGTGCTGAAGCACATCTTCGGCATCGTCTCGCTCAGTCCGGTAAAACGGGCACCTTCCGAGCTGGAGCCGATTATTGAAACGGCCAAGAAGCTGATGCAAGAAATGAATCCGGGACCGGATACTAAATTCAAGGTAAACGCACGCCGGGCATGGAAGGCTTTCCCGCATGGATCGCA
Source organism: Paenibacillus sp. OSY-SE (assembly GCF_000283315.1). Classification (NCBI taxonomy): domain Bacteria; kingdom Bacillati; phylum Bacillota; class Bacilli; order Caryophanales; family Paenibacillaceae; genus Paenibacillus; species Paenibacillus sp. OSY-SE. Next base: position 8,902 of record NZ_ALKF01000190.1, on the reverse strand, counting down.
GGATCTGCAGCACCTTGTCGGCGCGCCGGTACTGCGCGAGTTCCCGCAGCTGAAGGTGGATGTGCATCAGCCCGAAATCGAGCTCCGTGTAGAAGTGCGGGAAGGGTCAACGTATTTATTCAGTGAAGTAATTAAGGCGGCGGGCGGCTTTCCGCTGTCGTCGAATGGCAAAGCGATGCTGCTGTTGTCCGGCGGCATAGACAGTCCGGTAGCTGGTTATCAAGCGCTGCGCAAAGGCTTGGAAGTGGAGGCTATTCATTTTCACAGCTATCCATTCACAAGCGAACGTGCGAAGCAGAAGGTGCTTGACTTGGCACAGGTGCTCGCTAATTATGCCGGACGCATACGTGTACATTTGGTTCCGTTCACTGATATCCAGACTCGGCTGCATCAATCAGGCCATGAGAATTTGCTCATTACACTTATGCGTCGCGCAATGCTGCGCATCTCTACGCAGTTGGCAGAGGAGCGTAAAGCGATGGCGATCGTAACGGGAGACAGCTTGGGTCAAGTGGCAAGTCAGACGCTTGGCAGCATGAATGTGATAGGACGGGTGAGCGATCTTCCTTTGCTGCGTCCACTCGTTGCCATGGACAAGGAGCAAATTATAAGATATGCTGAGCAAATCGGCACATACGACTTGTCGATTTTGCCGTATGAAGATTGCTGTACGCTATTTGTTCCAAAATCGCCTGCAACGAACCCGAATCTCAACGTCGTGGAACGGGTAGAACAATCGATTCCCGAGCTCGAACAATTAATTGCAGCTGCGGTAGAAGGAACGGAAGCGATCATTTTACGAGCGGGTGGACATCCGGATGATGCTATCGTAATTAACGCTAATAAAGGAAAGACTGAACATAAGGAACAACAGGAAATAAATCATAACAGCGACGTGCCAGGCGCGGATTCCACTCACGGCGATTGGTTCTAAAAAATGGTCTAGCCCGTCTTCCTCCAACATAGACCTTAAACAGGGGAGGGACGGGCAGTGGAATCATTGTGGCTGTTAGCTGAAATACTGGTCATTAATCTCGTGTTGAGCGGAGACAATGCCGTCGTTATTGCCATGTCGAGCCAACATTTGCCGGAACCGAAGCGGAAGCAAGCGGTATGGTGGGGAGTGGGCGGAGCCGTGCTGCTGCGCTGCCTCTTGACCGTGGTAGCTATGTGGCTGATCCAAATCCCGCTCCTGAAGGCGGCAGGAGGGCTATTGCTTTTCGTTATCGCCGTACAACTACTGGCGGATCGGAGCCACGCCCACTCACGGGATGGGGCATCCTTCTCTTTATGGAGCGCAGTTCAGACCATCCTGATCGCAGACTTCGTGATGAGCTTGGATAACGTGCTGGCTATCGCTGCCATAGCCAAGGGTCAAATGACCTATATTATTATCGGAATTGCATTGAGCATTCCCATCATTGTGTGGGGCAGCACCATCATTAGCAAATGGCTGCAGCGCATGCCTTTATTGATCTTTGCTGGTTCTGGCATCCTTGGATTTACGGCAGGAGAGATGATTGCTTCGGATGAACGGTTGGCGCTATGGATGCCTAGATTGTGGATGAGCTTGCACCACGGGTTACCGTGGGCTATGGTTGCGCTCGTCATGATCGTTGGTACAGTGATTCGGTATCAGGACCGTATCCGGGTAGACTAAGGTCGGGGCGATTCATTGATAGCACTCTTCCTGTTCCCTTGTCGAATCTGGCATGGCAGGAAGTTTTTTTGTATGAGAGGCCATTGAAAAAGTCACCTTTGATTACGAAGTATAGCTGCTGTTGTTGCCGTTGTTATGAAAGAAACGCTTTTTTTTCGGATGAGGTGGTATTTTTGCGAACTTTCATATACACTAGAAAAAGTAAAAAAAGACGCGAATTGCGTCGTATTATGTCCAACCCATAATGAGCCTTTGGACACATGGGAGGTAGACATATGGCTAAGAATCAACGAGTGATCGGCATCGTTATATTGGTGGCGGGCTTTATTATCTTGTTGGGGAAATGGGGAGCATTCGCCTTTATCGGCGGAACGATGTGGCCGCTCATTCTGTTTGTTATCGGAGTGGCAGTATATGGACTCGTGCGGGCTCGCCTCGCTCCGCCTATTGCGCTTGTACCTGCTGGCATGCTGACGGTGTATGGTCTGCTGTTCATGGCGAGCCATTGGATTCATTGGCGGCTGTTTGGCCTGTTATGGCCGTTGCTGCTGATTGGCATTGCTCTCGGTTTGTACGGGTACTATGTGTACGATCCACATCATCCTCGCGGGGCCTGGTTAGGTGCGCTCTTGTTCGGAGGAGTAGGCATAGCGATGCTTACCCTTATGTTAGTCTTTGCGGTTGGAACGTATATGATCGCTGTCGCGCTCATATTTGTTGGCGCAGCATTGGTGTTTGGCGGTGTACGCAGCCGCTTCAGATAATATCAATTCAGTCAGTTCATTTGGCACCGTCTACGGAGAAGAGACGCCGCCCTTCGGCGTCTTTATTCTTGGCCGTTTCTGAATGTTAATTTTATCCATAACTAGAAGGGAAAGATTTACTTTATGCAAGAAAGAAATCAAATCCGTAATATCGCTATTATCGCTCACGTCGATCACGGGAAGACGACTCTCGTCGACAAGCTGCTGCAGCAATCCGGAACATTCCGTGATAATGAACACGTGCACGAACGCGCCATGGACTCCAATGATTTGGAGCGTGAGCGCGGAATTACGATCTTGGCGAAAAATACGGCTATTACGTACAAAGATTACTTGATTAACATTGTCGATACGCCTGGACACGCCGATTTCGGCGGAGAAGTAGAGCGCATTATGAAAATGGTTGACGGCGTGCTGCTGGTTGTAGATGCGTTCGAAGGATGTATGCCACAGACGAAATTCGTGCTGCGCAAAGCGCTGGAGCACCAATTGACGCCAATCGTCGTCGTTAATAAAATCGACCGTCCTAATGCTCGGCCTGATGAAGTCATCGATGAAGTGCTCGAGTTGTTCATTGAGCTGGAAGCGAATGATGAGCAACTTGATTTTCCTGTCGTTTACGCATCCGCTCTGAACGGCACATCAAGTCTGGATCCAGAGCCAGAGAAGCAGGATGAGAACATGCAGGCGCTGTATGAGACCATCGTCTCTCATATTCCTGCGCCGCAGGAGAATCCGGATGAACCGTTCCAATTCCTGGTCACGCTGCTTGATTATAACGAGTATATGGGACGCATCGCCATCGGCCGCATTAACCGTGGACGTGTGCGCCAAGGCCAATCGGTTGCCGTTATTAACCGGGAAGGTCAAGTGAAGCAAGCCCGGATCGAGAAGCTGTTCGGCTTCCAAGGCTTGAAGCGCATCGAGCGGGAAGAAGCGGGCGCGGGCGATATTGTTGCCATTGCAGGCATCAAGGATATTAACATTGGTGAGACACTTGCTGACGCTTCTAAGCCGGAAGCACTGCCTGTTCTTCATATCGATGAGCCTACGCTGCAAATGACGTTCCTGGTCAACAACAGCCCGTTCGTCGGTCGTGAAGGAAAATGGATCACTTCGCGCAAGCTGCGCGAACGTCTGATGAAAGAGCTGGAGACCGATGTCAGCCTTCGGGTTGAAGATACGGACAGCCCTGACGCGTTTATCGTATCTGGCCGCGGGGAACTGCACCTTGGCATTCTAATCGAGAACATGCGCCGTGAAGGTTACGAGCTGCAAGTATCGAAGCCTGAAGTTATCATTAAAGAGATTGATGGGCAGAAGAAGGAGCCGATCGAGCGCTTGCTAATCGATATCCCTGAGGACTCTATGGGAGCTGTCATGGAAAGCTTAGGCACAAGAAAAGCGGAAATGGTAAACATGATTAATCAAGGCACTGGACAAATCCGGCTCGAGTTCTTGATTCCGGCCCGTGGTCTAATCGGCTACAGCACGAACTTCCTGACATTGACGCGCGGATACGGAATTATGAACCATGCCTTCGATCATTACGGCCCTTATGTCGGAGGTCAAGTCGGCGGACGTCACCAAGGCGTGCTCGTATCGACAGAGACTGGTTCTACGACGCTCTACGGAATTTTATCGGTCGAAGATCGTGGTATTTTATTTGTAAATCCAGGAACGGAAGTGTACGAAGGCATGATTGTCGGCGAACATAACCGTGACAATGATATCGTCGTTAACATCTGCAAGGAGAAGGCGCTGACGAACGTCCGCTCCGCTACAAAAGAAGATACGGTGAAGATGAAGACACCGCGCCTGTTCTCCCTCGAGCATGCGCTGGAATATTTGAACGACGACGAATATTGTGAAATTACACCGTCATCGGTTCGACTGCGTAAGAAAATTTTGAACAAAAGTGAACGTGAACGAGCAGAAAAAATGCGCAAAACGTCCGAATCCCATGTATAATGGGATTTGGACAACTTTGGCAAAGGAGTGACCGTTCACATGCAACAATGGCTGGCATCTCATCCTTATGTTAGCTACTTGCTCATTTTTGTGTTTATTGTTTATATTTTCAACAAAGTGTTTCGCGTGCAAAAGCTGCCTATCCTCAAAGAAATATTCATCTATCTGTTTATGGCGCTGGGCGCATTTATACTGCTTATTTTTCAGATTGATAAGCTGCCCATCGTCCAGTGCCTCTTTGTGGCGGTAGCCCTAATGTTTATGGTGCGTATTCGTTATTTCGTCGAAGCGCGGCGCAAGAAGACGACCGATCAGAGAAACTAGCCGCCCGCTGTTATCCGATTTTCCAGGACAGATAAGAGAAAGGGAGAACGGTTCAGATGATGAAGCTGCAAGTCGCTTTATTTAATTGGCTGCAAATCCACATTGTATCTGAAGCGCGTCCGGACGATCATGCTGCGAAGGAAACGCTTCATTTTTTTGCGGATATATTGAGGGAGGATCATAAGTTGACATCCTTTGAGGCCAGCCTGGATGTAGAACAGGAACAATACGTCATAACGTATCGGTGTGACGGAGAACTTTATAAGCAACAGGTTGAGCGCGAGGAAGCGGAACGTCTATGGACAGATATCGAATGTAATCCGAAATATAGTGGGTAAGTGAGGGAAGATATGAATTCATCGACACCATTGCCACCGAGACAGAAACCGCAGCGGCGTAAGGCATCTAACACTAAGCGGGGAATACCGAAATGGTTGAAGGTGACGCTTATCGTCGTGCTCATTGTATCTATCGGCATCATTTGTTATGCGGGATATTTGCTGCTCTATGCCAATAATAAGCTAGAGAACATATCGACTGTAAGCAAAGAGGGCGGAGGAAGCGGCACGGTGCAAGAAACGTTGTCGCCGACGACAGAACCGTTCTCGTTCATACTGCTCGGAATCGACTACCGGCCGGAATTGCCGGGACGCCGTACCGACATCGTTATGGTGGGCGCCATGCATCCGGAGACACAGGAAGCGGTTCTTGTGTCATTGCCGCGCGATACTTATTTCGAATTAACGGGGTATACCCCAGACAAGCTGAATCATTATTATCCTAAATTTTTCAATCTTAAGGAGCAAGGCAAGCTTGACAGCCCATCGCCGGAGGATGAAATGAAAGCGATGCTAGGCATGTATTTGGATATTGACATTGACTACGCAGCGGTCATTGACTTTAAAGGCTTCGTCGATGTGGTTGATGCGGTCGGCGGTATTGATGTGAACGTGGATCAGAACATGTGCTACCGTGACCGGGCGGACGGAACGAATATTAATTTGAGCGCCGGACCCCAAACTCTTGACGGGAAAAATGCGTTGGATTTTGTACGTTACCGCAAATCAAACTGTCGTCCAATGACGAAGGGAACGTCAGATGGGGATCGGAACGTGCGGCAAAACGCGGTCTTGAAAGAGCTTGTCGGAAAAATGCAAACGTTGGGCGGAATTGCTAAAATTACAGATATTATTGACGCAATGGCGAATAATTTCAAAATTGACATGACGCCAAGTCAAATCCGTAACTCGCTGACGACATATATCGGCATTAATCGGAATGATATTCACTATATGCCTGTCGATGGGGACTGGAAGAGTCCGTATATTTACGTAAACGCAGAGCAATTGGAGCAAGGCAAGCAAGCGTTAAAGGATGTGCTCGCCGGACGATCGTTGAAAGCAGCGCAGCCAGCTGATGGCGATAGTGGTTCGCCAGGAACCGACAGCGACAATACAACAGCTCCTGCGGCATAGAGGAACACTCATAGCTTGGGCAAGTGGATAAGTAGATGCAATTTTTTCCTTATGTTATAATACAATAAATTGTAGCCGCGAACTTGTTTAGGAGGTCTGATTGATGTCCGAAAATAACGCTGCACTTCACGACGCTCTATTTGCCCAATTACAACAAGAGTCGTTCATTCTGCTTCATACGACCGATGCCGAATCGGGTGGACCAACGACGAGCGCCATATCGTGGGTTCATGCCATTCATGAGCGCAAGCTTCGCGTCGCCATTGACCTGCGCTCCCGGTTAGTTGACAACATGAAGCAGCATCGTTCGGTTGCCGTGACGATTTTCGGAACCAATACGGTCACGGCCGTATACGGCCAAGCTTCGCTTATCGAGGAACCGCTGCCGGCAGTTCCTTTGAAGTTGGCTTGCTTTGACATTGATATTACATCGGTCCGCGATGCCATGTTCTATGGTGCGCGGCTCAACGCGATGCCACAATATGAGAAGACGTATGACAAGCGTGCAGCAGATAAGCTGGACGGTCAAGTATTTGAAGCCATGCGAAAAGCCTAGTGTATATACTAGGCTTTTCGTGCGTTATTGGAGCTTGTCCATTTCATCTTGCAGAATGCGGCTGCAAGCTACATCGATTTTTTCATTTTAGGATTTTCCGTATGGGACGGTGGTTGCATTTGCTTTACACTATTAGGAAACTGAGGCACGATACGCCCGATAATGTCGGACAATTCATTCGTAAATCCAGCAATTGGATGACCTTGCTTCGTAGCAGCCGAAATTTCGCGCAATCGTTCATTAATGTCCATATCTGCCGTCACAATCGCATTCGCCCCGTATTTGTCTTTGCTTAATGCTTCGGCCACAGAATATTTGATTGTTCCGACGCGGGAACGTTCTAACTTCGCATCTACATCAATACCTACGATAGCTGTATTACCGAATACAACACAATTGACACCGCGTACGCCGGGAACGTTTCTTGCCAAGGAAGCTAGGTGTTCTTTGACTGCAGCGGCATCCCGAATCGGTTGCTTGGCGTTGTTCGCCGTATTCGACTTCGTATGATACGAGTTGCTGTGGGGTGAAGCTTGTTTCTTGGCGGTGCCGCATCCAGCAAGCAGCCCGATGATGAGCATGGCAACAAGCAAACTACGCATATTTCATCGTTCCTTTCTTTGACGTTTGTTAATAAAAATTGCAGCATTGCTACTGGTTATAGTGTGAACGACGTCTACATTTTTTATGTAACACAGTAAGAGGTCGCAAGCCGATACATGTAAGCGATATTGTCCGTGCGAAAGGGAGATCGTATGAATAAAATCTTTGTATTGGATACAAATGTGCTGCTGCATGATCCAAATGCGTTGTTTGCCTTTGGAGCTAACGAAGTTATTATTCCCGCTGTTGTGCTCGAGGAAATGGATTCTAAAAAGCGAAATGCCGATGAAATCGGACGCAATGCCCGCACCGTATCCCGTCAGTTAGACAGATTGAGGGAAGAGGGCCACTTGCACAGCGGAGTGCCGCTTCATAACGGAGGCAGGCTTACTGTAGAGCTAAATCATCGCAGCTTCGTCAGGGTGCAGGAAATGTTCGGAGAGATAACAAACGATAACCGCATATTGGCGGTCGCTCTCAATTATCATTCGGAGCAGCAGCAGACGGATGCTCCCGCTGAAGTGATTCTTGTCAGCAAGGACGTTCTCGTGCGCATTAAAGCGGACGTGCTTGGGCTTCATACCGAGGATTATATATCAGATCGCACTGTACAATCCGGTGATGATCTGTATGGCGGAAGCGTCACCTTGTTCGTTCATCCTGGAGTGATAGATGAGTTCTATTCGTACCGGTTTTTACAAGTGAAGAATCTCCAGCTGAAGACGGCGCTGCAACCTCACGAGTTCGTTATCTTAAAGGATAGTATGGGGACGAGTAAGTCGGCGTTGTTAAAAGTGAATGCGGATGCAAGCAAGCTAGAACCGCTGTTCCTGAGCAATGATCCGGTGTGGGGCATTACTGCACGCAACGCACAGCAGCGCATGGCGTTGGAACTGCTGCTGAACGATGATATCCCGTTGGTGACGATGGCAGGGAAGGCAGGAACCGGCAAGACGTTATTAGCGCTTGCAGCGGGTTTATTGAAAGTAGAGGATGACCGGAAATACAAGAAGCTGCTCATCGCAAGACCGGTCGTTCCGATGGGGAAAGATATCGGTTATTTGCCGGGAGAGAAGGAAGAGAAGCTGCGGCCGTGGATGCAGCCGATATATGACAACCTTGAATTTTTGTTCGACACGAAGAAAGCGGGCGATATTGAGAAAATATTGCTCGGCATGGGCAATATCCAGGTGGAGGCGCTAACGTATATTCGCGGACGATCCATTCCGGGGCAATTCATTATTATCGATGAGGCGCAGAACTTATCTAGGCATGAGGTGAAGACGATTGTTTCCCGGGTTGGTGAAGGCAGCAAAATCGTGTTGATGGGCGACCCGGCACAGATTGACCATCCGTATCTGGACTCTGCAAGCAATGGACTGACCTATTTGGTGGAACGATTCAAGTCGGAGAGCATTAGCGGTCACATCACTTTGGAAAAAGGGGAACGTTCTCGTCTAGCTCAGTTAGCAGCCGATCTGCTGTAACGAAGCATGGCAATACGGTAAAAAAGAGCCTTTGGAATAGTAAACTGTACCCTGTAGAGTAG
>NZ_ALKF01000189.1:0-123971 GCF_000283315.1 Paenibacillus sp. OSY-SE | reverse complement strand
AGCATTTACAAGCGGGAGCGGTCGGCAGTGAGCAGCTCAGCAGCGGAGCGGTGACTGCGACGCATGTACAATTGGGAGCCATCGGAAGTGTGCATGTACAGCCGAATGCGATTGGTGCGGAGCATCTGCAGGACGGGATGATAAGCGAAGCAGCCCTTGCCGACGGCAGCGTAAGCGGAGCGAAGCTGGCACCGGGAGCCGTGGAAGGTGAGCACCTGGCGAGCGGCTCGGTGGGAGCGGAGCAATTGCAGACGGGCGCAGTCGGCAGCGTGCAGCTCAGAAGCGGCGCAGTTAATGCGACACATGTGCAATTGGGAGCTATCGGCAGCGTGCATGTGAGGCCGTCCGCGATCGGTGCAGAGCATCTGCAAGATGGGGCAGTGGGCGATTCGGCCCTTGCAGACGGCAGTATTAGCGGGGTGAAGCTGGCATCGGGTGCGATTGGAGGCGAACAGATTGCTGCAGGTTCCATTGGTATATCTCACCTGAGCGAACACACCTTGACGCTGCTGGCAGGTGCCGCACAACAGCCACATCCAACAACCCCTGCAACGCTGGACACGATTAAGGGAGGCGGCCTTGGCAACGGAATTATCGAAGCCCGGCATATGCAAGCCGACGCGATTGGGAGCACTGCGCTGCAAGACGGCGCCGTTACTACAGTTAAGCTGGCGACTCAAGCGGTAGGCTCCATTCACTTACAGGATCAGAGCGTTAAGGCCGCTCATCTGGAGCCATATTCGGTTGGCTCGGAACAACTGGATACGCATGCCGTGCATAGCGATCATATTGCTCCGAATACGATACTTGCGAAGCACATTTCCTATGGAGCTATTCACAGTTCTCATCTGGCGGCGGGAGAAATATGGGGCACGCATATCGCCGCCGACGCGATTGAAGCCGGTCACCTTGCACCTAATGCTGTACAATCGGTTCATATCGGCCACGACAGCGTGCAATCCGAACACCTGCAGGCTCAAAGCGTCGATTCGGAGCATATCCGGAACGGAGCGGTACGGGAAGCAGCTATAGCCGACGGGAGTGTATCCGCCATGAAGCTGGCGGATCAGAGCGTAGCTGCGAAGCATCTAAGCCCGCAAGTCGTACAGCAGGAGCATCTGTCCTTCGACCTGATTACCGAACAGCATTTACAAGAAGGCAGCGTCGGTGCCGGTCATTTGCAGCCAGGAGCCGTAACGGTTGAAGCCTGCTCTTTCGGTCCGGTCCGTACAGGGAATGGAAAGCCAGCAGCATTGCAGCAGTTCGGAATGACGGCATTTACGTTCAGTGATCATGACGAAAAAATAGAGCTGGCCATTCCATTTGAGGAAGCCTACGCAGGCTGTAATTACACGATTGTGGCGATGACCAATCACTCCGCTTGCTATGCTGTTCTAAAATCACAGGCACCGGATCATGCCGTAATTGAAATCATTCGTATGAGAATTAGCCCGCAGCCAGCTGGATTCGTATCCTGGATTGCGCTTGGCTGAATACGGGTGTCAATGAGTCAGTTCAAGAAGAGAAGAAGCCGTTGGCATACGTTGACGGCTTCTCTTTTTTTTGATCATTTTAGAATGTATAAGAAAAATCGGGATAAAAGATGTCCTTCGCCTTGAGTCGTCACGTTCTCTTTCCCTTTCAGACGAAAAGATGTTATCGGGCCCCGTGAAGTTGCTCTTATGACCATTCTCCCATACAGTCAGGAGGGATAACGTCGAGGTTAAGTGATATGTCCGTTTCTATACCATTACATTAGGCGGCCGAACATGATGTCAATCTACCAGAGTGGTCGTTGGGCGTGTCGGTTATGTAGCAAAGCGTCCGTTCCCGTTCGGATTGCCCGCGCTTCAGGAAAAAAGCCGAGCGCGTCTGAATGCGCGCGATGAGCTCCGGCAGAGAAACAATGAGCAGCGCAATCAATAGCCAGACGTTCCAGGTGCCCACTGGTTCATCCTGCCCGTCCGGTTACGGAAGACACGGTATAGAATAAGTATCATACTAAAGAAGAAGGAAATGAACCGTTCGATCGGGTCATTTCCTTCTTCTTTATTGTTGGTGCATGAATCGCTGCTAATTTCCGCATGTGCGGGACGGCATATGTACAGATGCCGTTGCAACATTCCGGTTCATTCATACAATGTGATGTATACAGAGGCGGAAACGTAAACAGGAGGTGATACGAATTGCGTCAGGCGAAGCGGCTTCGACCGCGGTTCACGCGAGGGCGTAAACGGCGCACTCGCATGCGGTTCATATGTACTCATCCTCATCCTGTCGTCTCGGTCATTATTCCTGTCATGAACGAACGGCGCACGATTTCCCGCGTTATTAAAGAGGCAGCAAGGGTGCACCCGCAGACCGAAGTCATCGTCGTCTGCAACGGAACGACGGATGGCTCGGATCGAATTGCCGCAGCCTTGGGCGTTCGCTTGCTCCGTTTCCCGTCACCGCTTGGTCATGATGTGGGCCGTACTGTCGGAGCCCAGGCGGCTGGAGGGGACATATTACTATTTATTGATGGGGACATGATTATTCCGGCTTCGAAACTGCGGCCTTTTATTACAGCGGTGGCAGATGGGATTGACGTCGCTTTGAACGATTATTCGGGGCCTACCAACAAGCGTGAGGTACATCGGGTCGTCTTGGCCAAGCATGCTTTGAACACTTTGCTGTCCAGGCCGGAGCTGAAGGGGACATCGCTTACTGCGGTCCCTCATGCTATTAGCCGCCGCACCTTGGATACTATCGGCTCGGAGGCGTTATCCGTTCCGCCGCTCGCGCATGCCATGTCCGTTCTGCGTGGGCTTAACGTCAAAGCGGTGCACGCTGTCGACGTGGGCAAGCTGAATCCGATTCGAGTTCACGGTCGGGATCCGCTTGAGCATATGATCCAATATGATCATTTGCAAGCAGTGCGTTGGATCGTTGAACAGGCTGGAGATCGTGGAGGTCATTCCGATTTAACAAGACAACGAGGGCGGGTGAAATGACGCGATGAAGCAAATGAAGCGGAAAGCGGCAGGTCGCGTGCATGGATTCAACCACAAGCGCTCTCAGACGAAGCGAATGTCCAAGGCCGCTAGAAGCACCAACCGCATCGGTTCGTGGCGCAGCTATACGAAAATGAAACAAAGCGGCGGGAAGCGGCTCTCGCATTCCAGACGGAGATTGGTTCGGTCCCATTCGGATAAGCGAACACACGCCCACCCATCGTCCGGTCAGGCAGCAGCGGACCGCCGGACATCGGTTCCGGTGGAATGGCTCCGTGCCGCAGCAGAGGCAGGGCATGCCGATGGAAGAGAATATGCAGGCGCTTGTGAGACGCCATTCAGCGTTCGGCGAGCCAATGTCATTCGCCGCATGCAGACGCATTTCTCCCACTTTTCAGAGCGATATCAACCTATTGCTGTAGCTTATAACCAGGTGAAGGCATTAGCCGCAGCATATCACGAAGGTTTTACCGTTCCCTTTTTCCCGCAAGCGAAGGATGCAGTTCTTCTCCCGACGACGAAGACGATGGACGTGGTGGTCACCGCATGCAATGAAGAGAACAGCATAGCAACCGTCATGAAGGAACTATCCCGCTTGCCGTTAGGTGAAACGATTGTGGTTGTTAACGGCTCGACAGACAACACCTTGCATGCTGTCCGTCAGTCTTCCGACGAGGCGACGGTTATTCATTATCCGGAAGCACTCGGTCATGATGTCGGACGTTCGATCGGCGCAAAACTATCGCGGGGTGACATCGTGCTGTTTGTCGACGGAGATTTTGCGATACCTGCAGAAGAGCTGGGTGCTTTTGTGTGGGCGGTTCATACCGGGGTGGACGTGGCTTTGAATGATATCGGTCCGTTCCTGCACAACTTCGATAAGCAGGACGGAATTACGCACTGCAAGCAGTGGTTGAACCGTAGCTTGGGAAGAGATGACTTGTATGCGAATTCCATGACAGCCATCCCGCATGCTTTAAGCCGCAAGGCTCTTGATACTATCGGTTTTCAAGCATTGAGCGTGCCTCCGAAGGCTCAAGCGCTCGCCATGGCCCGCGGCCTCAATGTACAGTCGGTCCATACGGTGGATGTCATCAACAAGAACCGCGTTCGCGATACGAACGTAGGAGCAGTCAATCCTGTGGCTGCGCTTATTCTGGGGGATCATCTGGAGGCGCTTCGGGCTTTAATGGACGAAGGAGCGTCCATGCTGCGCAGTGACCAGCAACGTGAACGTATTGCGCTGAGGAGGAATAGCATATGACGGCACCGTATCGCTCTCAGATGACAAGCATCATCATTCCTACGCATAACCGTCTGGCGCTCCTGCGAGAGTGTCTTGAAGCGATTCAAGAACATACGGCCGTTCCTTATGAAATCATTATCGTCGACAATGGTTCTTCTGACGGAACAATCGATTTCTGCCTGCAACAGGGGCTGACATTCGTCTCACTGCCGGACAATCGCGGCTTTCCCGCTGCGTGCAACAGAGGGCTTCAGATTGCTTCCGGAGAGCAACTGTTGTTGTTGAATAATGACGTCGTAGTGTCTTATCGGTGGTTGGATAATCTGTTGGATGCATTGTACGAGACGGATGTGATAGGGATCGTCGGTCCGACTACGAATTACGCTAGTGGAAAACAACAGGTCAGCTACCCATATGATGATATACAGCAATTCCATCGATTAACCCGCTCGGTGAACGCGCCTGACCCGGCCAAGCGCCAGCGCGTGCAGCGAATTGTCGGCCTCTGCTTTTTGTTCAAGCGCCAGTTGCTGCATACCGTAGGACTATTTGATGAACGATTCAGCCCCGGCCATTACGAGGATGACGATTATTGCTATCGCGCTCGTCTGCAAGGCTACGAGTTGACGTTATGCGGTGATGTTCTCGTGCATCATTACGGCAGCGCCAGCTTTCGCGATCACGGGGAACAAGCGTTGAAAGAGCTTATAGAACGCAATTATGAACGTTTTGTAGAAAAATGGAATCTGAATCCACATTTGTTCATGTAAGGAGGGAGAAGGATTGAAAGGAATCATTCTGGCGGGAGGCACTGGCACCCGTCTATATCCATTGACTAAGCTAATTAACAAGCATCTGCTGCCAGTAGGGAAGCATCCAATGGTAAGCTACGGCATTGAACGTCTTCGCACGGCAGGCATCAAAGATATATTTATGGTCATTGGCAAATCTTCTGCTGCATTATATACCGATTACTTCGGCAGCGGGAGAGCGCACAGCGTTCATGTAACTTACGCCATTCAGGAGGAAGCGGGAGGCATCGCGCAAGCTCTGTCTTTAGCAGAACCCTATCTTGCTCCAGGCGAGAAATTCGTCGTGCTGCTGGGAGATAATCTATTCCAAGACGACTTGACTCCTTATGTGAAGGCATTCCACGAGCAGCCTCAAGGGGAAGCGCGCGTACTGTTGAAGCACGTCCACGATCCACGCCGGTATGGTGTTCCCGTATTTGATGCTGCAGACAAGGAACGCATCAAGCGAATCGAAGAGAAGCCGAAGCATCCGCAATCCTCGTATTGCGTTACCGGGATATATATGTACGACACCGACGTGTTCAATCATATTCATTCGATTGTTCCGTCTGCGCGCGGAGAACTGGAAATTACGGACGTGAACAATTGTTATGCTCAAGCTGGCAAGCTTCAATATGATATTATGCAAAATTGGTGGATTGACGCCGGGACTTTTGAATCGCTGCATGAGGCGGCCATTCAACTTCGGGGGGGGCACCTGTGAGAAAGCTGCTTGTCACTGGCGGGATGGGGTTTATCGGCAGCAACTTCATCCTGCACATGCTATCTCGCTATGATGATCTGCACATTACGAACATCGATGCGCTCACCTACGCTGGCAATCCAGATAATTTGTCAGACATCGCTCATTCGGACGCTTATCGCTTTGTTCGGGCAGATATAACGGACGCAGAGCAAGTGGGGCGTATATTTGCCGAGAATCCGTTCGATGGAGTCGTTCATTTTGCTGCAGAATCTCATGTAGATCGCAGTATTGTCCATCCAGAGGCATTCGTGCGTGCCAACGTGCTGGGAACGTTCCACCTGCTAGAAGCGGCAAGACGCTATGAGACACCGAAATTCATACATGTATCGACAGATGAAGTGTATGGGACATTGGGAGATACCGGGTACTTTACGGAACAATCACCGCTCATGCCCAACAGTCCTTATTCGGCAAGCAAGGCAGGCTCTGATCTGTTAGCACGCTCTTACGCACAAACCTACGGATTGCCGGTCATCATTACCCGCTGCTCGAACAACTACGGACCAAGACAGTTCCCCGAGAAATTGATCCCCACTATCATATTGCGCGCGCTTCATGACGAACCGATTCCGATATACGGTGACGGTACTCATGTGCGGGATTGGCTATACGTGATGGATCATTGTGCAGCGATAGATGCGGCATTAAGGCGAGGGATAGCGGGTGAAGTGTACAACATTGGCGGACATCATGAATGCACCAACCTCGAGGTGACGCGCATGGTGCTGCAGGAGTTGAGGAAGCCTGAGTCCTTGATTACGTTCGTGGCGGACCGATTAGGTCATGATAAACGGTACGCCATTGACCCGGCGAAGACGGAACGAGAACTTGGCTGGCGTCCAGGCAAGGAGTTAGAGCAGGGGATGAAGGAAACGATTATGTGGTATGTAACGAATCGAAGCTGGTGGGAACGCGTCCGTTCCGGCGCTTACCTCGAGGGACGCTGAACCGGCATCTTTGGCCGAACGGCACCGTATGGGCCGTGAGGATGAAAAGGACGGTGAACGCATGTCAACGACAACGACGCGGAAGGCGCAGATTGTGCCGGCCCCTCCTGCTCTGCCTGCGAAGCGTCGCAACAAATCGGCGGCTGCATTACGCTTCAAACGCAGAACATTGCCAGAACGTCTGAGCACGCGGCGAAAGAAACAGTTAAGCAAACGGGGGAAAAAGTGGACGCGGAAAAAGCAGCCGCGTCCGGTTATTGAAGCTCCGTCTGAGCCTCCTGCGCCAACTATTGATGTGGAAGCGGTGAAGCGGACCTCCTATGAAGATGGATTCCGCAAAGGTAAATATGAAGGCGGTGAAGCTTTTCTAGCCCGCCTTATTCCCGAAGATATGATACTTCCGGACATTCCGGTAGAGCACGTCATTGCACTCGGATTCGAACAAGTCGGGCATTTGCTGCAGCCGCTCATCGCTCCGTTAACCGTATATATCGAAATGCAGCAAGCGCTTGAGCAGCGAACTCCATTATCGGTCGTTCGGTTGGGGGACGGTGAATTGCTCGCTCTGGCGCACGATAAAGTGCTGTCGTCTAATTTGGTGCGTAAAGAAGGACCCTTTTTAGGGTATGCCGGGATAGATGTCCCTGACCATGAGTACCGTGAGCAATTGGCTGAATCGGTACGGAAAGCCACCTTCGTCGGCGTGCCAACCTCCCGCATGCCTAATTTCCAGGGACTGCTTTATCCGACTTTGCGCGCTTACGGTATGCAAACTCGTCAAATGCGTCTTACTTGCTCCATAGTGAACTATTTGTTGGCGCAGCAAGGGCACTTGCTTCAACTGATGCAAGGACGCAGGGTGCTCATTGTCGGGAATTCAGGGCTGGAATTGGCGGAGGTGCTGAGCCAGCGCGGCATAGCTGTTGCCGGAGTCATTACTCCGGTCATGGGAGTTCGTGATGTTCCTCGCATCTTGCGTGAGGTGTCACGGCATGACTATGATTTGGCACTTATTGCTGCAGGCATTCCTGCCGTTATCTTATCGCAGCGCATTGCCGAGCAGTTCGGTAAAGTGGCACTCGATTTCGGTCATCTAGCCAATAAAATTGCCCGCGGCGAGGCTTCTTTGTAATTTCAGTCGACGGATAGCACAGCTAAGGAGGTGAGGCCTTATGGCCCGTAAACGGCGATCTGTACGCAAGATGCAACTGCGCCGGCGGCGTTCTGAATCGTTTCCGCAGCCAATGTCTGAACAACAAATCAAATACGAGCGGCATGAGCAAGGGTATTCGGTTGGGTATGCAGAAGGCCTGCGTGCCGGTCAAGAGCAGTACGGTGTTCCTTTTGAGGGCACGAGCATCGTCATTCCGACTTTTAATAAGGCGGAGCTGTTGGAGCAATGTATAGCGAGCATTCAAAAGCATACGAAAGTTCCGTATGAAATTATCGTAGTCGATAATGCTTCGACGGATTCCACCCCTCAATATTTGTATCGGCATATTAGTCAACTCCGGTTTCACATCCATGAAATCAATCGCGGATTTTCTGGAGCAATCAATACCGGATTGATGATGGCGAAAGGCCGCACGATATGTTTGCTTAACAACGATATTCTTGTGACCCCGAATTGGTTATCCAATCTGCTGAACTGTTTGGATAGTGACGCTAGTATTGGAATGGTCGGTCCGGTTACGAACTATATTAGCGGTGATCAGCAAATCCCGGTTTCGTATGAAAAGATAGAAGATATGTACGCTTTTGCGGCGAAGCATAACGTCCCCAATGCTGGGAAATGGCAGCGCATCGATCGTCTTGTCGGCTTCTGTCTCTTGTTCCGGCGCGAATTGTTCGAGGCGACGGGGTATTTCGATGAAGGCTTCGAAATCGGTAATTTCGAAGATGAAGATTATATCATTCGCGTCCGATTAAACAGGCGCAAGCTGATGATTGCCCGCGATACGTTCATTCATCATTTCGGCAGTGCCAGCATGAAGGCGTTAGGAGATAAGTTCCAAGAGGTAAACAATCGGAATGCAGCCTTCTTCAGCAAGAAGTGGGGCAATCCATACGATTGGATTCATCGGGTACGTGAGCGGAACAACGGTGCTCCGGCTGAGCGAAATCATGCTTATTATCCGACGCACGTCGCGGTCACCGGATTGACGGAGACGCTGTATTGGATCGAGCATGGAACCAAATACCCAATCCAGGGCAAGCTGAATATTCCCGTCGTCAAAGTATCACAGCTCGATTTGCGGGGATGGGCTACCGGTCCGGTTGTGAATGCGGCCACGGCCATTCACAAATGGAACGAGCGATCGGCTGCGGACGGAACGATACCGGACGGGGGCGTGTTTACGACTGAAACGGGGAGATGGTACCAACGTCAAGGGGATTCGTACCGGGAGTTGATGAGCGAGCATGCGGTTGCTCGCTGGCAGCTTAATGGGAAAATGACCGTTCGAACGGAGAAGGAACGGCAATCTTTACAAGAAGGGCTGCCCATTATGGCGGCTCCCGTCATCCAAGCGTACCATTTGTAATCGCTGGAGTATGCGTAAAGAGCCGTACGCATGCTCTTCTTTTTTATTCGATCGGTGCGCGTTTTGGGCGATTGGCCCGTTTACGTCTCCTTAGGCGCAGCATATGTTGTAGAAGGTAATGGCTGAATACGTCCGCAGGCTGTCGGCCATTCGTGTATCGGATTTGGGAGGTAAGACCATGCAACATATCGTTAGTGAAATTATCGTGCACATATCGAATTCACAGCAGCATATGGCTCGAGTATTGGACGCTAAGCGTCAAGTCGCGGTCCGCATGGCTCAAATCATTCACGCACTGCCGGATGTCCATCCTGAATTTGAGGGCATTAGTGGTCTGAAGGAGCAATCGGCCACTGTGACCAAGAACATTGTTGCTTATTTGAACGGTTTAGCGGAGCTGGAAGAAGCGATGGCAGAACAATTGCAGCACATTATGAAAGAATTGAACGATGATTCTGAGGAATAAAGCACAGTGTAAGGAGGATGGTGTCAGGTGAGCAGAGAGCGGTCCTACCATTTAATACTTGACGCTATGGCAAAAATGCAGTGGAACGTGTCCATGATACTTGAAGCGAAAGCGCTGGAAGCCGAAAAAACACGTAATTGGTTATTGAACCATTTGACGGATAGCGCCTTTGTCACTCATAAAGATCAATTGAGTGATCCCTTGGAAGTTCACGAGCAAATCATAGAGGTCATCGACGGCTTGACGAAATTACAGCTCAGTCTCTCAAACAACATGAAGGCGGTGCTGGATCGCGGTAGCTCGGGTGGATTCGGAGACGGTACTGCGGACGGATCTTTCAGTGGAGAATTTGATTTGGGAGATAAGTTGTAATGATGCACAGGGAGCAGGAGCAGAGGGCAAGAATCGATATGATTCAAGCTATTGTGCGCAGTCAAACGGCTTTAGCTCGCATGTTGGAGCAAGTTGCGGATGTTGCGGATCATTCCGAGGCATCTGCAAAGCGAATAAAAGACAATATCCGCCTATTATCCGATTATCAGCTTAGCTTGTGCGGAATGATTACGGGTTGGCGTTTGCGCCAGCTAACCTTAGGAACTCCTACATCGCCATGGTTGCATCCAGCTTGTAAGCTGCAGCGCATCTTAACCCGAGGAGCACAGGAGGATGAATCAATTGAGAAAGGTCAAACGAGTACGACGGACCCGGATCGCGGGCAGACGTCGGAAGGCAACACTTCGAGCAGGAAGAGCATTGCGGCGGGGCGGAAAAAGCCGGCTGCTCTCGCGGCGGTCGCGTCTTCGCCGGACGCTGCGCTCCCAGCGGCGCCATAAGAAGCTTACGGCCCGCCGCAGAAGAGGATTGCCCAAATCCGAAGCCTCCAATGGGGCGTATAACCAAGGATTTAACGAGACGTATAATGATGGATTCAATGCTGGATTTGCCAAAGGATTTGAAGATGGGCATCAGATGGCATATTCCGGTCAAGCATAATTATATGAGGCTGTTTAAACACGAAGCATAGGCAGTCTGACGCTTGCGTTCTTTTCGCGGGTTGTCGGTCTGCCTTTTTGTTGCTCCATCATCATGAAATGGGGTTGGGTAACCGCCTTTTTTGAATCATAAGGATAAGCGTCCATGATGCATTTGCCGGGGCGGCATATGATGAAGCGTGTTAAAAACAATTTCATGGCGTTCTGTGCCGCTTGCGCCAGAAGCAGGGTGAACGAAGCATGAGAAAAGATCGCAATACCAAAAGGACGGGAATCAAGACGAATGCCTTTCGGAGCGGGTATTCAGAAGGGTATCGAATGGGGTTATGCGAAGCAACGGTTCAGCGCACGCCTAAGCCGCAGCTGTCTTCTTTTGATTTGCGAGTCCTTTACGTACCGCAAGGATTTGACGCAATTGACCGAGGCGTATGCGAGGCGTTAACGAAGCTTACTCGAGAATGCGCACAGGTGGAGCCCGCTCAGATGGCGGAAGCAGCAGAGAGGATGAAGCCTGATCTCGTACTTGTGATGAATGGCTTGCACGTGTATCCCCCGGAACATCTTGAGCATATTGGGCGGCTTCGCCAGATGGGGATGAAGACGGCAGTTTGGTTTGTGGATGACCCTTACTTTTCAGAAGATACGGCTGCTGCCGCTCCTTACTACGATTTCATCTTTACCCATGAGCGAAGCGGCGTTTCGTTTTATAAGCAGTTAGGATGCAATCGTGTGTTTCATCTTCCGCTTGGAGCGGGGATCTCCACCTTTCGTCCCTTGCGTGCCGAACCTGCTTATTCGCACGATATTTGCTTTATCGGCAGTGCATTCTGGAATCGCGTGAACCTATTCGACCATATGGCGTCCTTTCTTGCTGACAAGAAGGTAATCATTGCGGGCGGACATTGGGAGCGATTAAGCCGGTATGCGGTTCTCCGTCCGCATATTCGTCAAGGCTGGGTACCGATTGAAGAAACGGCAACGTACTATAACGGCGCTAAAATCGTTATTAATGTACACCGGCCTGTCGAGCATGGTTCAGACAACCGCAACAGCCATCAGTTAAGCGGGGAGTCCATAAACCCGAGAACCTACGAAATATCGGCTTGCGGTACGCTGCAAATGACCGATGTGCGCAGTGAGCTTGCAGAAATGTATACGCCGGGCGTGGATATAGAGACCTTCAACTGTCCCGAGGAGCTCATGAGCAAGATTGATTACTATTTGCAGCATGAAACGATCCGGCAGCGCGTCGCAGTGCAAGGATTGCACACGACATTGCTTAAGCATACGTTCGAGCATCGCGTACAACGGCTGCTGGAAACATTCGTTAGCTCTTAAAACCACTGATGACCAAAAGGAGAGATCTCATGCGAACATTTCGTATACGGCGAAGAAGACGGATCCGTACGGGGGTGGTTCATCCGAGGGAGCATTCTCGCCGCCAAGGACGCAAAGCCGGTTTTGAAGGAGGCTACCAAGAGGGATATTTGCGAGGGCGAGCGGATTATATTGTGAATACGACACAAGCGCAGGTGTCATCTCGCCCCTTGCATGTCTTGTATGTTTCGACCGGAAAAGGATACCCATACTCTCCGTTGGATGAAGGCATCATCTCGACGTTCCAGGGGATGGTAGGCCAGCTGTCCGTGGCAGGACCACGGGACCCGGTTGCCGCAACGGCAGTCCAGCTTCGTCCTGATCTTGTCGTCGCCTTGGATGGAATGGATTTCCCAGCCGAGCAAGTGGATGAAATCCGCGCTCATGGCATACGCACTGCGCTATGGATTACGGACGATCCGTACTATACGAGCATGATGGCCGATATCGTTACGCATTATGATTATGTGTTCACACTCGAAGCGAACAGCGTTCCGTTCTATCAAGGGATTGGCGCGAACGCGCATTATTTGCCGTTCGCCGCCTTTCCGGGTCAATTCCGTCCCATCAAGACGAGATCTCCGCTCCGGCAAAATCTTACCTTTATTGGTTCGGCATATTGGAATCGGGTGAAGTCGATTGAACCGATTCTGCCGCAGCTGATGAAGCGCAACATCGTCATTTCCGGTCTCTGGTGGGACCGCCTTTCCGAATTCAGAAAATACGCGCATCAAATCCAACTCGGCCGCTGGATGGATCCACAGGAGACCGCAGCGTCGTATAACGGCACGAAAATCGTCATCAACATGCACCGTGCACATGATGACGATTCGGTCAATCAGAACTCCGCCAACATCACTGCAGCTTCCCCGAATCCGCGCACCTTTGAAATATGCAGCTGCGGCACTCTGCAATTGACCGACGTGCGCGATGATTTAGCCCGGTTCTATACACCGGGAGAAGAAATCGAAACGTATAGCTCACCGGAAGAGATGCTTGATAAAATCGATTACTATTTATCGCATGAGCAGGAACGCCGTGAGATTGCACTTCGTGGTTTGGCCAGAACATTGCGCGATCATACTTATGCGAACCGCCTTAATCAGATGTTAAGCATCGTCTTCGGATGATGGATCGCCCGGTCGATTACCGTCCGGGCTTTGTTATGTCTGTGCGCCTTCTTATCGGGTTGCCAAAGGATTATTTTGGAGTGAAACGACAAGTAAACCGCTTACAACTGCCTCTTTCAAGTGAAAAGCTTCATTTATCTCTTCCTATCACGAGGGGATAAGCTTCAGTGAGCGTTGATGAGAAAATGAATCCATTGATGAAGAGAAAGAGCTGTTTTATATCCGGATTTGCGCCGGATTGCTTGTAACAAGCTTTCATTTCCATTTACACCAAGCCCGGGAAAGGGGTAAGATTCAGTTCAGCAGTATCAATGAAATCCGTTGCGTCTTATTCGCTGAATCCCGCTGTCTGGCGGGAACGGGGGAACCAAATGAAGCGGACAGAGCTGACTGGCAGGATGATGCCGGTATGGCCGTTCGCAAGGGGTGAATCTGGAAGCCAGGCAATTCGTCTGGTCCGGTAGGGGGACTCTTCGCCTCCGAATCCGTCAGCTAACCTCGTAAGCGTACGGAGAGAGGCGCGCCCGACTGTTAACTGTCGACGCACCTCTTTCTTCTAAAAGCAGGGCATCGGACACGACAGGAGGGAATTGAATATGCACGACGCGGACCGAATCATTACCGTGTTCGCACCGAATGCCATGGGCGTCGATTTCATTCGCCAGTTGAGAGGAGCAGGTCTTTCCGTTGCGGCTATCGCCAATAACGGTCGGCTTGTGAAGCGAATGGAGAAGCTGGGTGTCGCGCATGTATGTCGAGTCAACACGACTGATCCTAAAGAATGGAATGTACCCGAAGTGCCAGTGGGGCGCCTCTTCTTGTTCGAACAAAGCTTTGTTTTGTCGTGTCGACTGCTTCAAGTATGCCGGCAATGGTCTTGTGAGCCGATTACGCTAATAACGAAGCGTCATCACCCGCGTTCCATTTACCGGCTTCTCGGTGCGGATTACGTCATTTATACACAGTCGGATCAGGTCTCCTTTTTGTTATCGGAATTTATTCTGGCGGGCTCTCGATCGCAGTCGCCCACCGCATGAAATCGTGTTGTTTATGAGAATGGGCGATCGCCAAATCTCTAGATTTCTCCACAGCCAAACTCGTCCTTGCAAGGGCGAGTTTTTTTGAGTTTACAGAATTCATAAAATCGGAATAGAAGATGTTCAGAGCGCAGAACTCCCTTTCCTTTTTATCGAAAACATGTTGTCTGACTTCCGTGCAGTGGCCTTTCGCTCCATTCACCCGGAGAGCGTCGAGGATTAAGGCTCATGTCGGTTACGTATATCCTGCCATGAAACGGCCGATCACGATGACGGTGAACAAGAATGTCAAAGGACGTACCGCCTCCTGATGGAAGGGGAGAATGAAGCAAAGGATCGGATGAAGCGAATCACCGTCAGTTTGAACGCGCTATTTTCATGTATAAACTTTGTCTTTTGCAACTGATTGATGTCTTCTAATAATTCATAGATTCGGATTTCTACGGAACTGTATGGCGGCTGCTAGAGTAAACAGGAACTGGTAACGGACAAGTGGCTCTGTTTTTGTAAATTGTACGCTTGTATTAGGTTCAAATGTCGTGCCGATACCCGTCGTGGACTAATATACTGTAGTACCTTGGCAAAGGAGGTGGAATGATACCTGTTCCCCGTAAGTCGGCAGAACGGGCAGAACCTGATGAAACCAAAGTTGCTCTTATTCTCCCATTTATGCAACAAGACTTACATTACCGGAGCTGAAAAACTGCTTCTTTTTCTGACGCGTGAATTGCAGGCATACTACGATTGCGTGCTTGTCGTACCTGAAGAGGGACAGTTATCTGCACAAGCATCAGCCTATCAGATTCCGTTTATTGTCCAGCCATGCCGATTGTTCTACTCGATGGTGTTGCCGTCGGCGAATTTGCTTGCCGAGCTTGAGCATGTACGGCAGCATTCGGAGTGGGATGCGGTCGTTCGGCTTCTGGCCGACCTGCGACCGGATATCGTGTTGACCAACACCTCGGTGCATGCGCTGCCGGCGCTTGCCGCCAAGTCGCTAGGCATACCGGTGCTGTGGCAGATTAATGAAGCGATTGCAGATAATGCATTCACCTCCAATGCCGTCTCGCTCATTCGAATGTTCAGCGATGGAATCATCGGAGTCTCGGAGACTACCCTTGCGCCGTTTCGCCGTTATGTTGCGGGACCGCATGTTCCGATATACGTGCTGCCTCCCTCTTGGCACATGGATTCGTTGGAACCGGAACGATGGTCCGAGCTCAGGGCAAGGAAGCGGTATGAGCTTGATCTTTCTCCCGCTCACCGCCTCATCGGTTATATATCCTCTGCCATATACGCCAACAAAGGTTTAGAACACTTTCTGCACATGGCCCTTCAAGTAAGCGAACGTGTCAAGGATGCGCGCTTCGTGGTGGTTGGCGCCCCGGCGAATGAAACGTACTTTAAAACATGCAAGGACATGGTGAAATCAGCGCCCGCCAATCGCTTTCATTTTATTCATTTTGTGTCTTCCGTCCAGTCCATTTACCCCGCAATGGACATCGTGGTCATACCAAGCCTTGCCCCGGAAGGCTTCGGCTTAACTGCGCTGGAGGGTCTCGTGTTCGGCAAACCGGTGGTCGCTTATGGTTCGGGTGGATTAGCGGAAATTATGCGGGCTACCGGCAATGAGGAATCCATGGCCGAACCGGGCAACGTGAACCAATTAACGCAGAAGGTGTTAGATTTGGCGCTGCATCGGGATAAAGCCGAAGCGCTTGGCAGACGCAATCGGGAAGCGGCGGAGCGGGAGTTCGGTGCAGGAACATACCGAGATCGGTTAGCTCACATACTTGTTCACCACGTCATCCATAATCCCGCTATCTATCGCCTCATTCAAGGCTCACAGCCTATCGTTTACTTGGAGGACCATGGTGCGTATCGTCCTATTCCCGCAGCTCATCGGTTCAAGTATGCGGATCCGGCACATGTCCGCCGCCTGCCAGATGCTGTGCTTGCTGCTTTGCCGAAAGGAGCAGCCGTGGAAATGCCCGGGACAGCGCCGCCCGCTCCGGTAGAAGGTACGCGGAAAGAACGGCCGCGCCGTAGAAAGCGCAAGCGCCGAGCCCGCACAGTGAGAAGAAGTCGGCGTGAGCTGAGGCGATTGCGCATTTCGCCGAAGCGGCGCATCCGGGCCATTCGCAGAAGCGGGAACAGGAGAGTGCGGCAAGGGCGCAAGCGCGTGCAGCGCCGCAAACGTCCTTGAACTATTTCCTGCTTACATTCGCGAAGCAGACTAAATATTTTTTGAAACGAGGGGATAAGTGCGATGCGTGTCATGACGATTCTCGGAACACGCCCCGAAATCATTCGTCTCAGTGTCATAATGAAGAAGCTAGACCGACTGGCCGGGCGTCATGTCATCGTGCATACGGGACAGAACTTTACCCATACGTTGAGCGCCATCTTTTTTGAAGAGATGCAATTAAGGCAGCCTGATTATGTGATAAACCATAAGCAGCAAAGCTTCGGCGGACAGCTTGCTTCCATGTTTGAGCATGTCGAAATCATTTTGGAAAAAGAGCGGCCAGACAAAGTGCTGCTGCTCGGGGACACGAACAGCGCCTTATCGGCCATCATTGCCGAACGTATAGGCATTCCCGTCGTGCACATGGAAGCGGGCAACCGCTGCTTTGATTTGGCGGTGCCGGAAGAGAAGAATCGCCGCGTCATCGACGCGATTTCTTCCATTAACATGCCGTACACCGAACAGAGCAAGCAGAATTTGATTCGCGAAGGCATTCCCAGCCAGCGGATAGTGGTGACGGGGAACCCAATCTACGAAGTTCTTCTCCATTATCAGGCGCAAATTAATGCAAGCCCCATTCTCGATCAGCTCCAATTACAGCCGCAGCAATATTTCATCGTGACAGCCCATCGCGCAGAGAACGTAGACGACCCCGAGCATTTGATTCAAATTGTGCAAAGCTTAAATACCATTGCCGAGACACAACAGCTCCGTTTAATCTTCAGCATTCACCCACGAACCAGATCTAAATTGACCCAGCATCGTATCAAGCTGCATCCGCTAGTCGAGAGTTATGAGCCGTTCGGTTTTTTTGACTTCGTCCGGCTGGAGCAGCATGCGCGCTGTGCCATTACAGATAGCGGCACCGTACAGGAGGAGTGCTGCATCTTTCAGGTGCCGACCGTAACCATCCGCAATTCGACCGAGCGTCCCGAAACCGTTGATTGTGGAAGCAACGTCGTATCCGGATTGCAAGCCGACAACATCGTTGATGCGGTATCCATTATGACGGCTTTGCCTACCGGCTGGAGCTGTCCGGACGGATACGTAACGAAGGATGTATCGGATAAAGTAGTTAAATTTTTGCTTGGAGGGAACATCCATGTTTAATGACACGCGCATTCTTGTGACTGGCGGCACCGGTTCATGGGGACATGAGCTAGTTCGGCAGCTGTTACCGCAAAATCCGAAAAAAGTGACGATATTCTCTCGCAATGAATCAAGTCAGGTGGCGATGAGCCGTGCGTTTGAAGATGATAGGTTAAGCTTCTGCGTCGGTGACATACGGGACAAGGATGCGCTCATGCACGCGTGCCAGGAAGTGGACTACATCTTTCATCTCGCTGCACTCAAGCACGTGCCTGTATGTGAAGAACAGCCGTATGAGGCATTAAAGACTAACGTCATTGGAACACAGAACGTCATTGAGGCAGCAGTTGAAAATAAAGTGAAGAAGGTCATTTACATCTCCACAGATAAAGCAGCTAACCCGTCGAATTTCTATGGCATGACCAAAGCGATCGGAGAAAAGTTGATTGTATACGCAAATCTGCTGCGTTCCTCTACCAAATTCGTCTGTGTGCGCGGCGGCAATGTGCTCGGCACCAACGGCAGCGTTATCCACCTGTTCATGAATCAAATCAAGACGAAGTGCCAAATTGGAATTACCGATAAAAAAATGACACGTTTTTTTCTCACTTTGCAAGATGCGGTCACGCTTTTGTTTAAAGCGACAAAAGAGAGCTTCGGCGGTGAAGTTTTCGTCATGATGATGCCGACCTGCCGCATTATCGACTTGGCAGAAGTGCTGATCGATCATTCGGGTCAAGATAATGTGCGCATTGTCGAGACAGGCATTCGTCCCGGTGAGAAAATTCATGAAATATTGATGAGCGAATATGAAAGTTTGACGACTATCGTGTATGACGACGCCTACTTAGTTATTTTGCCTACCCTTGATTTACCTAGGTTAAAAGAGCAATACAGCCGATACTCTCCGGTCGATTTCTCCAGCTTCAGCTCAGAGCACGATCTGATGAATAAAGACGCTATCGCAGCGCTGCTGAAGCGGGGAGGCTTCTTGAAATGAAAATTCTCGTCATCGGGGGCAACGGAATGGCGGGCCATATTCTGGTCCGCTATTTCCGGGAACAAAGGAACGTCGCCTTGTTCTATACGTGCCGTGATGCAACAGAAGAACACGCTCTAATATTGGATGTGACCGATACGGAGCAAGTGGAACGACTCGTAACTGCCGTGCGTCCTCATGTCATCATCAATGCCGTCGGCATGTTGAATGAAGCGGCGGCACAAAGGCCGATCGAAGCCTATCAAGTGAACGGACTGCTGCCGCATCGTCTGCGGCAGATTGCTGACCGAATGGGAGCGCGTGTCATTCATATTAGTACCGACTGTGTGTTTTCCGGGCATAAAGGGCAGTACCGGGAAGACGATAAAACAGATGGAGCCTCTCTATACGCGGTAACCAAAAAGCTGGGTGAGTTAACCGTTGCACCACACCTCACCATACGCACCTCGATTATCGGACCTGAAATCCGACCGCAAGGCATCGGACTGCTGCATTGGTTTCTCCGTCAAGAAGGAACAATCCAGGGCTATCGTCAAGTGTGGTGGAATGGAGTCACGACATGGGAACTGGCGCGTGCTATTCATCATTACCTTCAGCGCGGAATAAGCGGCTTAATCCATTTGGGGCATCCGCAACCGATTCATAAGCATGACTTACTGACGTTGTTCAAAGATGTATTCCTGAAAGTCAATGTAGACATTGTGCCAACCGACGAGCCTGCTTCAAATCGTACATTGGCCAATACACGTGCCGATGCTGATTATCCACTCCCTTCGTATATCGCCATGGTGACAGAATTAGCGGTAAGGATGCATTGGCGATGAACGGGGGTGGGACACTGCTCGTCACCGGAGCTTCCGGATTTACCGGTCGTCATGCTTGTCGTCATTTTCTGAATTCCGGGATGCGGGTCATTGCCCTTACGCGGCGTGCGGATGCTGATGTGTCAGCGATGGGAGCGGAAGTGGTCATGTGTGACTTGCAAGATCGTGAGCGGGTCTCGGAAGTAGTGAAGCAGGTGCATCCGGATTATACGCTTCATCTGGCCGGCATGAATTCCGTACAGGATTCTTGGTCCGATCCACTTCACATGCTGGATGTGAATGTAATGTCCACGCTGCATTTGTTGAACGCGCTCCGCCTGACTCCGAACAGCCGTATTCTGATCGTTACATCGAAGTTGAAAGCATCTTATGCGCCTGTCTTTTCGCCGTCTCATCCCTACTCGTTAAGCAAGACATTGCAAGAATTAGCAGCCCTCGGATGGGCTCATCTATTTGCACAGGACGTTCTGCTGGCAGAGCCGTCCAATCTGATCGGCCCTGGTTCCTCTTCAGGCATTTGCGGCTTGCTGGGACGCTATATTGTGCAGACGGAAAAAGGAGAAGGGCCGCCGCGCTTCAACATATCCAATCGACATGAACAGCGAGATTTCCTCGATGTGCGGGATGCGGCAGCAGCGTACGAACTCATTCTCAAGCATGGCAAGCAAGGACACATTTATCCCGTTGAAAGCGGACGGTATCGCAGTTTGGGGAGTGTGGCGGATACATTCGCTCGCTGTTCGCTAGTACCAGTCGAATTCCAATATGGCGATGAGACTGAGCCATACTCCAGCGTTAAACCCAATGACATCTCTTTTCCTGAGCGGTGGGGCTGGGCACCGCTGCGCGCATTTGAACAGTCAGTGGCTGATATTCTGCATTATTATCGGAAGGAGGGGGAACTCCATTGAAGGATTTTACGTTCCCATTAGTAACGATTATCATCCCGTTTTATAACGATCTGTTTGTGGGTCAGGCCCTTCGCAGTGCGCTTCAGCAAACGTATCCCCAATTCGAGATTATCGTCGTTGATGACGGTTCCACTCAGTATGCGGATCGCATTCGCCCTTATATGGATCGCGTTCATTACTTGGGCAAAGCGAACGGCGGGACGGCATCCGCGCTTAATCATGGCATCAAGTATGCTTCAGGAGAATACATTGCTTGGCTGAGCTCCGACGATTTGTTTTATCCTGACAAACTAGTTAAGCAGTTGGAGTATATGATGACGTGGAACGCCTACATCTGCCACACGAATTTCGATAACATCAATGGATACAGCCAAGTGACGCAGCATCGCGCGGCCGTAACATTCCCGTCTATGGGCGAATTTTATCAGAGCTTCTTCAAATTCAATCCGGTGAACGGATGTACGGTAATGATGAAGCGCGAATTATTGCAATATATCGGTAACTTTAACGAGGAACTCCCGTTTACGCACGATTTGGATCTTTGGTACCGGGCCATATTGAACGGCTTTGACTTTCATTTCGTCGATGAGCCATTCACGGCTTACCGTTGGCACGGTGGCATGGGTACGATGAAGCATGGAGCCGCAATAATGAAAGAGGCTGCAGAGACGAACAGCCGGTACCAACCGCTTCTTGCTAAGTTTTTGCAGCGGATGTCAGTGTAACGCCGAGAGGAATAAGACGGAGCATCCTATGGTTCGGCTGCTGAACATTTGGGTGCTCCCCTCTGAAGTGAGGGGATGCTATAGGCGCATCTCGCTAGGCGCATACCCTTGCCGCGATGGAGTATTGTGCATATGTTGTTAGCGATGAACATCGGCAGCAGCCAAAGGAAGGAGCAGCGTGAATTTGGGAGTGTACTATTCCGAATTATTAGATAATCCGCTCGTTAATGATGAACTGATGGTGAAATATGCAGATATTCGAATTGAAAACCAACATTCACAAGGGGCGAACGTATTGGTACGCCTTATTTGCAACAGGGTCATCGTATCGGAGCATATTCATAGAATAACGCAGCAGGGAAATCCAGGTGACGTGCTTAAAATATCGGACGTGCGGCTTTCACCTGGACCGTATGGATTTCAAGTGTTTACAACCATTATAGGCAATCATCCATTGCAGGTGTCTGTGCAAATGAAAAACAACGAGCAATCCATTGTTCGTACGCTTGGAATGGAGACGTTCACGGAGGTTGACGTGTTGAAATAGGGTCCGATCCTATGACTAGAAACGGGACAGTAGATTGAGTGGGAGACGGGGTGAATAAAATGCGAATCGTTGTAACGGGTGGAGCGGGCTTCATTGGGTCACATCTCGTGGATGCTCTAATCAGTCAAGGACATGAGGTGCATATCCTTGACAACCTCAGTGCAGGAGGGAAATCGTATGTTACACCGCAAGCGGTGCTTCATGAACTGGATATCGCGGAAGAAGCAGCGGGGCGGGAGATAGAGCTCATTCAGCCGGAAATTGTGTTTCATCTTGCCGCGCAAGCGGATGTTAAGCGTTCCATTGCGCAGCCGGTAATAGATATGCGAACCAATATTCAAGGCACCTTGGTTACGCTTGCCGCATGCTTGAAAGCGAAGGTGCGGCATGTGGTGCTCGCTTCAACCTCAGCCGTATATGGAGACATTGCCCTTGATACGTATGAGGAGCATCAGCCCCCAGCGCCGCTCTCCTGTTATGGATTATCCAAGCTAACGGCTGAACGCTATCTTCAATTATTTGCCCGCTTACATGGTCTGAATGGAACGATATTGCGCTTTGCGAATGTGTACGGACCGAGACAGACGCCAAAAGGTGAAGGTGGTGTTATCGCCTTGTTCATAGACCGCCTGCATGCCAATGCTCCTCTTACTATTCATGGGGACGGAGAACAGACGAGGGACTTCATCTTTGTCGGGGATGTTGTGGATGCATGCCTGCGTGCAGCCGAATGCCGCAAGGACGGCTTATGGCAAGTTGGAACGGGGAAGACAACTTCCATCAATGAGCTTGTTCATCATTTGCTGCACATTTGCGGAAAGCCTGCACAGCTGGAAAAGCTTCCACAGAGATTAGGGGATATACGTCACAGCTGTCTCAGTTACGAGCGTCTTCGGCAGGATATGGGATGGTCTCCGAAAGTCTCTCTTCTTGAAGGATTGGAACGTACTTATCATGCATATAACGCTAAAGAAAGCTGAAGTGCGGATTGATATCGTTCACAATTCAGACACGAACTTTTAAGTATGCTTTCAGTTTCATTTAATCTCACATTAGAGTTCATTGGGTATGATGCTTGTTGGAGCATTCTGTGAGGGCACGCCGCATGTGGCTTGCGGGTGCCGTCCACGGGAGGTTAGGACAAGGAGGGTCATTATGTTAGAAGTGAAGGACGTCAGTAAGATGTTCGACGAACGTCGTGGCGTACAGCACATTGACTTCACGATGGAGCGCGGCGAAATCGTCGGCTTCTTGGGTCCGAATGGCGCAGGTAAGACGACGACGATGCGCATGATTACGGGCTATCTGAACCCGACCGGCGGGAGCATTACCATTGACGGGCTATCCATGTCGGAACACGGTGCTAAAGCTCGCAGCAAAATAGGCTACTTGCCTGAGACACCACCGCTTTATCCGGAGATGACCGTGATGTCGTATTTGCGTTTTGTGGCCGATTTGCGGAACGTTCCGGTTCGGGAGCAGAAGAAGCGTATCAATGAAATGCTGGACAAGCTTGGATTGCATGGCAGAGAGCAACAAATGATTCGAAGTCTATCGAAAGGGTTCAAGCAAAGGCTTGGATTGGCACAGGCCATAATCCACAAGCCTGATCTGCTTGTGCTTGATGAGCCGACATCGGGACTCGACCCGAATCAAATTATTGAGATTCGTCAACTGATCCGTGAGCTTGGGGAGCAGCATACGGTGCTGCTCAGCACCCATATACTCCCCGAAGTGAATATGTTGTGCAACCGTGTGCTTATTATTCATCAAGGACAAATCGTGCTGGACGAACGTCCGGACAGATTAGGCACGGCCATGGGGCAAGAGGTTAGTTTGCATTTGGAAGTGAAAGGACCGACTGAGTCTATTATTCAAGTGGTGTCTGCCTTGCCGCTTGTGACGGAAGTCCAAATTGTCGGCGATGGATTTCAAGAGGCCTGCCGGAATGAAGAAGTTGATGAGGCTCCGATTACAACTATGGATCATACCGACACGGGTCTAGAAGGGGCTGGACAGGAGGCGGACTTAGCAGTGCAGGTGTGCGTCGACAATTATGAGCTGACCACCTCACAACCAGGCGTTCCTTCGCCGGAATCAGGAGAGACAATAAAGCTGCGCGTCGTATCACAGGATCATTCCGATGTGCGCGAAGCGCTATTCTACGCACTGGCAGACGCAGGGTACCCTCTGCTTGAAATGAAGCGGGAAATGACGAGTCTTGAGGATGTGTTCACTCGCTTGACAACGGAGGAGGATTCAGGTGATGCGTAGGTTCAATGCCATTTTTCGCAAGGAGATGCATGCTTATTTTACGTCGCCGACATCTTATGTTGCTTTTGCGGTGTATGTACTCATTTCCAGCATTTTATTTTATATGAACTTTGTTATGTTTCAGCCTAGCATCATCGATTTCCGGCTCGTATCGGGCAACGCGACCTTTATGTACGTATTTGTTATTCCTTTATTGACAATGAGGCTCTTCTCGGATGAATTCCGACAGGGAACGGATGAGCTGCTGCTTACTTCCCCGGCACGAATGACTGAAATTGTGCTCGGCAAATATGCCGCAGCCCTCGTATTAATGGTAGTTCTGGTCGGCTTTACTCTCATTTATCCCATCGTTATGTCATTTTACGGCACATTGGATATGAAGATGATGATTACTTCCATTATCGGCATGCTGCTGCTGACGGCTGCCATGGCGGCGGTGGGGTTGTTCGCGTCCACCTTGTCGCAGCATCAGATGGTGACGGCGATCGCCTCTTTTGTCATGCTGCTCACGTTCTGGACGATGTTGGATTGGGCGGCATCATCCTCTGGCACGCTCGGAGAATGGCTGATGCCGTTTGCGATGAACACGCGGCTGGACTCGTTCATGAAAGGGGTGCTAAATGGCGCGGACGTCCTCTTTTTCATTACATTGACGGCCGTATTCGTCGTGTTGAGTATTCAGGTGCTTGAAAGAAAACGGTGGAGGTAACGAATTATGAAAAAATGGCTGCGAGGAACGAACGCTGCTCTGCTGTCGGCCGCCGTTATCGGCATCTTTGTGTTGTTGACGTATTTTTTACAGTCGTTAACGGGATTTCAGTGGGACTTGACGCAAAACAAATCATTTACATTGTCGGAACAGACGACCACGACCTTGACGTCGATACAAGATAAAGTTGATATGAAGCTGTTCTTAACTCCGAACGATGATCCACTTCTAACGCGGCAGGTTGCGGATATGGGGCAGGAGCTCGCGAAGCATAACAGTCATATTGTGTTTCAGCAGTATGACCTGCTGAAGGAGCCGTCATTGGCGCAGCAATATGGGCTGGCAGGAAGCTCGATTGTGTTCGAGCAGGGATCAAAACGCAAGACGGTTGGACTGTATGAAATGTTCAGTGCTGGTGACGGATATGGGGCTTATAAGTTCAGCGGCGAGGAGAAAATGACGCAGGCGCTGCGCAGCTTGACAACTGATAAGAAGTCTAAGGCCTATGTGCTGTCCGGTCATCAGGAACTTCCGCTGTCTCAAATGACGGCGTTGGCTTCTAGTCTTGGCGAAGATAATATTGAATTACAGGAATTGAATCTGTACCGCGAAGGTGAGATTCCGAAGGATGCAGACTTCGTGATGCTGCTCGGTGGCAGCCAGGACCTGACCGATAAGGAAGCGCAGCTGCTGAAGAAGTACGCGGAGGGAGACGGGAAGCTGTACATTGCGCTCGGATTCAATCCTGAGATGGAACGGTCATGGAGCAATCTCGATGGACTGCTGCAGCAGCTAGGGGTGGAGAACAAGCATGCGGTAGCGGTAGAAGCGAAAGAGAGCATTCTTTACGATCCATTCACAATCATACCCGAGTATGGTACGCATGAATTGACGGCCAAGCTGTCGCAATACAACTTGCTTACGATGCTCAGCCTGGGGCTGCCGCTTGAGGCAAAGGCGACAGATACGCTGGAGGCGGAACCGATCCTTCGTACGTCAGCCGAATCGTATGGAGAAACAGATCTTGAGCGGCTTATAAAAGAGGGAAGCGAACGCGGAGATCAAGATATCAATGGTCCGTTGACGCTCGGGTTGGCGGTAACGACGTTGGACGGCAAGCCAAAGGCTGTTGTCATCGGCGGTTCCAGTTTTTTGGATGACGATAACATTTATACGCAAGGCAATCGCGATTTTGCATTGAACAGTGTGAACTGGTTACAAGGCAACGATGATCAAGTCACGATTAGACCGCGGGAGCATGAAGCATACCAGATAACATATCTCACTCCAGGTCAAGCGCAGGCCATTTTATGGACGACTGTTATTGGCTTCCCACTCTTGCTGCTCCTCATCGGGGCAGGACTATGGTGGAGAAGGAGGCATGGATAATGAAGAAGGCGCTGCCGACGGTCATTCTGCTGCTTGTATTCGCAGTCGGATTATGGTATGCATCAGCCAACAATTTCTTCCGTACCAATCAGGAGGAAGCCAAGAATACGCTCCTGCAAGTGAATCAACAGCAAATTACCGCCCTGACGATTCAGATTCAGGAAGAACAGGTGGAGCTGGTGAACAATAAGGGGCAATGGGCGATGACCAAGCCGGATACCTATCCTATAAATACCTATCCAGTAGACGATTGGTTGTCGACGATATCAAACGTGAGCGTGGAGTCGACGGTGGAGGAGCACGCTGCTGATATGGACAAGTATGGATTAGAGAAGCCGTCTCAGACATTCACCGTGTCCGTGCGTGACGGCAAGACTCACCGCATCAATGTCGGTGCCGAGTCTCCCGTCTCCGGCTTCTTCTATGCAACGGCAGATGATGAACGGACGGTGTATCAAGTGTCACAATCCGCGCTGTCGAGCCTGGCGCGAACAGCCTTCGACTTTGCTGCGAAGGAGCCTCTGACCTTTCCACTTGAACGGGTGAAGCAGTTCGAATGGAACTGGTCGGGGCAGTCCTATCGTTTGCAGCATGTGGACAAAGCGGAGACACCAACGGAAGCCAATTCTGACGACGGCCGCAGCCAAGAGGCCAATAAGGAAGAAAGTGAAATAAAGAATTGGCTGCTTAACGGTAAGTCTATAACCGAAAATGACGCCACGACGCTGATGAACAAAATGAGGTATTGGATGACGGAGCAGGAGCCATCTCGGACTGCATCCTTGTCTCATATTGCGAATAATGAACCGGATTGGTCGTTGGACCTTTCGCTGAAGCCGGATCAGGAGGTGACGGGACAAGAGGAAAAAGGAAAAGCAGAGACGCGACAGTATAAGGGATATATGCAAGGCGAAGAGCTATGGATTGTTCCGCCAAATAGTGAGTGGGCATATGCCATTCATAAGCAGGAGCTTCTGGATGTTCAGACGCTCTGGCACGGGAAGATGAGCGATAACGAAGATAAACAAGCCACTAAGAAATGAGAGAGAAGGCCTGGAGGAGAAAAACCTGGAATTTTCAAGAGGACGCCGGAGGCGTATAATCCGGCGTTGTCCTCCGGGCCCGTCTTCTTCCTAGAACATGGTGTTCTGGTTGGCTGAATGCTCTGGCACAGGTTGAATGACATCCCAATGCTCGGCGATTTTCCCATCCTCAATTCGAAAAATATCCAAGATAGCATTTCCACGGTCATTTGGACCCGTAACCGTATGATTATGCACCGCAACGTAGTCGCCTTCGGCAATGATCCGCTTGATCGATGCATGATAGCCAGGGTACTTTTTAAAAAGATCCCTAAAAGTATCCATAAATGCTTTTCGTCCGGTAGGCACCGCGGGGTTATGTTGAATATAGTCTTCTGTCAGCAAATGGACCGCAGCATCCACTTGATGCTGATTAAATACAGTGTCGAAGAGACTTCGAACGAGTTCCTTATTTCTGCGAAGATGTCCAGCTTCATTCCTAGGGTATACAACAACAGGATAAACGAGAACGGAATTAGGGTACGGGGTGTAGCACGGAGTGTAACCGGTAAAAGGTTGATTTAACATATACCGGTGATGAAAATACATTAATAAAAACCTCCTAATTGGGGTGTAAAGACTTAAGTAATAATATGCATGTAACTAGACATTTGCCCGCAAAACTTGAAACTGACAATCATTCAACTGTAACGGATTCAAACTTTGGTGTGCGAAGATGTATTCCAAGCGAATCATGGACACGTTGTATTTACGAGCAATGCAGGACTATAGACGTCTTTTTTCTTAGAATCTGCTTAAGATTACATGGACGAAGCAGCAGGGATTGCCCATGCGCTGATAACGATGGGCGGGATGAAGAAGCACGGAAAATGGAAAACTGCTGCTATGGATACAAGGGAGAAGTCTGTCTGAAGAATGGAAGATTTATGGGTGAAGTATGCCTGTTGCCGGATAAGAGTAGAGTAAACAAGAAAAAGAAAAAGCCACAGAGGGCTTATATGTCAAAAAGAGGGCCATCGAAGAAGCAGTATCGCTTGCGAGAAGCCGCCGCCGAAGCCATAAAGAAGCGTGAGATGCCCCGGCTGCAATCTTCCGTCCTTCAACCCCTCGGCAATGGCTAATGGGATACTCGCAGCGGAAGTATTGCCATAATATTGTACGCTTGTCAGCGTGTGCTCTATTGGGATGCCAGAGCGTTCGCATATCGATTCAATCATGCGCAGATTGGCACTATGGGGAACAAACTGATCCACTTGATCCGCTGAGTATCCTGCTTCTTTCAATATCCGTTTCACTCCAGCTGGTATTTGCTGCAGCGCCCATTTGTATACTTCTCTTCCGTTTTGGAACAATGTACCGTCAGCCCTCATCTCAATGTCTCCGATGCGCTCAGCTATCGCGCGACGATGCAATACGCCCCCTGTATCTCCCATCGTTAACGAACCGGAAGCAATAAAGCAACTTTGTTCCGTCCCGGCTTCAAGGAGGATAGCCCCGGCTCCGTCGCCAAATAATATGCAGGTGCTGCGATCTTGATAATCCACCGCCCGCGTTAATACTTCAGAGCCGATAACAAGCACCTTGCGGTGCATGCCGGAATCAATCAGACCGATGGCTACTTGCATCGCACTGACAAAGCCTGCGCATGCGTTGGAAATATCTAACGCCATCGCATTGGAAATGCCTAGTCGGGCTTGAACAAGAGCGGCTGTGCTCGGGAAGAATGCATCTGGAGTCGAGGTCGCAACAAGCAGCGCATCTATAGTCTGCACATCCACACCATGACGCTCTGCCAAATTAAGCACTGCATGATATGCTAAATCGCTGGCATACGTATCGGGACCAACA
Organism: Paenibacillus sp. OSY-SE; assembly: GCF_000283315.1. Classification (NCBI taxonomy): domain Bacteria; kingdom Bacillati; phylum Bacillota; class Bacilli; order Caryophanales; family Paenibacillaceae; genus Paenibacillus; species Paenibacillus sp. OSY-SE. Next base: position 95,076 of record NZ_ALKF01000189.1, on the reverse strand, counting down.
ATTCTCCGCTCAATCATACCTGTACGCTGAACGATCCATTCATGATTCGTATCGACCATCGCAGATAGATCTTCATTGGTCAAACGATGCTCCGGTACGTAGGTGCCGAATGCTGTAATTCGTGCTTTAGTATGCAGCTTCACGGTTTGCAAGATGATAAAATCCTCCTTTAATACGTATCAAAAAGTGTATGAGTAAATGCAGTGTTTTAATTAGCACCTGGTACTAAAGTGCGATGCTCTAATATTATAGTGGCAGCTAAAAATTGTCAACAAAGGATTGTTCAGAGGCGGCAATTTCCAACCCATTCCACTGCAAGGAGTGGAAGAGCGGGAAAAACATATCGGCATAACATCCTCTCGTCAGCGCATGCTATGTGTTGTGACACCCCCCATTCAACTATACAAGGAGGAAATTCGATGCGATTGAAGGTGGCTTTGCTGACGATGACGGCTGCGCTCGTGATGACGATGGGTATGACAGGTTGTACGACTCGGGATAATGTAACCACCAAGAGTGCCCGCCCGAATAACATGTACCGTTCCACAGATGGTGTTCGACCGCTTGACGGGGATTACCGCTTTAATGCCAACCGCTATAATACGAATTTTACCGGAAACGGTTACCGTACGAACACTCTAGATAACAATTTAAGCGGAACGTACGGAACGCACGGTAATTACGACGGCATGTACGGTCACGGTCGTAGCTATGATGGCATGCACGGTCGTAACTATGATGGCATGCATAGCCGTAATTATGATGGCATGCACGGTCGTAATTACGACATGAGTGGCGGACGCTATGGTATGCATTCCGCGAACAGCAAAATGGAAATGAGCCAAAAGATCGCCAATAAGATTGCAACAATTAAAGGCGTGAAATCGGCAAACGTAGTGGTGACGAATAACAATGCTTACGTTGCGGTTACAACGGAACATACAACAACGGCGCCGAAAGGTAAAATCTCTGGAATGAGTACTCATCGCCAAGATGGCCGTACTTATGGAACAAGCAAGCACGGATCTCATATGGGTACTCATGGAACAAGCAAACACGGATCTCATATGGGTACTCATGGAACAAGCAAGCACGGTTCTCATATGGGTACTCATGGGACAAGCAAGCATGGTTCTCATGCTGGCTCTTATGGGACACGTTCGACGAGCGCTAGCGATGTCCCTACTGATTTGAAAGAAAAAATCGGCAATATGGTTAAAAAAGAAGCGCCAAACTGTAACAATGTGTATGTTTCTGCCAATCCGGATTTCGTTGATCGAATGAATTATTATAATAATTATGCAGCAAACGGACAGCCACTTACCGGGTTTGCTAATGAATTCCAAGAAATGATTTACCGCATCTTCCCGACGAATGCCGGCGCTAACCCTACAGGACAGCCGACTCGGTTGAACAACATGGCTCCAGGAAGATAATACGTCAAGGCTACGATGCAGGACTTGATCTCTCCGCAACAAGTATGCGTTATGTGTGCAGCAGAGAGACAAGCCCTGCATTTACATAAAAGAAGAAGCCTATCGTTAACGTGCTTCAACCGGGATTGTTTTATGTATGCTGCCTTGTTTTTGGGGAAGGCGAAGCCCATTTTTACGAAGCACCGCACCAAGTGTAATCGCCCTTCATAGTATAACTTTGACTGTATCCCTTAACCTTGTTATATTACAAAAATTTGGGCAAGGAGGGGTGACACTTGAAGGGTAGCGATCACAAAAGCAAGTTCCTGCTGACTAATCGTGAACGCGAAGTCTTTGAATTACTTGTTCAGGACAAAACGACCCGTGATATTGCACAACAATTATTTATTAGCGAAAAAACGGTCCGAAATCACATTTCGAATGTAATGCAAAAATTGAACGTAAAGGGTCGTTCGCAAGCGGTAGTCGAGCTAATCAAGCTTGGGGAGTTAAAAATCTAACAATTAGCCCATCGCCCTGACAATTTTAGCCTTCTTGACCATATCCTACAACGGATCATGTGATAGGAGGTTCTTTGATGAGCAAGTTCGGACGACTTGCACCGAATAAATTCAAGCGTAGGACTAACAGCGTAACGTTGTTGGAATTACGCTTTATTTTTTTAACTGTATAAAAAGAAAAGCGCCTCTCTCGGAGAAGCGCTTCTGCCTATCTGTAATCGTTACATATGAGTGCTGCCTTTAACCCATACGCGTTGAATGTTCAAGTCCACGTCGGTCCAGACGAGATCCGCCTGCTTGCCGACTTCAATGCTGCCGGTTACGTGATCGATGCCAATCTGCTTGGCAGGGTTCGTGCTCGCGAGTTGGGATACTTCAGGGATAGTCAGTCCTACAAAGCTCACCATATTTTTAACAGCCTGAATCATTGTCAGTGTGCTGCCTGCTAACGAATCGCCCTCGGTCAGACGGCATACGCCATTCCGCATGGTAACAGCCAAGCCGCCCAAATCGTACTGGCCGTCTGGCATGCCTGCAGCGGACATCGCATCAGTAATGATGACGAGCTTGCCCGGTGCCTTGGTACGCGCCAGCATCTTGATGCAGGCCGGATGCACGTGGATACCATCGGCAATGATCTCTGCCGTAATGCGATCATCGGTCAGCACCGCGCCGGCTACACCCGGATCGCGATGGTGAATCGGCGTCATCGCGTTGAACGTGTGCACTGCCTGATTCAACCCCGCGTTCGCCGCGCGAGTCACTTCATCGTATGTGGCAGCAGTATGTGCAGCCGCTGCGTTCACGGCGTGTGCTCGCAGCCAGCGGATGGCTGCGAGCGCATTGTTGCGCTCAGGCGCCAGACTGACTTGCTTCATAAGACCTGGGAAGCGCGCATGCCAATCTTCGAACCAGTCGATTTGCGGGTCAATCATGAAATCAGCGTTCTGAGCCCCTTTATATTTCGGGTTCACGAACGGTCCTTCCAAATGAATGCCGGCCAGTTGCGTATAGTTCATGCCTTGCTTCATATAGCCATCTACTGCAACCATGACCCGGTCAAGCGCCTCGCGGGATTGCGTCATCGACGTCGCGAGCATAGCAGTCGTGCCGTGCTCCATATGATATTTCGTAATGGCATCGTACGCTTCGCTAGTCGCGTCCATAAAGTCCGATCCGAAGCCGCCGTGCACGTGCAAATCAATAAATCCTGGAAGCACCCAGCCGCCTTGAGCGTCGATCGCTTCAGGAGCCCAATCCTGCTGCTGAGCTTCCGTTAACTCGGTCCACTTGCCGATAAAGGCGATGTTTCCGTCTTCGACACGGACAACACCGTCGCACAGTGTGCCGTTCGGTGTAACGACACGCGCATTGGTGAGGGTAAATGTTGAATTAGCCATGGAAATATTTAGCCGCCTCCTTGTCGAGCAATACGACGACGTTCGGGTGCGTTTGCAAGAGCGATGCCGGAACTTCCGTTGTAATCGGACCCGTTAATGCACGGTGTACGATGTCTGCTTTATCTGCGCCACGAACGACGAGCATAATCATTTTAGCTTTCAAAATAGATCCGACACCCATCGTGACCGCTTGCTTAGGCACTTCGTCAATGGAATCGAAGAAGCGCGCGTTCGCTTGGCGAGTCTCTTCTTTTAGGGTAACAATATGGGTACCGCCGTGCAAGTTCTGATCGGGCTCGTTGAACCCGATATGACCGTTATGCCCGATGCCTAACACTTGCAAATCAATTGAAGCGTCAGCCAGCATTTCATCGTATAGCTTGCATTCTTGCTCTAGGTTCTCCGCGTTGCCATTCGGTACGCGCGTATTTTCTTTATTAATATCGATATGATCGAATAACTGCTTATTCATAAAGGATAAGTACGTTTCCGGATGACCTGCAGGCAGACCGACATATTCATCCAGGTTGAAAGAACGAACGTTTTTGAAGCTCACGTAGCCTTTTTCATTTAAGCGGATTAATTCTTGATAAATGCCAATCGGGCTGCTGCCGGTAGCGAGACCTAGAACCGCATTCTGCTTCGTCTGGACAAGGCTTGCGATAATGCTTGCCCCGATTTGATTCAATTCTTCATTCGTTTGAAAAGTTAACAGATTCATGTGATTGTTACCTCCCTTTATCTTTACGGTACTTGCGTACCATACGATACGATTGCTCCAGCTTGGGGATGTGCTCGTCGAATTGCTCGCTGACCATGCCCGCAAACAAAATGTCGATAATGTGAAGCTGCGCGATGCGCGATGCCATGTCGCCGCGTCGAATGCCTTCTTCTAAGGAAGAAGCGCAAATAGAGATGTCTGCTAGTGAGGCGAGCCGATTGACGCCGACCTTCGTTAAGGAAATGGTCGTGGCGCCGCGTTCCTTCGCACACTGCAGAGCTTCAATCGTCTCCGGCGTTTCCCCAGAATAGGAAATGGCAAAGGCAACGTCTTCTTCGGTAAGGTTCGCAGCAGAAGTGATTTGCATATGAGGGTCGGGGAAACAAGTGGCTCGCTTCCCAATGCGAATGAGCTTTTGATAGAAATCCATCGCTACGATGCCTGAAGTCGCCATGCCATATAGATCGATTTGCCGCGCTTGCTGGAATGCAAGCAGCGTACGTTCCAAGGTGACAATATCCAGTAGCCGTGTCGTATCCGATATAGAACGGATGTGATTGGACTCAATAGCTGAAATAATATCTCGCAGGGGATTACCTGCAATAATATCTTGGTAGGATAACGGTGTTGTCTGTTGAGCCAAATCAGCTGCAAGCTTTGTCTTGAAATCGGGGTATCCGCGAAAATGAAGCGATTTGCAAAATCTGGTCACCGTAGCAGCGGACGTTCCCGATTGTTCGGCAAGCTCCGTGATGCCCATCGACACTACATTGCCCGGAAATTGCAAAATGTAATCGGCTACCTTGCGTTCCTGGGGATGAAAGTCGTGCGCTTGCTGCCGAATCGCATGCAATATACTGGACAATAAAATCATCCTCTTACGGTTGGATTTGATGAAAATAATTTTAATTATTTTCACTCTATTGATGAAAATTATTTCAATGCACTTTAATCATAGTAAATAAGCGGCCGTATTACAAGCTGAAAGTGAAAAACACCACAATTTCATCACACTTGCTGCAACGCCCGCTCAACGATGCGATTACTATTGCCCTAATTGACGCTGCTCGCGGAATTGACGCGGGGATAGGCCCAAGCGGTTTTTGAATGTGCGATGAAAATAAGAATAGCTTTGAAAGCCGCACATTTCTGCAATTTGCTCCAGCGGCATATAGCCATGCAGTATCCGTTCACAAGCCATAGTCAACCGGACATGTATCGCATAATCCATTACGGATTGATGAAACGTCTCTTTAAATATATGAGACGCGCGCGATATGCTTAGCTGCACTGCTTCCGCCACTTCATTCAGCGTGAATGCCTCAGTTGCGTTCATTTCGATATAATGCTTCATCTGATGCGCCAGCTGTGTGCTTCGTTTCATATTTTGGAACGAAGGATGGGAGCGCTCCGTCAGCGTGCGGTCCAGCATATGGTAGAAGGCGAAGGTCAGATGTCTGACAATATCGTTCATGTTGTTGCTGCCGAACAGACGCTGCTCTTGCATAATATCCCGCCATAGCGAAAGCAGCCGGTCATCGATGCCAAGCACTGCTTTGCCGGGACGCTCCCGCCTGTTCCACCAGGATGCGATCCAAGGACCATTGATAATGAAATAATAGTCAAGGCTGTGCACCTTAGGGAGCGGATCCAATGTGCCCGGATTGCGGTAGCCTATCTGCAAATCGTAGTATTGTCCGGGCGCGAGCAGCAGCATATCTCCGGGTTTGAACGCTTCGAAGCGATCTTCAAGCCATACGTGGGCGCTGCCTTCAAGCTGGATTCGTACAAGATAGTGCTTCAGCTCTGGAATAACCATGCTCATCGGTTTGCTGTGCCGGGCGTATCCTGAGAACATCAAAGTGAAGTCTTTATCTGTTTCAATCGATGGGGACATTGTTTCCTCCTGTCGCAATCGGTTTTGATTTACAATAATTATAGCAAATATAGCAAGATAGTTCATCTTAAAAGGATATCCTTCATTCACACTAGGGAGGCATTGTGGCACAATGAAGGCAGTTCATTGAAAACCTTTTCAATCAGGCAAAAAAATGTTGTTTATTCGTTATTTTTCATATAAAAATGAGGTGGAACAGGTGAAGATTGGATTACAGTTATACACCGTAAGGGACGAGACTGCTAAGGATTTCGTCGGCACTTTGGAAAAAGTAGCGGCAATGGGCTATGACGGAGTTGAATTCGCTGGTTACGGCGGATTGCAGCCGCAGGAACTGGCTGCGACGCTGGAACGGTTGAATTTGCAAGCCGCCGGATCCCACGTCAGCATCGAGCAGCTGATCGATCATTTGGATGAACAGATCGAGATGAACGTGGCAATCGGCAACCGTCACGTAATTTGCCCCGGGTTGGGCGAGTCACGCTACAATACGCTGCCGGCTCTTCAAGAGACAGCGGCACATTTCGCACGTGCGGCAGAGCGTCTTGCGGAGCATAACATTAAGCTGGGCTACCACAACCACGATTTCGAATTTACGACCAAGCTGGGTGAGGAGACGATGTTCGACACGCTGTTCCAGCAGCTCCCTGCGGAGAAGCTCTTTACAGAGCTTGACGTATGCTGGGTACAGTATGGCGGATATGACCCGCTCAGCGTAATCGCCCAATATAAGGGACGTATCCCGCTCGTGCACTTCAAGGATTTGAAGCGTACAGAAGAGGGCAAGCCGTTGACCGTAGAGCTGGGTCTTGGTGAATTGGATTTGATGGCCATCGCGCAAGCGTCGAAGGATGCCGGAGCTGAATGGCTTATCGTTGAACAGGATGAATGCCAACGTCCGAGCTTGGCAAGCGTTGAGAACAGCCGTCAATGGATTAAGAGCAACTTGGGCAAGTAATTGGCACATTTGCACATCTTCGTTATGGTCATGTCCATCAAGTCATGACCATAACGATAAAACGATGAACCCACAATAATATTGTCGATTTTGAGGAGGAAACTAATAATGTCTAACGTTTATAAAATTGCGATTATCGGATGCGGCGGCATCGCCAATGGCAAGCATTTGCCTAGCTTGTCCAAATTGAATAACATCGAAATGGTTGCATTTTGCGATATCGTGGTAGAACGCGCTGAAGAAGCGAAAGCCAAATACGGTAATGAAAATTCCAAAGTATATAGTGATTATAAAGAATTGCTGCAAGACAGCAGCATTGATATTGTACACGTATGTACGCCGAACGATTCCCACGCGGAAATCTCGATTGCAGCGTTGGAAAGCGATAAGCACGTCATGTGCGAGAAGCCGATGGCGAAGACGGCGGTAGACGCGCGCCGCATGGTGGAAGCTGCAAAGCGTTCAGGCAAGAAGTTGACCGTCGGCTACAACAACCGCTTCCGCTCCGATAGCCAGTATTTGAAGCAGCTGTGCGAAGACGAAACATTCGGAGATATCTACTATGCGAAGGCTCACGCGATTCGCCGCCGTGCCGTTCCGACTTGGGGCGTGTTCTTGGATGAAGAGAAGCAAGGCGGAGGCCCGCTCATCGATATCGGAACGCACGCGCTTGATCTGACGCTGTGGATGATGGACAATTACGAGCCGAAGGTCGTTCTTGGCACAGCCTATCATAAGCTCAGCAGCCGTGAGCAAGCAGCCAATGCATGGGGTCCATGGGATCCGGAGAAATTTACGGTCGAGGATTCGGCGTTCGGCATGGTCGTAATGAAGAACGGCGCGACCATTATGCTGGAATCCAGCTGGGCGCTCAACACGACGCAGGTCGGCGAAGCGAAGTGCACGCTATGTGGAACCGAAGGCGGAGCGGATATGGTGAACGGGCTGAACATTAATGGTGAAAAGCATAGCCGTCTGTATCAGCAGAAGATCGAACTCGACTCAGGCGGCGTTGATTTTTATGACGGTGAAACAGAAAACGCTCCAGATTTGGAAATGCGCCTATGGATCGACGCGATTGAGCAAGATAAGACACCGGTTGTGACAGCAGAGCAAGCATGCGTCGTCTCCGAAATTTTAGAAGCGATATATGAGTCGGCTCGCACGGGCAAAGCGATTTATTTCGAATAAAAGAGGCAGACAGCAAGTCATCATCCCGCACAGGGCTGATTTACCGAAGGAGGTCTAGCAATGAAATTAGGTGTATTTACAGTATTGTATGGACAATTACCGCTAGAAGAAGCATTGGATACGATCGCAGCCAAAGGCGTGGAGGCAGTCGAGATCGGCACTGGAGGCTATCCCGGCAACAATCATTGCAACCCGCACGAACTGCTCGCTGACGACAGCAAAATAAAGGCGTTCAAGCAAGCTGTGGAATCCCGTGGCTTGATGATCAGCGCATTGAGCTGCCACGGCAATCCACTTCATCCGCAGAAAGAGATTGCCAAGCAATTCCATGAGGACTTCATGGCGACGCTAGACTTGGCGGCGAAGCTGGAAGTTCCGATCGTAAATGGTTTCTCTGGCTGTCCAGGGGATCATGAGGGAGCGAAATATCCGAACTGGCCAGTCGCGCCTTGGCCAAACGATTATCAAGAAATATTGGATTGGCAATGGAAAGAAAAGGTGATTCCATATTGGACAGAAGTTGGTGCGTATGCCACTGAGCGCGGACTCAAGATTGGCCTTGAGCTGCACGGTGGATTCTCCGTTCATTCCCCTGGCACGATGCTTCGCTTGCGCGAGGCGGTTGGGGAAGCCGTCGGCGCCAACCTCGATCCGAGCCATATGTGGTGGCAAGGTATCGATCCGGTGCAGGCGGTTCGTATTCTCGGACAAGAGAACGCGATCTATCACTTCCATGCTAAGGATACGACGATTGATCCGATCAATGTGAACAAGCACGGCATTACGGATATGCAGTCGTACTCGATGATGTTGGATCGCGCATGGCAGTTCCGCACGGTCGGCTATGGACATGATATGAAGACGTGGGCTGATATTATTAGCGCACTTCGCCTGGTAGGTTACGATTATGTCGTAAGCATTGAGCATGAAGACGGTTTGATGTCGATCGACGAAGGCTTCACGAAAGCAGTGCAGAACTTGCAACCGATTTTGATGAAGGAGCCGCTCGGCGAGATGTGGTGGGTGTAACATCCCACACAGGTTCATATAGAGGCAACGCCCCCGCTTCTCTTCACGCCATATAATTGCTGAAGAGAAGCGGGGAATGTGAGAGGAGACAGACACCGATGACTAAACAACTCAATGTCACGATTTGGAACGAACACCGCCATGAACATAAGAACCCGAAGGTCGCTGAAATCTATCCGAATGGAATTCACGGTGCCATTGGAGAAGGTTTGGAATCAGAATTTCACGTACGTTACGCCACATTGGATATGCCGGAGCATGGCTTAACCGAAGAGGTGTTGAACGCAACGGATGTCCTGCTCTGGTGGGGCCATATGGCGCATAACGAGGTTGAAGAGACGATTGTAGAACGCGTATATCAACGTGTGTTGCAAGGAATGGGACTTATCGTTCTGCACTCTGGTCACTTCTCCAAAATATTCAAGAAGCTCATGGGTACGGGCTGTGACTTGAAATGGCGCGAAGCAAACGACAAAGAGCGTTTATGGGTCGTCTCTCCGGGGCATCCAATAGCAGAAGGCATTGGGGAGTATATTGAGCTGGAACAAGAAGAGATGTACGGAGAACACTTTGATATTCCTGAGCCGGACGAGCTAGTGTTCGTAAGCTGGTTCACCGGTGGAGAAGTATTCCGCAGCGGATGCTGCTACCATCGCGGGATGGGCAAAGTCTTCTATTTCCGTCCAGGTCATGAAACGTATCCGACGTATTACAATGAACAGGTTCGCCGCGTCATTTATAATGCGGTGAATTGGGCTAAGCCTTCAACACGTTCTTATCCTGCGTATGGCAACGCGAAGCCGCTTGAAAAATTAAACTAGTATCGGGAACAAATGGGGCGCCTGCAAGGGCGCCTTTTACTATTTTAAAGAGGTTCGAGAGAATGTGTAGCATTTGATGATTAGTTCGTTTGTTATGGCAAACGAACTTTTTTTGCGTTTATCGGTCCACAAGTGCGAGTTCAAAAAGTAAAAATAATCTAGGTAGTTCCAAATTTGCTCTATGTTGCAGCTCAGCAGTTTCCGTTACGATAGAAATGTAAGCAATTACATTTTAAAAAGTGGAGGTCATACAACATGAAGCGAACATGGATAATGTTATGCATACTCACGTTGGTAGCCACGATGTTTGCCGGGTGCGGCAACTCCAAGCCGGCAGCCGAAGAGACGACAAAAGGCGGCGAAACCACGACGCAAACATCGAAAGACGAAGAAGGTAAACCGGATTTTGAGAACAAAGAGCTGAATATTGCCGTATTTGAAGGCGGCTTCGGCCGAGCTTATTGGGAAGAAGTGATCAGCCGCTTCGAACAAGAATATCAAGGGGTTAAAGTAAATATGACGTCAAACCCGAAAATTATGGATATCATTAAGCCGCAAATCGTTGCAGGCAATCCACCGGATTTTATTTATGCACCGATGACTGACAACACAGGCACTGTCCAGACGATGATTAAAGAGAAAGCATTGCTGGAATTGAACGACGTGTTCGACTCCACACTTACAGGAGAGTCGGTGCCACTCAAGGATAAAATGGTAGACGGCATATTAAATTACGCGGCGCCGCACAGCGATGGCAAAATCGTCGTAGCTCCATTTAATATCTCGACGCTTGGCATGTGGTATAACGCCGATTTGTTCGAGAAGAAGGGGTGGAAAGCGCCAGAAACATGGGACGAGTTGTTTGCGATGCACGATACTGCGCAGCAAGATGGCCGCTTCCTATTTACGTATCAAGGCATTTACCCGACCTACAATGACAACATCGTATTCCCTAGCATTGCGTCGGCAGGCGGACAGCAAGCGATCGAAGATGCAGCAAGCTACAAAGAGGGCGCATTCCAATCGGATGCCGTTCGTAAAGTGTTCGGACTGTTCGACACCATCGCGCAAAAGGGCTATTTGATGCCAGGTACCGTTGCGATGAACCATACGCAGGCACAGACGGAATTTTTGAAAGGAAAAGCGTTGTTTATTCCTAACGGAAGCTGGTTCGAAGGCGAAATGAAGGACGCGCCTCGTGAAGAGGGATTCCGCTTCGGATTTATGGCGCCGCCGATATTCAACAAAGGGGATGACCGTTACGCTTTGACTGTATATGAAGGCTTGTTCATCCCGAAAAAGGCGAAAAATCCCGAGTTGGCAAAAGAGTTCATCAAGTTCCAATATCGTGATGACAGCATCAAATTGAACGCCGAGAAGACGACGGGAATCGTTGCCGTGAAGAATGCTTCCGGGCTCGTGAAAGATTTTGTGCCAGAATCGGTGTATAACTCGATTAAAATTTTTGAAGAAGGCGTTAAGCCGCTTATATTCCAGTGGAACGTCACACCGAAGACGGAAATCAATATCAACAAAGAAATGTTCGATGCGATTAGCAGCGTGATGAACAAGGATATGACGGTGGAGCAGTGGATCGAGCGCATGGAAGGCTACGCTACGAAATTGCGTGAGTTGTCGCAGTAAATATATAGAGGCATAGATAAGGATAGGATCTTGCGGGAGTCCCCCGGCTCCCGCAAGTATTACACACTGAGGGATGTGGACCGAATGAATACGAAATCAAGACAATGGTTCCTCGTGTTCTGTACCCTGCCCGCGCTAATCATCTTTTCGATTTTTGCCTTGTATCCATTTTTCCAGGCAATCGTGATGGCTTTTTATGATTGGAGCGGGATGTCAGACGAAGTGACGTTTATCGGTTTGAAGAACTTTGAAACCTTGATTCATGACCCGAAAGTATGGACGGCATTAACGAACAACGTGTTTTTACTCCTAGTTGTACCTACGATTACGATGGGTTTTTCGCTCTTGTTCGCTGTTCTGTTGACGCGGCGCAAGCTGCGTGAAACGACATTTTACCGTACGATCTTCTTTTTCCCGAACGTGCTGGCGATTGTCGTCATCTCGATCTTATGGTCGTTCATTTATCATCCGACATTCGGCATCCTTAATTCCTTCCTGGAAGCTGCCGGCTTGAATTCATGGATACATGCTTGGTTAGGTGAGAAATCTACCGTTCTGTGGGCACTTATTTTTCCTATGGTGTGGCAGGCAATCGGTTACTATATGATCATTTATATCGCGGCTATCCAAGGGATTCCGAACGATATATATGAAGCGGCCGTTATCGACGGCGCCAGCGAGTGGAAGCAGTTTACCCATATGACGGTCCCGCTTATTTGGGGCATTTTGCGGATTACGATTATTTTCTTCTTTATTCAAGTGTTCAACCAGAGCTTTGTCTACATTCAAGTCATGACTGACGGCGGGCCGGACGGATCATCGGAGATCTTGATGACCTATATGTACAAGCAGGCGTTCCAGAACGGGAACTTCGGTTATGCAATGGCGGTCGGCGTGTTTATGTTATTCATTTCCCTGACGTTATCCTTCATCAGCGACAGGCTGATGGGGCAAGACGCAGTGGAATATTAGGAGGGGTGCTACGATGCAGAACAAGTTCTCATTCCGGAAATTTATGGGCAACCTTCGCGTCCGTATCCTATTGCTCTTGTACAGTTTAGCGGTGCTCTATCCATTGTTCTGGACGGTCACCACCTCGTTTAAGACGACAGAAGAATTTTATGAAAATCCGTGGTCGCTGCCTAGCAGCATTTCATTTACGAACTATATGAATGCGTTTGAGAAGGCGAGCATTGGCCATTACTTCATGAACTCCGTATTCGTGACGGTTATATCGGTCACACTGTGTGTATTCGTATCCTTCATGGCCGCTTACGCTATTGCACGCTCTAAGTCGAGAGCGATGCGCTGGCTGCGCAACGCCTATATGTCGGCATTATTTATTCCTTCTGCCTTTATGATTGTGCCGTTATTTCTGCTGCTCGGCAAAATCCACTTGCTGGACAGCTTGTGGGGATTGATTATCGTATACGCGTCTGTGAACATTCCGTACACGATATTTCTATTAATCGGATTTATGTCCAGCATTCCAAAAGAATATGAAGAAGCGGCCTCGATTGACGGTTGCTCGAACACGAAGATTTTGTTCCAAATTATCGGACCGATGGCCAAGTCATCCCTTATCACGGTTATCATTTTTAACTTTATGGCGGCCTGGAACGAATATATTATGGCGTTGTCGTTCATTACGACGGAGACGAAACGTACACTACAGCTAGGCCTTGTCTATTTGATGGAAATACAGCGGTTCTCCACCGATTGGGGGGCGCTCTTCGCAGGCCTCGTCATCGTCATGGTGCCGACAATCGTCGCTTACTCGCTCCTGCAGCGTCAAATGACGGCTGGCATCAGCATGGGCGGGCTAAAAGGCTAGGCGCAAAGGCGCGTTTTGAAGCTATCAATCACATGGACCGATATGCGTCAGCGATGACGTGTGTCGGTTTTTTTATTGCTCTGAACCTCATCACGTTTCTTTCCCGAAGAAGGTATGTCTGTTTCATCCATTGCTCCACTCTCCCCATCATTCAGAATGGCAGTTCCCCTTATTTTTATTACCGAAAATGTTGCCGAGCCCCATCTTATAAGGTACGACTGAAGGCGAGAGTTTTTGCGCATTGACAAGGATGTAGAGACCTAAACAGCTTTTCTCATGCTTAGCGAAATTAAAGATTGATCATTCCAGCGGACAACACTAGGATAGATGATAAGTTGAATTTCATCAGGGGGATGAACAGATATGACATCTTCATTGAAAGGAGCGCGCACGGGATTGGCCGCTGTGCAGTGGCTCTTTTTTATGTTTACGAACACGATCGTCATTCCTTTGACGATTGGCCATGCGTTCCAGCTTCCGCCGGAGGAGATTGCATTTACGATGCAGCGAGCGTTTCTTTTGACGGGAGCGGCTTGCTTGCTGCAAGGCTGGTTGGGGCACCGCTTGGCGCTCATGGAAGGACAGGCTGGCTTATGGTGGGGCGTCATCATCAGTCTGTGCGCTTCGGCGCCATCGATGGGTCTATCCTTGCCGGAACTGGGCGGCTCACTTGCTGTCGGCGTCATGCTGTCCGGGGCTGCGGTCATTGTCCTGGGATTGCTCGGCTTCGGAAGCATACTGCAGCGTTGGTTCAATTCATTCGTCATGTTCGTCGTGCTTACGCTGTTAGGTGCCCAATTAGTGTTCATTTTTGCTAAAGGGATGCTCGGGCTGAATGACAGCGGGACCATTGACCCTGCCGTTGCAGGTTTGTCCATTGCGATTGTCGCGCTTACGTTATGGCTCAATATTCGGGGCCGAGGATTCGCACGCAATTTCTCGATTCTTATCGGCATTGTCGTAGGATGGGCCGCTTACGTCGTGCTCTTTCCTGCAGCGGAAACGGTGCCGGCTGCTTCCGGATTTGCATGGCGCCCCTTCGTTTGGGGGGAGCCCGATCTCCATCAGTTGAATGCAGGCATCATACTCATGTCCTTTATAACCGGGCTGCTCAGTCTGTCCAATACTGTGGCTACGCTGAAAGCGGCGGAAGAATTGTACGGCCGGCCGACGACCGTATGCCAATATAAGGGTTCTTTTACCGTGACAGGCTTTATGTATATTTTGAGCGGCATATTTAGCTTGGTCCCTTTTGCTACGTATGCGTCTTCTATCGGATTTCTCCAGTCGACGCGCATTACTGAACGACGCCCATTTATGATAGGAGCTTGTGCATTTGCGCTGTTCGGTGTGTTTCCTCCAGTGGCGCAATGGTTTGCTTCTATGCCGCTGACGGTAGGCAATGCCGTGCTTTTTGTTGCCTACTTGAGCATGTTTGGCTCTGCGCTGCGCCATTTGGAAGGAATACGATTCAGTGCCCGTACCATTTATCGGGTGGCTCTGCCTATTTTTGTCGGGCTTGCTTGGATGACGATTCCGAATGAGGCATGGGTGCAAATCCCTGCGTTAGTGCGGCCGCTCGTATCGAACGGATTGCTGATGGGCATTTTGCTAACTTTACTATTGGAATGGCTCGTTCCCTGGGAACGATTGGATGTATGACTTGTTCTGTATTTATTGCTGAAATATCGCTACAGCGGTCAGAGCCTTGAGGAAATATATACGCCGGTGGGCAGATTGGAGTTATATGCCACTGCCCAGGTTCATGTCTATGCCTCGGATGGAATCCATGAGTATCCGCTCATTGATAGCAAAAGCTGACTTAGTGAAAACAACTGAGGTCAGCTTTTCGCTATGCAAACCTGAGTGCAAACGTTACAATGTAATAATAGACAATTTGAGGTGATAACAATGGCAGAATGGTACGAACGGAGCTTCGGTCGTGACTATTTACTTGTATATAAGCATCGGGATTTTCAAGGGGCAACCGAGGAAGTCCACCGCATGATGGATTGGCTTATGCTGCCGTCCTCTGCGACCGTATTGGATTTATGCTGCGGAATGGGCAGACACGCGCTTGCGCTCGCCGATGCCGGCTATCAGGTGACAGGCATAGACTTATCGGAGGTGCTGCTGCACGAGGCCGTGGAACATGATGCAGAAGGAAAGGTTACATTCATACGCGGTGATATGCGTGAACTTCCGGTGGATGGTCCTTATGATGCAGTGGTGAACTTATTTACTTCATTCGGATATTTTACAGATAACGATGACAATGCACGGGTATTTCAACAAATATTCCGCGTATTGAAGCCGCAGGGACGATATATTGTAGATTTCCTGAATCCGTCCTACGTTAAGCACCATTTGGTGCCGCAGTCGAAGCGTGAAGCCGAAGGAACCCTCATTCAGGAACGCCGCCGGATTGAAGCCGGATTCGTGAAGAAGGACATTACGTTAACCGATATGGTGACGAACGACGAGCGGCAATATGAAGAGCGCGTCCGTCTGTATGAGCTTCCGGATTTCGAAGCCATGATGAGGGAAGCAGGGCTTCAATTGGATGCCGTATACGGAGGCTATGACGGCACGCCTTACGCTGAACAGCAGGCGGCGCGGATGATTATGGTCGGGCATAGACCCTGACCGGCCGGTACATAAATAAACGGACGGAGGCCGAGAAATGACGGTGAAGTTGGATTACGCCGCCGAGCATATCATTCAAGTCAAAGTTCCGCTGCCGTTCTCCCTGCGATGGGTCAACGCTTATTTGCTGGAAGGGGAGGAAGGGTGGACGATCGTCGATCCGGGTTTGCGGACGGAGCAGGCGGAACGGACATGGGAAGAGGTATTTGCCCAGCTGCACATCAACAGCGGCGATGTGGCGCAAATCGTTCTTACCCATTATCATCCCGATCATCTAGGCATAGCGGGCGAACTGCAGCGGCAATTCGGCGCGCCGGTATGGCTGTCGGAGACGGGGTGGCGTCATGCGCAGATGCTGTGGGATTCTTCCCAGACGATGGCGTCCACCATGCAGCTGTTATTTGAAGAGCACGGCGCGCCTGATGAGGTCGTGCAGGCCATAGGCGAACATATGGACAGCTTCATTCCGCTTGTGTCTCCGCTTCCGCAAGTCAGCTTTATTCGAGACGATCAAAAAGTTGTCTTTGGCGGCCGTAGTTGGAACACGATTGAGACTCACGGCCACGCTCCCGGGCATATGAGCTTCTATGACGAAGCAAGCGGTATTCTGGTCGCCGGGGATCATGTGCTGCCGCAAATTTCTCCGAATGTAAGCTTTATGCCAGGAAGCGATCCAGAGCCGCTTTATTCTTACATGACGGGACTTAAGCGGCTGTTGCAACTGAAAGTCAATCTGGCGCTGCCGGGTCATCGCCATCCGTTCAGTCACTATTCCTCTCGCATCGAGGAACTGCTGCGCCATCACGAAGAGCGTCTCGCCGGGATCGCCGCTTCCTTGACAGAGCCTCGCACAGCCTATGAACTGTGCTGCACTTGGTTCGGCTCGTTGGAGCGGTTGACGGTGCATCAGTTCCGGTTCGCTATGGGGGAGATGATCGCTCATCTGCTGGAGTTGGAGCGTCGGGGGCTGGCGCAGAAGCTGCAACCGCTGCATACATGGCAATGGACAACAACATCCGACAGATAGCGTGTTGCATCCGAATCAGAATAGCGCCATTTGCGTAAACATAATAAGGTCATACTTTAAGAGGTTGTTCGAAAAGTCCACTTGTGATCACGCACTTTAACGTGGAAAGGGAGTGCAATCATTGCCATGAACACACGCGTCAAAATGAAAATATGGAACGTAACTGCGCTCACGTTGCTGCTTGTCGGTTTAATATTAATCTTTTATCCCAAGTGGGTGCAGTATGTGGAACAACAGCGAGAGTTGCATTTGCTGACCGAATGGGACGCTATTCCGAAGGAAAGCTCTTACGCGGATAACTTGGCACAGCCTCTACTCTCTAAAGCATCCCTCCCTACATCTGATGTACGAACTCCAGAACCAGCTCCAGATCCTGAAGTGATGATAGACGGCATACCTTTATATGGCGCCATCTCGATTGAGAAAATCGATTTGCGGGAGCCGATGCTTGCGGGAGCCACAGCACAGTCGTTGAAGCATGGAAGTGGGGTCGTAGTGCCGAATCGCACGCCGGGCACAACGGGGAACTTCGTTCTAGCGAGTCACCGCAGCCAAACATTCGGACGGCACTTCAATCGGCTTGACGAACTCGAAGCCGGCGATGAAATTAAGATCGAAACGACGAACAACACTTATGTATACAAGGTGAATACGAAGTTTATAGTCGAACCGGAAGACTTGTCCGTGCTTGATCAGAACAAGGATGACAAGCAATTGACGCTGATTACTTGCGAACCGATGGATAATCCGACACATCGGCTCATTATTAAGGCCCTTCTCGGTGCTGAAAAGTGACCATTTTGATTACGCACTTAAAGTTGGAGCGGAAAGCTGCAATGAAAGCCGCCACATCTTATTCATGCGGCGGCTGTGCGTGCTTGTCCGTAACATGCTTGTCCGGAGCGTGGCGTCAAAGATTTGGAGTATAAAAGTTTTGCGTGTAGAACACATTTGATTTGCCCCCGAAGGATATCCCGACGCCCAGTTGTTCATAATCCCCAATTATATTTTTGCGGTGCTTGCTAGAGTTCATCCAGTCCTCGTGGACAAAGATGGCACTTGTCTGGCCGGCTGCAATGTTTTCTCCAGCCACTTTGTAAGTGATGCCGTCCTTTTTGATCCGATCGAAAGGTGTTTTTCCGTCAGGGTCGTTATGGTTGAAAAAATTTCTGCTCTTCATATCTGTGCTATGTTTGCGTGCTGTATCCGCAATAACATCGTTCCACTCGTATGGTTCCTTGCCGTAGCGCACGCGGATAGCATTGGTCAGATCGAACACTTCCCGTTCAAAGCTTTCACGCAAGCGTTCACTAGGCGTACCGTAGTATCCTTTAAACGCTAATTCCGTTTCCGCAGCGATAAGCTGAATCGCCGTAACCGTGCCCTGCTGGTTCAAATCGTAAAATACGGTTGCATACAGGTCGCCAACTCGATGAATGCTCAGCTTGCCGCCGTTGTCTTTGTAATTATAATTGGTGTTCCCTTTTTTTATCTTGGTGAGTGCGGGGCCGAGTGCAGCTTCCACCTCTGATTTCGTCGAACCAAATTGAATGCCGCTCGCGGATGTCCAATCTTGGGCGTTCGTGTAGAGAGCTACTACTTTGCTGTTATTTACGCCGACTTGCAAGTACCGCTTATAATTGTGATTGTAGATAAACCATTCAAAGCCGTATTCGCTTACATCTTTGCGGGCTGGTTCTCCTAACACATCAATCAAAGCTTGTTCGCTCATGCCGATGGATACGCCTTGCACAATGAAATCAGTTTGGTTCTTCGAACTTGACTTCACAATCGTCTGGGTATAAAGGTCAGATGAGCCGCTTGATGCAGTCGCGGGATGTTTATTGGCTGCATGTGCTGATTGAGAGGAACAGAACAAGGCCGCAATCATAATGGTGACGAATAAGGGTACATACCACTTTCCTCGTTGTGTATAATGCTGTCGTCTGTATACCGCAGCGTTATAAGTGCCTAATATTGAAACAACACGTTTCGACATAATACCATCTCCCATTCTTTTAGAGGTTGTTCAAAAAGTCCGCTGCTCATGTAGTCTCGCCTACACTGCGCTGCTCCTTACAAATTTTGCGGAGCAAAGCTCGCTTCGGAAGCATACGCTTCGAGTTCCTGTAACCTTCTCGGTGCTGACAACCGGCCTTTTTGAACACGCACTTTTAAGATTTATGCTTGAATGAGATGAATAACGGTATGTTAGGGCGACGACAAAAAGCGCCGCCCTAACGGCGGCGCTCAAATAAGCGCGACGACAAATGTCGCAATTAGGGCAACCCGGCTGTCATCGCATGTATACACATGCATTAGACCCGTGGCTTTGCGTCCTCTGCTTTCGCTAGAGTTTGCCGTTATCCATTTCGAATATCAATGTAACTATTTACACTATATATGAATCAGAAAAGGTTGTACATACTATTTTGGGCAGTTACAAGCCGTGAGGCATCTTTCCTTGACGGCTATTTGGTTAGCTTTGCGCGAACAATTTTTTTCGTGCTAACCATGCGACGAGAGCTAACGTACATAAGATGACACCGATGACAGGTGTGACAGGGGATTCTTCGCCTGTTTGAGGCAGCGTATCCATATTTTTTGGTTTGGATTTTGGCTGTTCATCCGTTATTGGCTTGGAGTCGGTATCGCCATCTATCTCGGTATCATTAGCGTCATCGTTATTTTCATCTTGTTCTCCTTCAGTGTTGTCTCCTGGATAATTGACATCGGAAGGTTCGTCTCGTTCTGAATCCGGATTAGATGGCTCAGACGGTCTATCAGGCTCCGTCGTTGGATTCGGTGTAGATGGATCCCCTCCGGAATTGTCTGACCCGCCTGGTCGATCAGGATCGGGATCTGGGCCTGGTGCCGACGGTTTGCGAATCAGTCCCGCATCGATTGTCATGTTATGCTCGCCTTGGGCAAGAGCTATGACATCTGTCCACCCGTCCTTATAAGCGTCGGAATCAAGTGAACGATCGTCTCCTGCACCTTTCAAAGTGAAAGTGTAGCCGTCCGGTGCAATGAATCTGACCTTATAATCGCCTGCATCCAAGTTATCGAAGAGATAGTATCCAGGTTTGCCTGATTCGTACACTGCGCCGGTAACCGTGTCTTTATATACCGATTCTGTCACCGTTGATCTTAACCATGTGCCGTTAGTATCGTACAGTTGTATGGTAATGCCGTTCATGCCAGTGTCCCCGTCATCCTGAATCCCATTGCGGTTCGCATCGAACCAGACGTAATTACCGATGGAACCTTTATTAGGTTCAACTGGATCTACCGGTTTGCGAACGAGTCCCGCATCGATTGTCATGTTATGCTCACCTTGGGCAAGAGCTATGACATCTGTCCACCCGTCCTTATAAGCGTTGGAATCAAGTGCCCTATTGTCGCCTGTGTCTTTCAGAGTGAAGGTATAACCGTCCGGTGCAAAGAATTTGACCTTATAATCGCCTGCATCCAAGTTATCGAAGAGATAATAGCCGGACCTGTATACATAGTCAGTCACAGTCGGATCATACACAGAACCCGTTACTGTAGGATCATAGACCGAATTCGTAACTGAACTGTAGTATACGGAGCGGGTTACTGTGGAAGCGAGCTTCTTGTTGCCTTCATTGTTGTACAACTCCACGGTAACACCGTTGATGCCAGTATCCCCATCGTCCTGAATTCCATTGCCGTTCGTATCAAACCAGACATATTTTCCGATTGCTCCCTTTTTCGGTTCAGGGTTAGGCGGGAGTTTTCTCTTTACTAATCCGGCATCGATGTCATGGCGTTTATCGCCTCTATTGAGCTCAATGATGTCCGTCGTGCCTTCTGGCCTGGCGTCGGAATCAAGGTTCCTGTCATCGCCTGCACCTTGTTTAGTGAACCCCGTATACTCTTCTGGAAGATGGAATTTTGCAAAATATTTACCTTTATCTAGTCCTGTAAACAGATAGTAGCCTGGGTTCCCTTTATGATCGTCACCTGTCAACGTGGCTTCCAGAAGTTCCTTACTGTCGGCGTCATATAATTCTACTTTGACGCCGTTGACGCCTAAATGGGAATCATTCGTCTGAATTCCGGTGCCATCTTTGTCAAACCAAACATAATTGCCGATCTCAGCCTTCGGACTATTCTTGATTTTAATTCCTACCTTGAGCGGTTCGGCTGGCAACAGGTCGGTATTTGTGTCGGTCCGTGAAGCCGTAAAGCCGAAAGAATTCCATGCGATCTCCTCATCTCCGACCGGTGCCCCAACAGGCGACCGCATCGTCCATTCCAGCACTTTCGTTTCCCCAGGTTTTAAAGCAGTTTGCTGCGCAAACACGAATTTCAGAGCTTTTACCGTCGTCAGATCTTGCGGCGGTTCGGTGCTCCACGAGCCCGTCGTCATGGATACATTGTTACTTGTACTGTAGTAGACGTCCACATTCTCGTACTTAATCGCCTCTGTTAAAATAGGGCTCCACTTGCTGTCACGCGGTGATCTGTCAATTACGCCGATATCGCCTTTACGCGGAAGAACATCAACGATCGTTACCTTTTTTACGTCAACAGTACCGGAGTTTTTTACTTCCAGCTTGTAGTTGATTTTGCCACCGGATGAGACGGTTCCTATAGCCGGATATTTGGACCATTGTCCGTTGTCCAGATCGCCTTGCACATACTTCACCGCTTCAAGATTGGTAGCCGAATTAACGTTGATTGTTACATTGCTATAGACGTACCATTTGCCATCTTTGAACTTTTGGTTGTCAAAGTTTTTAGGGAAGCTGTTCACATAAGTTTGCGTTGCCGATGTAACTTCCACTTCATTATCGATCGCGCCTGTCGTTACGCCTGTGCTCACATTGGCGTCGAATGTAATGATGAGCGTCTTGTTCGGCTCCAGAGTAAAGGTGTCTGGACCCCACGTCCAAATGAGCTTGCTTCCTTGGCTGTTGAGATCTTCTCGTTTGAAATCTGGAGTTGGCACAGCGCTTTTTTCCATATCCAACTTCCAAGAGCTTTCTACATACTCCAGCTCTCGCGGCAGCAAGTCAGATACGATCGGATCTTTAAAAGGTACGCCGTTCGGGCTTTTATTCGTCACTTTGAGTGTATACGTGACTTTGTCGCCTGGCTTGAATGAGGAGCCATTAGCATATTTCTCCACTTGAATGAGCGGACGTTCGGCAACGGCGAGAGCCTTGATTGCATCCCAATGCTCTTTCCGTTCCGTACCATATCCGTATTCCAACTTGGCATAGTTAATGATCTGCTTCCATTGCTTGTTGTGGAAACGAGCCTCTTCATCGGATGGCAGACCATTTTCCTCGTCTAAATATCCATATTTGTTATCGGGAAATTTTTGATTTAAGAGCGGGAAACTTCCGTATTTGTACCCGTCTTGTTCCACGTCCTTGTAAGACGTGAACGTATAACGCAATTGCAGTGCATTTTGTTGCTGGAAATGAAGCGGAACATTGCCGAATACGAGCCGAATACCTTTAATTTCCTCAGGCTTTACCGAAGGGAGATCTTTGGCGTCTACTCTATACTCAGAAAGGAAGGATAGGGCGCTTCTCCAAATTTTCCAATCTCCTTCATCGGGTTCAGGATTTGTCGTATATTCCAAGCTGTATGAGCCAAGCTGCTCTCCGGCAAATCTAGGGAGATCGATAAACTCCAAGGTCATGCCCTTGGGTGTCATGTCGGTTATCTTCACATTGTCCAACGGCACGTTGGCCGAGTTGCTGAGACCTCCGATCGAATAGGTGACTCCCTGTCCTTCTGATAGTTCTTTTTCCGCGCCGTCCCAGATCTGTTTGTAGATCCACATGCCGCCATTAGGTTCTTTTATAAATCCGTGTTTAGCCTCAGCTTTGAGATTATCAAGCGGATTTTCGCCCAATGGCTGCAAAGAAGCCGCAGCTTTATTTGTTACCCCGGAACCTTTATATACGACTTTGCCATGTTCATCAATTATTTCGACTGGCGGGTCGTCTTCAACAAGTTCAAGCACATTTTCTGGATAAGACACGGTGACGAGAATAGTTGCGGAACGATCTTTTGGTTTGTTGTTCAGCTTATCGGCGTCGATGTCCCATGTCAGTGTTTGACCGTTCTGGGAAGATGGCGCAGGTTCAGCCTTAATGAACGCAGCTGCGTCCGGCAAAATGTCGGTAATGGTCACATGGCTTACGTTAAGATTTCCGTATTTTTCTGAATTGTTTTTTCCCTTTATATCTTTGAGCGTTATTTGATAGGTGACATTAGTTCCGGGCCGAGGTTGAATTCCCTCAACGGGAACGACCCGCTCCTTTACGAGCGCCCATTCTGCGGAAGCGACTGCCGTGACGGCAGCGGTATTGAACTCGACAGGCGTGCTGTCAGGGCTGCGTTTAAAAGCGACATTTGTTGAAGCAGTCGTCCCGTTAGGCGTTGTATAGTTAGGGAAACGAGCGTTGACCTGCAGTGTTCCTGTCTTGCCGGACGCTGTGTCAGCTTTAAAGGTAAACGTGACCTTGCGCTCCTGATCGTCATACTCTCCTAGTGCGAATTCGTCGCCTTTAAAGCCTTTCCCATCATCATTAACGAGTTCGACACCTTCGGGCAGGGGGAGTTCGATAACAGCACTCGAGAAATCTCCCGTTGTACTGGAAAGACTGTAATCGATCGTATAAGTAAACGTCTTTCCAGTCAGCACCTCTTGTTCGTTCACGCTCAATCTGATGATGCTGCCATCGCCTGATGCATCATTGGCATGTGCCGCTGCAGGGGACAGCACGACATTCAATACAAGCACTAACGCCCATACAATGGCCTGAAACTTCTTGATTCTCTTCATACGGATGGTTCCTCCTTTCCTCGATTTTCATTTCTGAACTTGGTAACGCGCTGAATCTCGAAACTAAGGCCAATAATTGCAGCACACCTCCTTGAAATAGGGACAAGTCGCGCCTGCATCATGGCTTTCGCTTCTTGTCCATGAAAACGATTGGTTTCACCCGTATCCCAAGGCGCTTTCCTACGGTATATTAAATGATCCATCTATACAAAATCTGAAACGTGGATTGAAATTGCGTATTGTTAGGCATCCGCACAAAAAAAAGCTGATGATCACCGCAACCGGTTTTCATCAGCTCTATTTATCGTGCCTATTCATTTTGCCGCAATTGCCCCATTTCCTCTTCGCGTTCGGCCTGCTTCCTGTGGGCGATTCTGCTGCTGGCCGCAGCCGCGATGGCACCGACGATATCATCGAGGAACGTGTGAATTTCACCGTCGCGTTTGTCGTTCAGCTTCTCCAGAATGCCCGGCTTTACTTTATCCACATAGCCGAAGTTCGTAAATCCGATGCTTCCGTATACATTGACAATCGAGAACGCCAGCACTTCATCTACGCCGTATAAGCCTTCGTCATTCTCAACCATTTCCTGAAGGGCGGGAAACAGCTTGCCTTCTTCAGCCATAATATCGAGCTGGATACCCGTCAATACAGCGTTCTGAACTTCACGCTTCTCCAGCACCTGCTCTACATTGTATATACAATACTCCATTGTCAGTTCCGGAAAATACTGCTGTTGCAGAAACATAACGAGTTCCGCGATTTTATCAACAGTCACGCCCCGTTTCAACAGCCATTCGCGCGTAGCGTTTTGCACTTTTTCACTATCCAAGCTGTACGGTTTAGTCGCTTCTCGAGCCATTGGTTCGATCGGTTGAGTCATGGCAATCACCTCTTTTTCTTTCACTTCCATATTATTTCTTCAGATGGGTACTCTTATGTATACGACAAAGATACACCCAATACCTTCATCCTCTACTTAAAAGAGGAGGAAACAATTGCCTTAAAGTGCGTGTTCAAAAAGGTGACTTTTTGGACAACCTCTCTAAAATCCCTAAAATCGTCATGTTTTGGACAGCCATCTCGTATACATAGGACAAACGGGAGGGGAACGCATCATAGTCACCCCTGACGAAATCGTCATTAAGGAGGTGTTTCGCATATGATGCGGACACGAGGATTACGACAAGGGGCGCTCGCGGTCGTGCTGACACTGCCTTTTTTGCTCAGCGCTTGTGGAGGAAGCGACGGAGCGATAGATCAGCCGCCAGCTGATGTGGAGGCGCAAATGTTGGCCTCGGCGGAAGCAAAGACCAGCTTGCTCGGGACAAGCCCGTCTCTGCAGGATGAAGCGCAATTGAATACCAACATGACGGTGTTCGTACAGGATCGTCACGGTTATTTGGCTCCGATCTCGTACCAATGGGATGCGGACAATACGAAATCGCTGGCGCAAGCGTCCATGGAATTGCTTGTGGAGGGAGGCATGCATAAGGATAAGCTGCCTTCTGGATTTACAGCGACGCTCCCCAAAGGGACAACCGTAACGAACTTGACGCTCAAGCCGGATCAGAAGCTCGCTATTGTCGAGCTGTCGAAGCAGTTTGCAAGCTATGAACCGGCACAGGAGCGTAAAATATTGGAGTCGATCACGTGGACGCTGACCTCTTTGCCAGATATCGAGAATGTTCAGCTGTGGATGGATTCGCAGAAATTGAATGAAATGCCCGTGGATGGCATGCCGCTCGATGTGCCGCTTAACCGTCAGTTCGGGATTAACGTAGAGAAGCCGGACACGGTGAACTATTTGCATTCGATGCCGGTCACGCTCTATTTCTCGAGCTACAGTGAGGACGGAAAATCATATTTTGTTCCGGTTACGCGCCTGATCGAGCCTTCTGACGATCCTATTCAGGCAGCGCTGGAGCAAATGATTGAAGGTCCGCTCGATAAAAAGGCGATGGCCATGACTATTACGAAGGAAACGAAAATTAACGAAATTGTCCGTTCAGGCGATACGTTGACGGTGGACTTGGCAGACAGCATGTTTGCAGAGGGTGATCCGATTCCCGCGGAGCTGGTAAAAGCCGTCGTGCTGTCCATGACGGAGCAGAAAGGCATCGCCAAGGTGCAGGTCAAAATGAACGGCATGGCGGATATTCAAGGTACGGATAAGAAAGACTATTCTGAGCCGGTGGCACGTCCTGTTGTGAACTTGGCTTGGAAAGGTTGATGATTTTCGCCAAGGTCTTTGGTAGAATAGGGGATGTTACTTTACGGATGACAGTGGAATTGTAGGAGGCACTTACATGAGAAGCAACGGACGAAAGGCGGATGACCTCCGCCCAATTACGATTCGGACGAACACGAATAAATATGCGGAAGGATCCGTAATGATCGAAGTAGGCGACACGGTCGTTATGTGTACGGCTTCGGTCGATGAGAAAGTTCCCCCGTTTATGAAAGGTCAAGGCAAAGGGTGGATAACGGCGGAATACTCGATGCTTCCGCGCGCGACGCAAGTTCGCAATCAGCGCGAATCGGCACGCGGCAAAGTCAATGGTAGAACGATGGAAATTCAGCGCCTAATAGGACGCGCGCTGCGTTCTGTGGTAGATCTGCATGCGCTCGGCGAACGGACGATTACGCTCGATTGTGATGTTTTGCAGGCGGATGGGGGAACGCGCACGACTTCGATTACGGGTGCGTTTGTCGCGATGGCCATGGCCATCAACAAGATTGCAGTTCAGCATTCGCTGCCGAAGTTCCCGATCACCGACTTTTTGGCTTCCGTCAGCGTCGGGGTTATTCAAGGTGAAACGCTGCTTGACTTAAACTATAATGAGGACTCTACAGCCAAAGTAGATATGAACGTAGTCATGACCGGGAACGGAAAATTCGTCGAAGTTCAAGGAACAGGCGAAGACAGTCCGTTCTCGCGCGAGGAATTGAACGAGCTCCTCGCGAGCGCAGAGAAGGGGATTATGAATATCGTGGAGCTGCAGAAGGAAGCGCTCGGACCTATCGCGGATAAAATTGCCGTGCAGGCAATGACTGCGACAGGGGGGGCTGGCGGACATGGAAATCGCAAGTAATACGATTATTATTGCGACACAGAACCAAGGCAAGCTGAAGGAATTTCAGCTTGCCTTCTCCCCTTTGGGCAAGCAAGTATTGAGCATGGCGGATTTTCCGCATATTCCGGATATCGAAGAAGACGGCAAGACCTTTGCAGAGAATGCGTTGAAGAAGGCGAAGACGATGGCGGAAATTGTAGCGCTTCCGGTGCTGGCCGATGATTCTGGGCTGTGCGTAGCACGCCTTGACGGGGCGCCGGGCGTCTATTCCGCGCGCTATGCAGGCGAGCACGGCAACGACCAGTCTAACAATGCGAAGCTTCTGGCAGAACTGGCGAAGCTGCCACCGAAGGACATGGGAGCAGGTCTGTCGCTCGATGCGGGAGCTCAGGTATTGAGCGAGGCACAATTTGTATGCGTGCTGGCGCTGTATGATCCGGCTTCATGTCAAGCTTTGGAAGTACAGGGGACGGCCGATGGTTATATTATCGGTGAAGCGCGCGGCAGGAACGGCTTTGGCTACGATCCGCTGTTCTACTTGCCTCATTTCGGCCGTACGATGGCAGAGCTGTCGCCAGAAGAGAAGCAAAGCATCAGCCACCGCGGAGATGCCATCCGACAGCTTCAGCAGAAGCTGCGCTAAAACTGCAAATTTAGCTTTATATGAGACACCTAGCCGCATTATGCATGTTTAGGTGTCTTTTTCTATAAGGTTACTCAGATTTAGTCCTTCCCAAGCGCGAGAAAATGTGAGAGAATATTTTCCAACAAGGCAAAGGAGGATGGATGATTATGAGTGAGGCAACACGGACATTTGGATTTGAAACGCTGGCGGTTCATGCCGGCCAAGAGGTGGATCCTACAACCTTATCACGAGCGGTTCCATTGTATCAGACAACGTCTTATGCATTTAAAGATACCGATCATGCGGCGGATTTGTTCGCTTTGAAGGAATTTGGCAACATTTATACACGCTTGATGAATCCGACTACCGACGTGTTTGAGAAACGGGTTGCTGCATTGGAAGGCGGAGCGGGCGCGCTCGCGACGGCATCGGGACAAGCGGCGATTACATACGCCATCTTGAACATTGCCGGCGCAGGCGACGAGATCGTATCCGCCACCAGCTTATACGGTGGAACGCACAATCTTTTCTCCACCACGCTCAATAAGCTGGGCATTAAGGTGCGTTTCGTTGATTCGAGCGAACCGGAGAACTTCCGCAAAGCGATTACAGATAAGACCAAGGCGCTCTACGCGGAGGTTATCGGCAATCCTCGAGGCGATGTGTTGGATATTGAAGCCGTCGCCAAGATCGCCCATGAGCACGGCATTCCGCTCATTGTCGATAATACATTCCCGAGTCCGTTCCTCCTTCGCCCGCTTGAACACGGCGCCGACATCGTCGTTCATTCCGCTACGAAGTTCATCGGCGGTCACGGCACCTCCATCGGGGGCGTTATCGTAGACGGTGGAACGTTCGATTGGACATCCAATGACAAATTCCCTGGATTAACGACGCCTGATCCAAGCTATCACGGACTGGTCTATACGGAAGCCGTCGGACCAATCGCTTATATTATCAAGGCTCGGGTGCAGCTCATGCGCGATATGGGGGCCGCATTGTCTCCGTTCAATGCCTTCATGCTGCTGCAAGGACTCGAGACGCTGCATCTGCGCATGGAGCGGCATAGCGAGAATGCCTTGAAGGTGGCTCAGTTCCTGGAGAGCCATGAAGCCGTACAATCAGTAAGCTATTGCGGCTTGCCAAGTCATCGATCCTACGATCTGGTGCAGAAATATATGCCAAAAGGCCAAGGCGCTATTTTAACCTTTGAAATTAAAGGCGGCATCGAGGCAGGACGGAAGATTATTAACCACGTTAAATTATTTTCGCACTTAGCTAATGTCGGCGACTCGAAGTCGCTTATCATTCACCCGGCAAGCACAACGCATCAGCAATTGAGCGAGGAAGAGCAAATTGGGGCAGGCGTAGGTCCCGGAATTATCCG
Source organism: Paenibacillus sp. OSY-SE (assembly GCF_000283315.1). Taxonomy (NCBI): domain Bacteria; kingdom Bacillati; phylum Bacillota; class Bacilli; order Caryophanales; family Paenibacillaceae; genus Paenibacillus; species Paenibacillus sp. OSY-SE. The sequence goes on along the minus strand of NZ_ALKF01000189.1, from coordinate 66,051 downwards.
TTTATCCATCGGTACCGAATCGATTGACGATATTTTGTATGATTTGGAGCAAGCCATTGCGGCAAGCCAATCTAGCTAATAAATGGCCTGGTCAGGCTCATCAGTTTGAGTCTGGCGAGAAGAAGGACTTTGTTTGGGTAGCAGTCACATAAGATGGCACATCACAACATAGTCATACAGCGCAGCCGTAAGGCTGCGTTTTTTCATGCTGCGCTTGATTGTGAACGAGAATGAAATAACTTGACGGCCGCACGTATGAACCGAGATTATGAATAAACCAAAGCCTCGAAGACGAGTGGAACTACGAGTATTAAAAAGACAAATAATTCTCGTGGATGATGAGTTAAAGAAGAGCCCCATACCGGCTGACGTTGGGACGTCATGCCGATACGGGACTTGTCATCATTTTGCTGAGTTAAAAGAAGTTTATCCGTTACCAAGCCACCCGTATGTTATATTCTCTGAGCCATACATCGACCTGCAGCAAATAAGCGAACAGCTGCGGGCCAGACATCAATTGGCCGAACCACGGCAGATGGGAGCTAGCTTCCTCGGAAGCAGCGATGTCGCGAATACGCTCTGCATTGACGAATTGATGCAGCGGTGAAGTTGAATCATCGAGACGATCCAATGCTTTGCGGCGTACGATATTCAAGTAATTCGGGTTATGTGTCTTTGGATAGGGGCTCTTCTTACGGTACAGAACATCATCGGGGAGTACGCCTTCGAGCGCTTTACGCAGCAGGCCTTTCTCTCGTCCGCCATAAGTCTTGATTTCCCATGGAGTATTGAAGACGTATTCGACCAGGCGGTGATCGGTATATGGCACGCGCACCTCCAAGCCGACGCCCATGCTCATTCGGTCTTTGCGATCGAGCAAAGTCGGCATGAAGCGAGTGATGTTCAAATACGACATCACCCGCATGCGAGCCGATTGAGCGTCTTCTCCCGGTAAGGCAGGAACTTCGCCTACCGCTTGCGCGTAGCGGTCCGCCACGTATTCCTCAGCACGAATGTGCTCTGCCACTTCAGGCTTGAGCAGGCTCGCCCGGAGCGGGGTTGCGAGCGCCCAGGGAAAGGTGTTGGCACTGAGCGCCTCTTCCCGGTGGAACCAAGGATAGCCGCCGAACACCTCATCTGCAGCTTCCCCAGAGAGTGCGACGGTGGCTCCTTGTTTAATTTCACGGCAGAACCGCAGCAGAGATCCATCAACATCTGTCATGCCAGGCAAATCCCGGACACGCACCGCCTCTTCCAAGGAAGCGACCAGCTCAGGAGTATCGAATTTTATCCAGTGGTGCTCTGTGCCAAGCTTCTCAACCATGCGTCGAATCCAAGGTTCATCTGCATTCGGCTGGAAAGCATGCGCTTGAAAGTGCTTATCGTTATCGACGTAGTCAACGGAGTACGTATGCACTTGGCCCAATCCATGCCGCTCGTAATGGCGCACGGTTAAAGCGGTTAAGGCGCTGGAGTCTAATCCTCCTGACAGCAAAGTACACACAGGCACATCAGATACAAGCTGACGCTCGACCGTATCCTCCAGCAGCATGCGTACATGCGAGGCAGTCTCTTCGGCATTTTCTTCGTGTGGAACGCTTTCCAGTTTCCAATATGTGCTTATGGCGAGACCATTATAATCGTAGCGAAGTGTATGTCCAGGGCGAAGCTCAGACAGAGCATCGTAAACTCCATGTCCCGGTGTGCGCGCCGGGCCAACCATCCAAATCTCCGCCATGCCTTCCAGACCAATGATTGGCTCAATATCGGGGTGGGCAAGGAGCGCCTTTGGCTCCGAACCGAATACGAACCATCCTTCGCCACGGGCATAGAACAACGGTTTAACCCCTAGCCGATCACGTGCCATGAACAGCCGTTGCTCCGCCTCATCCCAGATCGCAAACGCAAAAATACCGTTCAGCCGCTCTACACAAGCATCCTTCCACTCTAAATAAGCGACAAGCAGCACTTCGGTATCACATTGTGTGAGAAATTGATGTCCGCGGCTTTGCAGATCGGATCTCAATTCCTTTGTATTGTACAATTCACCGTTATAGGCGATGGCGTAGGCGCCGCGTTCTGTTTGCCGAATCATCGGTTGTGCGCCGTTTACCGGGTCAATGACGGACAACCTCCGATGCCCTAGTGCACAGGGTCCGGAGATCCACGTTCCTTTGGCATCCGGGCCGCGCGCTGATAATGTTTCGGTCATTTGCTCTAAAATGCCGGAGCATTGCGTCAAGTCCCGGTGCCAGTCAATCCAACCTGTTATTCCACACATGTTACGTTCATCCTCTCCGCATCAATCTGTCCCCCGGAAGACCGAATAAACCGGGCAGCTGGAAGATTGAGATAATACCATGGGTATGCGAAAAACAGCATAAGATGTATGTCCATCGGGAGATGATAAGAAAAACTCCTTCTGGAGTCATATCACTGAAGAGCGACCGCGCTTAGCATACGCTGTGATGCTGCTGGAGATGATGAAGGCATTCATGTTGTTTTTGATGAACGCCATTGCCTGCGCGGTACAAAAAAGGAGGTGTGCAATGGAACGCCAACCTTACTACGTGTCCGTTCAACGACGCACGGTCGTTACGGATCCTTCGTCCGGGAGCTATGAATTCGTTATTGAGGCGACTGGAGCGGAACGTGAGCATTTGCAGGCGCTGATTGATGATTTGGGGGATGCGGAGACCGATGCGTTTCGTGACTGTTTCATGCTGGTCACTATTCAAACAAATGAAAAAATAAACATTCCCTATCAGCAAAGATTGCATGCAGTATATATGTACATCCATAAGCTTGGTGCCGCAGATACGAAGCGGTTCGTGGAGCAGATGTTCGATCAGCAATCGTAGCATCGGGATAGGCATTCTGTAATCGGAGGAGAGCAAACATGATTGAGATCAAAGCAACCAAGTTCCGGCGGCCTGTGGAGATTGACGGGCGATTATGCGCTGAGGTCGGCATCATTCCGGCTGATGATAAAGAAATTCCACTGCTTGCGTATATTGCCCCCGTCCGTAACGGTGGTTACGAATTGGTGCGTGTCGTGCACAATGATGCGAGCTTGGCTAACGATTGGTATGACAATAATATGCATAATGCGTTTGAAGAGGTTGCGGCGGAAACCTTTGTAACAAGTGATTATGGAGTGAATTTTAATGCCAAGTCACATTTTTTGGATGCTGTTCTAGGTTCGACTGAAGTCCGTTATGCGGTCGATGATTTGTTCCAGATGGATTAATGCGGCACATTTGACATTCCAGCACTCCTTGGGAAAGGGGGTGAATACAAATGACAGAACAATTCAAGCAGAACAAAGGTAACAAGTACGTTCATCAGAAGAAGCATGCCAATGCGGTGCTTGCCGGCAATCATAAGCATCCTGCGGAGAAGAACCCGTGGGAATTCATAAACAAATAGCGGGTCGGATGCTAATGCGCATCCTAGCAGCACGGCGAAGGCCCCTGCCAGTGAAGGGCAGGGGCCTTCGAATCAGTCTCGCAGCCACATTAGAACGCTCCGCCTTCACGCAACACGCGCACGCCCATAATGACGTTCCAGATGAAGATGAACAGGGACGCGGCACCCATAATAATGACGAAGCCGATACTTAACAAAAACTGGGCTGTAATCAAGCTGATGATTGCCAGAACGATAAACGCATAAGGAATAATATGGGAAAACAATGCGCGACCGGCATGATGTTTAATGTATGGGTCACTCGCCACGAGCCATATCACAAGCGGCAAAATAAACCCTGCGAAGAAAATGCTGAAATAGCTCAGCGAAGACAATATATATCGAGTCGACATGTTAGTCTCCTTTCGACGATATGTGCAGTACGTACAGTATATCAGATTATTCGGTAACCTATTACTGGAAATAACCAGTGGCCTTACCGTGTATCAAGACCAAATGTATTATGATATTTATAACGGGGCTGAACAGACTAATACTTGCGGTTGCCCGCACGGTGAAGTCATCGGATTCATCATCGACGGGTGAAGGCGGGCGAGGCGTATTTTAGCACACTTTCGCTCTGTGCTTATGCCTCAGCAGTTGTTGGACACAAAAAAGCCGCCTGTATAGGCGGCATTATGTATTCTCAATTGGCGTCCCAGGAGGGATTCGAACCCCCGACCGACGGCTTAGAAGGCCGTTGCTCTATCCAGCTGAGCTACTGGGACAGGTAAGGAAGAAAAATTAGAACATTAATGATTTTATCAAAAGAATCAGCTTCATGCAATAGGGAAATTAAAAAATAACATTAATATTTTTTTACATCCTTCACAATCCGCATTGCACCACACTTCTCATTCCTATCAAACCGATGCGATGGAGGGCCGTTGAACAGGAGGGAGCGCGGTATGTTATAATGCAATCGTAACCGCACCCACGTAACGATTTGTTGCAAATACATAGAATATATTATAGAAGAATACGTCTGAGTTCTAAGCAGTTGGCTTGTTATAGAAAGAAGGTGCTCGTATGCCGGAAGAACATTCCCCATCGACAAAAAATAAAGTCGTTCTATTTCCGAAGACGCATGATTTCTACCAAATTGAATTGACCCGAATGTTGGAAACTGAACGTTACGGAGAAGCGATTTCTTTGCTCCGCTTTTTGCTGCAGTGCGACGGGGAGGATTCCCAGATTCGCGCGGAATGGCACGCATTGCTGCAATGGTTGACTTCGGCGTTTCCGGAAGCAGAACGACCAGAGGAAGGTTGGCAATTCGGAGCCGTCCATACCGGTGAGACAACATCTGCCGAAGACGAGACGGAACAGGATATGCTTCGGCGTCAATTTCAAGAGAAGGTACATGCAGATGAGCAATATATGGAACGTCTGCTGACTTCACTTACGGAAGGCGATATGGATGATCGCAAACTGTTGGTTCTGGAGCAGCTTGCGGTAGCGGACGATGCGCGCGTAGACGATGCGCTCATGCTTCTGCTGAAGGAGCGAGAACTTCATCCGCTACTGCAATTCAGCATCTTGCAAACGTTGAAGCGCAGAGGTGTTGAAGGTGAAGTCGGCTTCATGCGCGGGCAAGAGATTATCGTAGCCGAAGTCGAAGCGACACCGCTTGAGCTCTCATCCTTTCCGTCAGCTGCCATCGCGCCGATCGACAGAGTGAACGATGCCGCTTCGGTGCGTGAACCATCGCTGGCTTACTTTGCCCAGGAGATGTGGCATCAATATTTGAAGCTCATATACGGTACGGAAATCTATCGCAGGCTGTGTGAGGGCAAAGAGCTGGAGGCGGATGCTTGGGCGGCGGCTTTGCATCGCATCGTGGCGCGACTCTTGCACTTGGAAGAGGAAGAATTCGAAGTGAAGACCATATATGGAATAACCGATAATTTGCGAATCATCTATGAGCGTGCCCTCCGGTCACTTACACGTTCGCTCAGTGGAGAGTAATCAGTCAGCAGCGGTTGCAGCTGTAATTAAGTGCGAGTCAATTGACGGCAAAATTAGTTCTAAAGTGGTAAATACGCCCATCTTGAAAAAGTTTTCATAGTCGGCTATACTATAATGGTTATTCAGGACGTGTTATGGTACACTCTAGCCATGTGATTTTTTTTGGAGGGGAAGGCATAAAATGAAAGCAACCTGGGAAAAAATAGAGAAGAACGTTGGGGTTTTGGAAGTTGAGGTCAATGCGGATCGCGTAACGGAAGCACTGGACCAAGCATTTAAAAAAGTGTCTAAGCGTGCGAACGTTCCTGGTTTCCGTAAAGGACGAGTGCCTCGCCCGATTTTTGAAGCAAAATATGGCGTGGAAAGCTTGTACCAAGAAGCTATTGACATTATGCTTCCAGAGGCATATTCCCAAGCACTCAAGGAAACAGACGTTAACCCGGTAGACCAACCGGAAATCGAAGTTGAACAGATTGGCAAAGGCCAGTCTTTCAAATTCAAAGCAAAAGTTACGGTTAAACCTGAAGTGAAGCTTGGAGATTACAAAGGCCTCGAAGTTGAGAACCAAGAGGTTGAAGTTACGGAAGAAGAGCTGAATGCTGAACTCGTGCGTATGCAAGAGCGTCATGCTGAGCTTGTTATCGTTGACGAAGATACGGCAGCGACAGGCGACAGCGTCGTCATCGACTTCGAAGGATTCGTTGAAGGTGAAGCATTTGAAGGCGGTAAAGCAGAACGCTATACGCTGGAACTGGGCTCGAACTCGTTCATTCCTGGATTCGAAGAGCAATTGGTCGGTCTTGGCACAGGCGACTTCAAAGACGTTGAAGTAACGTTCCCTGAGCATTATCATGCAGAGAACTTGGCTGGCAAGCCGGCTGTCTTCAAAGTAAAAGTTCACGAAATCAAGCGTAAGCAATTGCCTAAGCTCGATGATGAGTTCGCTAAAGACGTAAGTGAATTCGAAACGTTGGACGAATACAAAGCAGATTTGAAGAAGCAGCTTCAAGATCGCAAAGAGCGCGATGCTGAATCGGCTCGCGAAGCAGCAGTGGTAGAAAAAGCGGCTGAAAACGCGGAAGTGGAAATTCCACACGCGATGATCGAGTCCGAAATTCAACATATGGTTAAGGATCTTGACAACCGCCTGCGTATGCAAGGCATGAACATTGACATGTTCTTGACATTGTCCGGTCAGACAATTGCTGATTTGCGCGAACAAATGCAAAAAGAAGCAAACACTCGCGTGAAGAACAACCTCGTGTTGGAGCAAATCGCTAAAGAAGAAAAAGTGTCCATTACGGATGAAGAGTTGCAAGAAGAGCTTGAGAAAATGGCGCAATCTTATCAGCGTTCGGCTGACGAAATCCGTACTATTCTGGAAAAAAATGGTACGATCGACAACTTGCGTGAAGAAGCTGCACTTCGCAAAACGATTAAATTCCTCGTGGACAACAGCAAGAAATAATCGCATATCGGCTGCAGACATCACCTGCGGCGTAACAGGATAAGGCACGTTACTCTCGAAGGCGTGCCTTATTTTTTCATAAGCCAAGCCCTATCACGATTCACACACATAACGGTTCACCACCCGAGTAAGGGTGTACATAATGTATAAGTAGACTGCTGTTGGTTAGGGTACCATACACGTACGCATTTCAAATTAGGATCTTCATCGCTTCAAGGGAATAGGCCCATTTGCCGTACATACACTATTGGTAATCGGTGTAAAAATGACATCGAGTACAGAAAATGATAAAATACAAATGTATAGCTTTGTAAAGAAAAGAGGTCGGTACCATGAACTTAATCCCGATGGTCATCGAACAGACAAATCGCGGCGAACGCTCTTATGATATTTACTCGCGCTTGCTTAAGGATCGCATCATTTTCTTAGGCAGTGCAATCGATGATGACGTAGCTAACAGCGTCATTGCACAATTGTTGTTCTTGCAGGCGGATGATCCGGAAAAGGATATTCACTTGTACATTAATTCTCCAGGTGGTTCGGTTACGGCCGGTATGGCCATCTTCGATACGATGCAGCACATCAAGCCTGACGTCTCCACGATTTGTGTCGGCTTGGCGGCCAGCATGGGGTCTCTCCTGCTGACGGCGGGAGCGCCGGGCAAACGCATCGCACTGCCGAACAGCGAGATCATGATTCACCAACCGCTTGGTGGAGTGCGGGGGCAAGCGTCCGACATTAAGATTCATGCGGACTGGATTATTAAGACAAGACAGAAGCTCAACCAAATTTATGTAGAACGCACGGGACAACCGCTGGAGAAAATTGAACGCGACACAGACCGTGATAACTTCATGAGCGCGGATGATGCGAAGGCATATGGCCTCGTCGACCACGTTCTGCATCCGGGTAGTCCAGAGCTGAAGTAAGGGGGGATACCGAGTGTTTAAATTTAATGATGAGAAAGGCCAATTGAAGTGCTCGTTCTGCGGCAAGTCTCAGGAACAAGTACGTAAATTAGTGGCTGGACCAGGCGTGTATATATGTGACGAATGTATCGAGCTGTGCAACGAGATTGTCGAGGAAGAGCTCGGTCATGAGGAAGAAATCGATCTGAAGGATATACCGAAGCCAAAGGAAATTCGCTCGATTTTGGATCAGTACGTCATCGGTCAGGAGCAAGCAAAGAAATCGCTGTCCGTAGCCGTATACAATCACTACAAGCGTATCAATACGCAGAACAAGATCGAAGACGTCGAACTGCAGAAGAGTAATATTTTGTTAGTCGGACCTACAGGTTCGGGTAAGACGCTCTTGGCGCAGACGATGGCAAAGATTTTGAATGTTCCGTTTGCGATTGCGGATGCGACTTCCTTGACGGAAGCGGGCTATGTCGGTGAAGACGTAGAGAACATTTTGCTCAAGCTGATTCAAGCAGCAGATTATGATGTGGAAAAAGCGGAGCGCGGCATTATTTATATTGACGAAATCGATAAAGTGGCGCGCAAATCCGAGAATCCTTCCATTACGCGCGATGTGTCGGGCGAAGGTGTGCAGCAAGCGCTGCTCAAAATTTTGGAGGGTACGGTTGCTTCGGTTCCACCGCAAGGCGGACGCAAGCACCCGCATCAAGAATTTATTCAAATCGACACCACGAACATTTTGTTTATTTGCGGCGGGGCATTTGACGGCCTTGAACAACTCATTAAGCGTCGTGTCGGGAAGAAAATTATCGGCTTTAACGCGGATGGCGGACAGAAGGACCTGAAACCGGGTGAATATTTGTCCATGACGCTTCCGGAAGACTTGCTTAAGTTCGGCCTGATTCCGGAATTCGTAGGCCGCTTGCCGGTCATCTCTACATTGGAGCCGCTTGATGAGCATACGCTTGTCCGTATCTTGAGCGAGCCGAAGAACGCGCTCACGAAGCAGTATCAGAAGCTGCTTGAGATGGACAATGTGAAGCTAGAATTTGAAGCGAGCGCATTGGAGGCTATCGCGCGCGAAGCCATCAAACGAAGCACAGGTGCGCGCGGACTGCGGGCGATCATCGAGGGCATCATGCTCGATGTAATGTATGAAGTGCCGTCGCGTGACGATATTACGACATGTGTCATAACGGAACAAGTGGTCCGTGAACGAATGATTCCGGAACTAACGACGGATAAGAAGCAAGAGGAGAGCGCCTAACCGGCGCTTTTCCGTTCGTTTCCGGCATGGGAGAGAGTGAATCATGTATTTGCGACATCAGACTAGACCTGTTCAAGTAGGCAATGTAACGATTGGCGGAAGCAACGACGTTATCATCCAGAGTATGTGTACGACGAAGACGGCAGACGTGCAAGCTACCGTTGCCGAGATTCATCGTCTGGAAGAAGCGGGATGTCAGATTGTCCGCGTCACTGTCAACAATCAAGAAGCGGCGGAAGCGATTAAGGACATTAAGGAGCAAATTTCCATACCTCTCGTCGCAGATATTCATTTTGACTACCGCTTGGCGCTAAAAGCGATCGAGAACGGCATTGACAAAGTGCGTATTAATCCGGGGAATATTGGACGCCGTGAGAAGGTCGAAGCTGTGGTGAAAGCGTGCAAAGAACGCGGGATTCCGATTCGTATCGGAGTGAACGCGGGTTCGCTTGAGAATCATTTGCTTGAAAAATACGGCTACCCGACTCCGGAAGCGATGGTGGAAAGCGCCTTGTTCCATATCGGAATATTGGAGGAGCTCGATTTCCACGATATTATCGTGTCACTGAAGGCATCGGATGTGCCAATGGCGATAGCAGCCTATACAAAAGCAGCCGAGGTCATTCCATATCCCCTCCATTTAGGTATTACCGAAGCAGGGACGCTGTTTTCCGGTACGGTGAAGAGCGCTGCCGGCCTCGGGGCGCTTTTGGCGATGGGGATTGGTTCGACGGTTCGCGTAAGCATAAGTGCTGACCCCGTCGAAGAGGTGAAGGTGGCACGCGAGCTGTTGAAGTCGTTCGGCTTAATTACGAATGCGGCAACGCTTGTATCCTGTCCGACTTGCGGTCGGCTGGATATTGACCTGTTCTCGATTGCGAACGAGGTGGAAGAGTACATCTCGAAGCTGAAAGTGCCGATTAAAGTATCGGTGCTCGGCTGTGCCGTCAATGGACCGGGCGAAGCCCGTGAGGCAGATATCGGCATTGCCGGTGCCCGCGGAGAGGGACTGCTATTCCGTTACGGAGAAATGATTCGCAAAGTGCCTGAGCAGGAGCTTGTCTCCGAATTAAAGAAAGAAATCGATTATATCGTGACTGAATATGAACGCACCGGCAAGATTCCGGGCCGCAAGCATTAACAGTTATATACGTAAAACACACGAACGTTACGAGCAACCGTTCGTGTGTTTTTTTGTGACTAATATGCGTGTTCAAAAACCTCTATGTAATTAGGATTCCATCGCTGCCTCGGCGGCACGTTGCTTTGCCGCTTTGCCGTGCTTGGCTGATTGCTTGTCATGGGCTTCGACTGACATGCGGCTCGTCCCGTTGAAATGCCCGCCTTCTTTAATGATAAAAGCGCTGCAGCTTGTATTGCCGGTCAGTTGACCGGTTTGTTCGATGATAAGCGTTCCCGTCACGTCAACATCTCCGTTCAACGTGCCTGCAATGATGACGTTAGCGGCCCGCATATTAGATTCTACGATGCCGGTTTCCCCAATTGTGACATCGCGGCTGCAAGTGACATCTCCTTTGACGGTGCCTTCTATACGCAAATCAGTATCGCAATCCAATTGTCCTTCCAGCTTCGTCGCCTGCCCGATTAACGTATCGGTACCTGGCGGCTTTTTAGCATTCGATGCTTTGGAAAACATGCCTAGTCCCCTCTTTCTTATAATAACGTTGTTAGGTGATCACGGCGGGCTAATGTAGCCCTCCGGATCGATAGCTTGATCGCTTTGACGGATTTCGAAATGCAAGTGAGGCCCGGTGCTCCTGCCGGTGGAACCTACTTCTCCGATAATTTGTCCTTTTATTACCTTATCTCCTCTTTGGGCCACGCGTTTGTTCATATGCAAATATCGGGTGGAGAGCCCGCTTTGATGCTTAATAATAATAAAGTTGCCTTTCAGCTCATCAACATCCGATTCAATTACTTCACCTTCGGCGGCGGCATAGATGCTGTCGCCGGTGTTTCCGCCAATATCCAAGCCTGCGTGAAACGCATTGCTGCGGTGGAATGGATCGTCTCGGTCTCCGAATACTGATGTGATGCGTGTGCTCTCTGTAGGCCATAGAGTTGGCGTAGCATCCAGCTTCTTCTTAAAAGAATCTGCCTGTTCAAGCAAGAGTGGAATCTGTGTATCCCACTCCTTCCAAGTTCGCTCCATTTGCTCCAGCTGCCTGTGTGAGTCATACCACATCGCTAATGCGGGATGTTCGGCAAGCAAGGACTGCGTCCGCCCTGAAGTAGATGATAGTCGCTGCGGAGGCAAGACTGACTCAATAAATTCACCGCCCACAGGCATTAAGCCAGGAAGCTGTGCAAAAGGCCGCTCATTGGATGCTGGCGGAGGTGACTTCTGTGTCGATGGTGTGTCCGTCTTGCTCGATACATGAAGATAGGATCGCAGTTGGCGTTCCCACTGTGCCACTTTGTCCATCCGTTCCTTCATTTGATTGGAGGAGGCAGTGATGACGGATAATTGCCGGTTCATTTCGGCAAGCTGGCGTTCCTTTTGCGTGAGATCAGACTGAAGCTGTTCAACTTGTGTGAGGGTGTAATGAATGGTTGCTCGCTGAATAACGAACGATATAAGCAGAGTCAGAAAAATAAGAATGATAACAAAGGTGACAAGCATAACTATAGCCTTAGGCAGTCTATATTGAATCGCTGGTCGATTGGCGCCCCGAATGAGCATCCATGTCCAGCTGCGGTCATCAGACCTGGCCATCGGTTCTTCCTCCCTTTAATACTACGGGTTTGAGTAGGTGTTCATATTTACATACAACACTCCTATTGTACATGAAGTATAGAAAATTGGAAGCGAAAAAAGACAATATTTGACGGAATAAAACAATAGGTGTCGATTGATAAAAGGGAAAATTTATCACAAATAACATTATGATAAAAAACATTTTGCTATCAGCATTAATTTAAGTTACAATCATTCTTGTTGCGTGTTAGTAAACTTAACATATCGCAAATCAGCTAGCAGATATACAATCAGAAAGGGTGCGGTATATGATTGAAAAAATCCAAGACTCGATTGGATACTTTAATGATCTATGGTACTTCATGCTCATTTTTATATTAATTGCCGCAGGACTTTATTTTTCGTTGCGAACGAGATTCGTTCAGCTTTCGGCGATAAAAGAAACATTCCGCATCATGTTGGGACGCGATACCAAAAAGACGAGTGGCCAGGAGAAGGGCGTATCCTCTTTCCAAGCGTTTGCGATGAGCACGGCTTCCCGTGTAGGTACGGGCAATTTGGCAGGGGTAGCCCTCGCCATCTCGCTCGGGGGTCCGGGGGCTGTGTTCTGGATGTGGGCCATTGCGCTCATCGGAGCCGCCTCCGGATTCGTAGAATCGACGCTGGCACAGGTATACAAGGTGCGCGACGGCAAGCATTTCCGCGGAGGTCCGGCTTACTATATGGAAAAGGCGCTCAATGCGCGCTGGCTTGGCATCGTGTTCGCCATTCTTATCACGTTCAGTTTCGGATTTGTGTTTAACTCCGTACAGGCGAATACCGTAAGTGCTGCGTTTCAGGATATGTTCAACCTGGATCCTCTCTATATGGGGATCATTCTTGCGGTGCTTGTCGTTCCGACGATATTCGGCGGCGTGCAGAGAATCGCGAAAGTATCGGCTACAATCGTGCCGATTATGGCGCTTGCTTATATTGCGATCGCATTGTTCGTCATGGTCATCAATTTTGACGCCATTCCGGGTGTGTTCGCTTCCATTGTAAAGAGTGCATTCGGATTTCAGGAAGCGGCAGCAGGGGGAATCGGAGCCGCCGTTATGAACGGGATCAAACGCGGCTTGTTCTCGAACGAGGCCGGGATGGGGAGCGCTCCGAATGCCGCGGCGACCGCTCATGTTACGCATCCGGTTAAGCAAGGCTTGGTTCAATCGTTCGGCGTGTTCGTCGATACGCTGCTCGTCTGTTCGGCGACGGCATTCATTATTCTGTTTTCAGGCGTCTCTGCGACTGGGGAACTGGATGGAATCAGATTGACGCAATATGCGCTTGCTTCGCAGGTCGGGGATTGGGCGCACATGTTCGTTGGCTTAGCTATCTTTTTGTTTGCGTTCACTTCGCTTATCGGAAATTATTATTACGGGCAGAGCAATATCGAGTTCATTACGAAGAAAAAGGGCTGGTTGCTCGCTTATCGCCTTGGGGTCGTAGGAATGGTGTTGTTCGGCTCCATCGCCAAGCTTACGTTCGTATGGAACTTGGCCGACCTGTTCATGGGTTTCATGGCGTTCATCAACTTGATTGTCATCATGCTTCTGGGAAAAGTGGCGTTTGCGGCATTGAAGGATTATATGCGGCAGCGCAAGCTTGGCGAAGAGCCCGTATTTTATGCGGATTCGGTTCCTGGATTAAAGCATGCCGAATGTTGGGAACGAAATTTAAACTCTGACTAAAACAAACTTATAATGCATCCGGCAAAGGGCAATACTACCAAGTATTAAACTTTGCCGGATTTTTTGTGCCTGAAATAGGCGTCACGGGAGGATGGAACGATGAACTTAAGTGTAATATTGATGCTAATCAACGCGTTTTTTGCCGTTGTAATCGGCATTTATTTCTGGAATTTGCTCCGCAGTCAGAAAGGTAACCGCTCCGCAGTTGATCGCGAGTCGAAGAAGGAAATGGACAAATTGCGCAGGCTGCGATCCATTTCATTAACGAAACCGCTAGCGGAAAAGACGAGACCGACGACAATGAACGATATCGTCGGGCAGCGTGATGGCCTGAAGGCGTTGAAGGCCGCGTTATGCAGCTCGAACCCGCAGCATGTCATTGTTTACGGTCCACCGGGGGTGGGCAAGACAGCGGCAGCACGTGTTGTGTTGGAGGAAGCGAAGAAAAATCCGAGCTCCCCTTTTACGATGGAATCGAAATTTACGGAAATTGATGCGACGACCGCTCGCTTCGATGAACGGGGCATCGCCGATCCATTAATTGGTTCGGTACATGATCCGATTTATCAAGGAGCTGGCGCAATGGGAGTCGCCGGTATCCCGCAGCCGAAGCCGGGAGCAGTGACCAAGGCGCATGGCGGTATGCTCTTCATCGATGAAATCGGTGAGCTTCATCCGATACAGATGAACAAGCTGCTGAAAGTGCTCGAAGATCGGAAGGTGTTCCTCGAGAGCGCTTATTACAATTCCGAGGATTCGAACATTCCGACGTATATTCATGATATTTTTCAAAATGGTCTGCCAGCAGACTTCCGTCTGGTGGGAGCAACAACGAGGTCCCCTCAGGATCTGTCTCCGGCGCTTCGTTCGCGCTGTATGGAGATTTATTTCCGTCCGCTCCTGCCGGATGAGATTGAATCCATTGCGGATCATGCAGTGCGCAAGATCGGGTTCCCGCCCTCGAAAGAAGCGGTCGATATGGTCAAAAAGTATGCTACGAATGGCCGGGAAGCGGTCAATATCGTGCAATTGGCCGCAGGTCTTGCCATGTCAGAAGGACGATCTGCTATCGAGGCTGCAGATGTGGAATGGGTAGCGAACTGCAGTCAAATTGCTCCGCGACCGGACCGCAAAGTGCCTGCAGAGCCGCAAGTGGGTCTTGTTAATGGCCTTGCCGTATACGGCCCGAGTATGGGGGCCCTGCTTGAAATCGAAGTGAGCGCGATCCGGGTGAAGAATGGCCACGGGAAATATACAGTTACCGGTGCGGTGGATGAAGAGGAGTTAGGCGGCGGAAGCCGAACCTTGCGCCGGAAGAGCATGGCGAAAGGCTCAGTGGAGAACGTCCTTACCGTGCTGCGCAGCTTAGGCTATGAGACAGCCAATTACGATCTGCACATCAATTTCCCGGGCGGTTCACCTGTAGACGGGCCGTCGGCCGGAATGGCCATGGCGGTTGCCATCGCTTCGGCACTTAATCAGTGGCCAGTGGACAACAAGCTGGCGATGACTGGAGAAATGAGCATACACGGTCGCATCAAGCCAGTAGGCGGTGTGCTGGCTAAGGTAGAGGCCGCATTTCAGGCTGGCGCGACACGGGTACTTATCCCTAAGGAGAATTGGCAGGAAATCTTCGCAGACTTGGGTGGACTACAAGTGATTCCTATTGAACATGTGGATGAAGCATTCGCTCATTCCTTTGGCAGTCACATGCAGGAAGACCCGCTGCAAATGACGAAGCCGTTCGAACGGACTTCGGGCGCAGCGATGCCGCTTATGCATGCGGAAGCCTCGGACAATACGAAGCATTCCGAACCAAATGGCTTCGCTTAAGTCCAGCACATTGGTGTTTTATGTGAACATTTGATAAAATGTTGCTTACATGTGTATAAGATAAGGTAAACCATGGGGGTGCCGAACGATGGGGCTTAAACATACGAAGGGACGACGACTGCCTCTTCTTCCGCTTAGAGGATTGCTCGTGTACCCGAGCATGGTGCTTCATCTCGATGTAGGGCGCGACAAATCAATAAAAGCGCTCGAACATGCGATGATGGGAGACCAAATGCTGCTCTTGTGTACGCAATCGGAGGTAAGCATTGAGGAGCCTTCTCAAGAGGATATATTTCGCATCGGGACAGTAGCGAAGGTTCGTCAGATGCTCCGTCTGCCGAACAGCACGATTCGCGTGCTGGTGGAAGGTGTGGACCGGGCAGAGGCTATCGATTATGTGCCGAATGACGAATTTTATGAGGTAAACGTACGCTTGTTGGAGGAAGAAGCCGAAATGACGTCTTCGGAGACAGAAGCGTTGATGCGGACGGTGTTATCTCAATTTGAGAGTTATGTGCATATGTCCAAAAAGGTAACACCCGAAACGCTCGCTTCCGTATCCGATATTACAGAGCCAGGGAGGTTTGCAGATGTCATTGCAAGCCATCTCCCACTCAAGATGAAAGACAAGCAAGAGCTGCTTGAGACCGTCAATACGGCCGAACGTCTGAATAAGCTTCTTCTAATGCTTAATAATGAGAGCGAAGTGCTTGAGCTGGAGAAGCAGATCAACCAGCGTGTGAAGAAGCAGATGGAGAAGACGCAGAAGGAATACTATTTGCGTGAGCAGATGAAGGCAATTCAGAAAGAGCTCGGCGATAAAGAAGGACGCGCGGGTGAAGTGGACGAACTTCGAGCGCAGCTGAAAGAGCTGGAAGCTTCGGATAAAGTACGTGAAAGAATCAAAAAAGAAATCGATCGTTTGGAGAAGATGCCGCCTACATCGGCGGAAGGTGCGGTCATCCGCAACTATATCGATTGGCTATTCATGATTCCATGGTCCAAGCTGACGGAAGATGACTTGGACTTGCATAAGGCGGAGTCTATATTGGAAGCGGACCATTATGGACTGGATAAGCCGAAGGAACGTGTACTTGAATATTTGGCCGTTCAGCAGCTAGTTAAGCGGATGAAGGGGCCTATTCTATGTTTAGTCGGACCGCCGGGTGTCGGGAAGACGTCGCTCGCCCGTTCTATAGCGAAATCATTGGGGCGCCAATTTGTTCGTATTTCGCTTGGCGGTGTGCGGGACGAAGCGGAAATTCGCGGTCATCGCCGCACGTACGTCGGTGCACTACCGGGACGTATCGTTCAAGCATTGAAGACGGCAGGCACGATGAATCCGGTTATGCTGCTTGATGAAATCGATAAGATGGCAGCTGATTTTCGCGGGGATCCGGCCTCCGCTCTCTTGGAGGTGCTGGATCCAGAGCAGAACAACACGTTCAGCGATCATTTCGTTGAGCTGCCGGTCGATCTATCTCGCGTCATGTTTGTGACGACTGCCAATGCAGTGCACAACATTCCGCGCCCGCTCCTGGATCGGATGGAGCTGTTGTCCATTTCAGGGTACACGGAGCTGGAGAAGCTGGAAATAGCCAAGCGTCATTTGCTTCCGAAGCAGAAGCGGGAGCATGGTCTTACGGAGGAGCAGGTGTCGGTAGACGAAGCGTGCATTGAGCGCGTCATTCGCGAATATACCCGTGAAGCCGGCGTCCGTCAGCTGGAGCAGCAGTTGGCTGCGCTGTGCCGTAAGGCGGCGAAGCGCATCGTCTCCGAACAGCTGGAACAAGTCATCATTCATTCAGACGAGTTATCCGAATATTTAGGGGTGGCAAGATACCGCTATGGTCTCGCGGAAACCGATAATCAAGTCGGGACGGTTACCGGTCTCGCCTGGACGGAGGTTGGCGGCGACACGCTGAATATCGAAGTGACCGTCGTGCCTGGTTCCGGCAAGCTGCTGTTGACCGGCAAGCTTGGTGATGTCATGAAGGAGTCCGCGCAGGCGGCGTTCAGCTATATTCGCTCGAAGGCGGAGCAGTGGCAGTTGGAGCCGGGTTTTCATGAAAAGTCGGACATACACGTGCACGTGCCGGAAGGCGCAATACCGAAGGACGGTCCTTCCGCGGGCATTACGATGGCCACGGCGCTCGTCTCTGCTTTGACGAACCGTTATGTCTCGAAGGATGTGGCCATGACCGGAGAGATTACGCTGCGCGGCCGTGTGCTGCCGATCGGCGGATTGAAGGAGAAGTCGCTGGCTGCGCTGCGCGCAGGCATTAAGACGGTCATTTTTCCTCAAGACAATGAACGCGATTTGGATGATATACCGGAAAGCGTTCGTGAAGAGTTGAGCTTTATACCGGTATCTCATATGGACGAAGTGCTGCAGCATGCTCTTTTGGAGCAGCCGCCGCTGCAATAAGCATATGTTTGTTACGGAAGCGGGCGCGGTTGCAATGCGTCCGCTTCTTTTTTTTGCAGTGGTTTGACGGAAAATTTAAAATGGGCTGCCCATTGGATATTGTCCAATGAACCGTCGTTGTTATAGCTGATAGCATGGTGATTCATTGGAATGCTCTAATATTGTAAATGGTCGCTGAACCGGAAAAACGATGATTTGATGGGCGATTTCCAATGGAACAAAGATTTTTGCATGAAATATAGAAAATGAAAAAAATGACTGTACATTTTCCAATGGCAGCCACTCAGACGGTCCGTTTGTGTAAAAGCGATTATGTAAAGCAGATACGAACAGCAATTTCGATCAGCGCATGATCAGGTTATTATGCTGAGGGCAGATAGGGGGATGCTGGGAGTGGGATGCGATGGAGGGCGTTTCTGATGCAAGGGGAGAGTGGAGCAAGGTCATCCAAGATGAGTGATTCATATCAGCCAGCAATAATGACAAAAGGCTAAACCAATATGAGTGCATCCATAGCAGTCGGCGATGGCATTCTGGTTTCTTCTCGGCGCTGTTTTCGTGTACAATGGATGTTAAGAGGGTAAAGGTGAGGTTATAATAACATGAAAATTACGAATGCAGAATTTATTATTAGCGCTGTTGGTCCTGCTCAATATCCAGATGACGGACTTCCAGAGATCGGTCTTGCCGGACGGTCCAATGTAGGGAAATCATCGTTAATCAACCGTATGATTATGCGGAAAAATTTGGCGCGCACCAGTTCGCAGCCAGGGAAAACGCAGCAGCTCAATTATTATCGTATTAATGAAGATATTTATTTTGTTGACGTGCCGGGTTACGGGTATGCCCGTGTATCGAAGCAGCAACGCGCAGCTTGGGGACGCATGATTGAAGCATATTTCCAAGATCGCGATACGCTCCGTCTTGTCCTGCTCGTCATTGATCTGCGCCACCCGCCAACGGCTAACGATTGTACGATGTATGACTGGCTGACGCACTATGGTGTGCCGGTGTGCGTTGTCGCGACGAAGGCTGATAAGATTTCGAAAAATCATTGGCAAAAGCACATCAAGCAAGTGAGAAGCACACTTGGTCTCAGACCAGACATTCCGTGTGTCTTGTTCTCTGCAGAGACCGGTCAAGGCAGAGAGGAATTGTGGGACATGATCGTGAAGCATACGCGTCTCGATGAGAACAATGAAATCGACGAAGAACCGGGTGGGAATGCATAATTATGCATTTCGGGTGATTTGTAATTTTATAGAAAATGTTAGATGTTAACGCGAGATGGGGATGTAATGGTTATTTAGTGAGGATCCGTTGCAAAATATGCGCTTGCTTCGGCCTCAATCCGTTTTTTTAAGAAATCCTCAATAATTTGGCGGCTGGTGAACAGGAATTCATTTTTTGCATGTAGTATAATATGAGTAAGAATTCAGGTATGAAAAAAGAATTGAGGAGATTTTTTATGGCTCGGCGGTTAGCCACAGAATATGTGAAAGCCAGTATACAGTTGACAGAAGCTCAGTTGACCCGATTTTTGCAGTCGCTCGCACTACAATGTACGGTGTGGCGAGTAAAAGTATTGGAAAACGGTAATCAAGAGGTGGTTCTTGAGGACGGTCAGGGTGATGAGATTACTTTCCTGTTCGAGAAACAAGGCAATCGGTATGTCTGTGTAACGTCTTGCCGCTTGGTTCATCCGAAATTGACGCAAGTGATGCATAAACTTGTGGCCACTTTCCGTGGCGAAGCGGTAGTCAATCGGATTTTTTATGGATTTACGATGACTTATTATTATGAAGACGGGGCTGTACGTAAGATTGTTGAGCATAAGCAAGGCCAGTCTCGTGTTGTTTTCGAACATAAGGATACGGTTCGCAGCTTGCAGAAGCTGTACAGCAATGATAGCGTAGAACTGCGTATTGCTTCCGTTCAAAGTCACATCAACGTACTGCTGGATGAACGGAATCGGTCGCGCAAGCCGGAAACGCTCCATCATATCGATTCAGAACTTAGCCGCATGGCTCACCAATTGTTTATGCTGGAAGCCTAAACGTTAATTCATAATCGTGGAAAAAAGCACCCAAAAGCTTTGGGTGCTTTTTTCGTGCGCCAACATGGGCGTCATCTCTGCGGTGAAAGTCAGGAATGGGGGCTGCCAAGCGCCTGCCATTAGCCAGCTTGAGGCACACGAATCCAATTTGAGGAGGTTGCAGTCGGATGAGTCTCCGAAACAAAACGAAATCCTAAGCTGGCAAAGACGCGGCAAGCATCGATTACAAAGCGGCTTCTATATATGGTGAACCTAACAAGCTTATAGGCCATATAGTATTGTGCGTTTAAAAGTGCGGTCTGCATTTAATTAAACGAATGAATTTCAAAAAAGGGTTGCATTTATGAGTATAAGATGTTATTTTTAATCTCGTTGAAAACAATATAGGAACCAGGATTCACTCAGGACATAGCCTGTTGCGAGAGATTATTCCCTCGAGAAGTGAATGACGTAGGTCCTAGCGGATGAAATTTTTTTTCCAACATTTTATTCCTAGGAAGGGGGAACCGAAAGATGGAATACTCAACTTTCGGAAGACACGTTGCTGTTGACACGTGGGGAGTCGACTTCGATTTGTTGAACAATGCTGAATTTCTTCAAACGCAATTAGTAGAAGCCGCTGAAGCGTGTGGCGCAACCGTCTTGTCCGTTCAATCCAAACAGTTTGAACCACAAGGAGCAACGGTTCTTGTCATGTTGTCTGAAAGTCATCTTTCAATCCACACATATCCTGAACGTGGATTTGCAGCAATCGATTGTTATACTTGCGGAGAAACGGTAGACCCGCAACTGGCCATTGATTACCTGGTCTCTGTATTGAAACCGGAGAGAACGTTCGCTAAGAAATTAGTGCGCGGATTAGGTGAATTGCAAGTAGTTACTCCGGATGTGAAAGTATCCGAGTTGGTATAAATGGCAGCCAAGCCCGCTCAACCTGCTGTAAGAAGCAGTTGAGCGGGCTTTTTTTATTTATCCAGCAACTTAATACAACCAGTATTGTAGACACAAAATCGTACAATAACTGTGTAATAACCGTGGATACTCGTATCCATGGTTATTTGTCCATCTGCTCCTCCATAGCATATATAAGTGCGAGTTTACCTCTAAAAAACCTCTAGATAGGAGAATATGATGAGACCGAAGCGATTTCGTGCGGGTGCAGTCCTGCCGGTGCTGCTGTTTATTTTGCTAATATGGCCGGCCTACCAGTTGTATGGTCTGCTGCAGCCGCATTCTAGCACAGAAAATCCGATGATTATGCTGTATGAAGTTGCCCATTTTCAAATGAACCTGTTGAACGGATCGATGCAAGAAGCGAAGCGCTACGATACAGCCACTCCTTTGAATAAAGTGAAGTTGGTTGCCTATTCGACCGTGTATACCCATGAGAGGCTGGTGAAAGCGGTTGGTGCGAAGAAGCTGACGTCATTGGCCGGATTGAGTCGGTTCGTCGAATTCGTGACGGTGCTGCAAATGAGCGGAGAACGGCAGCTAACGGATACAGAGAAAGAAATATTGGGGAACGCCGCGGACCACATTGCAACGATGTATGAGAGCTATGCCCATCTGTTCAATGCAAGCGGACAAATTATTTCATCGAAAAATGACGAGCTGCAGTCGGCGGAGCAGCAGCTTATCTCGGCCTTGGATCGTTATTTAAAGCCGTAATTCAAATAGGTTGATCTTAGAAAATTAAGATGACTTTAAAGAATAGGAATGGTAGTATAAGGTGCGTTGTTCAAGCACAGACTAAATTTTGACATGCATTTCATAATATTTTCAAATAACGAACGTGTGATCGTGTCGATTCATGTTATAATGATTATCAACTGATAATGTACTAAATTTCGATAAAGCAGGTGAAACGAATGCACATCGTCGTCGTCGGCATGAACTATCGTACGGCGCCTGTGGAGATTCGGGAGAAGTTCGCTCTTCCCGAAAGCGATTGGCAAGAGGCGCTTTTACAACTGAGACAGACGAAGAGCGTGCTTGAGTGCGTCATGGTGTCTACATGCAACCGAACGGAGCTCTATGTCGTAGTGGATCGGCTGCATATGTGCGGTTACTTCATCCGCAGCTTTATGGAACAATGGTTTGACATTCCTAGACAGCAATTTACGCCTTACCTATATATATTTGAAAATGATCAGGCCGTTGAGCATTTGTTCCGAGTCACGTCTGGCTTGGATTCCATGGTAATTGGAGAAACGCAAATTCTTGGCCAGATCAGGAGCGCTTTTCTGTTCGCACAGAAGCAAGGGACTACAGGAACATGGTTCAATACCTTGTTCAAGCAAGCGATTACGCTTGCGAAGCGCGCCCATGCGGAGACGAACATTAACGACAATGCCGTGTCGGTAAGCTACGCTGCCGTAGAGCTCGGCAAGCGCATCTTCGGATCATTTCATGGGAAGAAGGTGCTCATTTTGGGCGCCGGGAAAATGAGCGAATTGACGGTTAAGCATCTGTACGCCAACGGAGCGGCTGAAGTCATGGTTGCGAATCGTACGCTTGAGCGCGCAGAACAGTTGGCCAAGCAATTCAACGGACGAGCCGGAACGCTCGACAACGTGGGCCATCTCCTGCGTGATGCGGATATCGTCATTAGTTCTACCGGGGCCAAGGAATATATTTTATCTGCCGCCGAGGTGGAGCACGTCATGAAGAATCGCAAATCACGCCCGCTCTTTCTTATCGATATTGCGGTGCCACGCGACTTGGATCCGAGTATAGGGGAAGTGTCGAATGTCTTCCTGTACGACATCGACGATTTGGAAGGGATTGTCGAAAGCAATCTGGCGATCCGGCGCAAGGAAGCGGCTAAGATTGAGGCGCTTATTGCGGATGAACTGGAAGCTTTCCATCAATGGCTCAAAATGCTAGGTATCACCCCGGTCATTCGCGCGCTGCAAAGCAAAGCCGAGCGCATTCATCAAGAAACGATTGAGAGCTTGTTCAACAAGCTGCCAGATATGTCTGAGCGGGAAGAGAAGCTTATACGCCGCTTGACCAAGAGCATGCTGAATCAGATGATGCATGATCCGATATTACAAATTAAAGAGCTAGCCGCAGAGAAGGACGGGGAAGATGCGCTGCGTTTCTTCTCGCAAATATTCGCATTGGAAGAGCCGGAAGGTACTCCTTCCAGCGCAGAGGAACGTAAAGTGCAGCATACTACCGGCAAAGCATCGCGCGAGACGGAATCTGACCCGGAGCGGGCCAAGCCTGCGTTATCTTGGGCAGCCGTCACATGGTAAGCGGAGGACGACGGGAGGCGGCAGGCTCACATGGTGACGAATAGTTGGATTTACGATGCGATTATTTACACATATGCCCTGAGCCTTCTGTTTTATTTTTCCGATGTCGTAGGCATGAATCGGAAAGCGAAGCGGATGGGCACAGGGTTTCTTATTTTTGTTTGGGTGTTGCAAACGGTTTTTATGGCCGTGCGCATGGTACGGCATCAGGATGTGCCTGTATTCAGCAGCTTTGAGTTTATGCTCTTGTTTTCATGGCTGCTTGTAACGGTCTCATTGATTATAAGTCGTTTTTTTCATATTGAATTCATAGTGTTTTTCGTAAACTTAATCGGGTTCGCTCTGCTTCTCGTCAATATGCTGAATGATCCGACAACGCCGACGGCCATGAAGGAATGGGAAATGATGCGTAATCTGCTCTCGTTCCACATTGCGCTTGCGGCATGCGGCTTCGCCGCGCTGACGGTCGGAGCGGTATTTGCGGGCATGTACTTATTTTTGCATCATAAGTTGAAGGCGAAGCAATGGTCTGACGCGGTCCGTCGGCTGCCAAGTCTCGAGAAAATGGAGCGGTTATCGTACGGCTCAGCTGTCATTGGCATTCCGCTGTTTCTGATGTCTTTGTCCGTGGCAATAGGCGCTGTGCTGCTCGGCAACCGGACCGAGCTGCTCTTCGATTTGAAAATATGGCTGACACTGTTTGCACTAATATTATACAGTTTTTATTTTGTGACGCGTTCGCGCGAATTGTCGACAGGATTTAGGCTTGCGTTGTGGAATTTAGGATGTTATGCCGCAATGGTACTGAACTTCAGCTTAAATTCCTTATCGACGTTTCATCGTTGGATGGGAGTGTAAGCCATGACACATATGCCTTATTACCCGATGATGCTCACGTTAGCAGGACGGCGGTGTGTAATCGTCGGCGGAGGCAATGTGGCAGCACGGAAAATACGCTATTTGATTGCAAGCGGCGCCGAAGTGACGGTAGTCAGTCCGACGTTGACTCCCGAGCTTCGGCGTTTGGTGCAGGAAGGGAATGTTGTTCATCTGGAGCGGGAGTATGCATGCGGGGATACGGAAGGCGCATTGCTCGTCTTTGCGCTTACCGACTGCGCTGGCGTGAATGAGCGGGTGGCTGCAGACGCGCGACGCGATGGCGCGCTTGTGAACTTGACGCACGCGCCAGAACTAAGCGATTTTGCCAATCCCGGCGTTCTGCAACAGGGAGCGGTGCAGGTTGCCGTTTCGACTGGCGGCGCCAGTCCTACGCTAACCCGACTTTTGATGCACAAGCTGTCCATTCTGATGGACGAAGGCCTTGCAGAGCTTGCTGAACATTTGCTGCAAGCAAGGCACGAAGCACAGTCGTCTTTCATCGATGCCAAAGCCCGCCATCAAGTGCTGCGGCAGTATGCGGATCGATGCTGGCATGCTCATGAACTAGGGGAGCCTTTGCCAGTGTGGAGCACTTGGATACAAGATTTCAATAGTTCACATAGGTAAGCGAGGAGGAAGTGGAGATGCGCACGATTATCGTAGGAACGAGGCAGAGCGCGCTTGCATTGACACAGACGGGACACGTCATAGCCGCTTTGGAAGACATATGCGAGAAGGCGAACTTGCCGTTCCAATTTGAAATACGCAAAATTGTGACAAAAGGTGACCGGATTCTGGATGTTACCCTGTCCAAAGTTGGAGGCAAGGGCTTGTTCGTCAAGGAAATCGAGCAGGCTTTATTAGATAAAGAAATTGATATGGCCGTACATAGCATGAAAGATATGCCGTGGGAACAGCCGGAAGGTTTGATGGTAGGAGCGATTCCGAAACGGGAAGATCCGCGGGATTGCTTAATTATGAAATCTGGACAGACGCTGGATGATTTGCCGTTGGGAGCAAAGGTGGGAACGAGCAGCTTGCGGCGTTCTTGCCAACTTCAAGCGTATCGTCCCGATCTGCAGATTGAACCGCTGCGCGGCAACATCGATACACGACTGAAAAAGCTGGAGACGGAAGGATTCGATGCGATTGTTCTAGCTGCAGCAGGTCTTCACCGCATGGGGTGGCAGGAGCGCATTAGCTCTTATTTGCCCGAGGAAGTAAGTGTCCCGGCGGTTGGACAGGGCGCTCTCGGCATTGAATGCCGCAAAGACGACGAAGAGGTGTGCTCACTGCTTGAGCGATATCATGATGCGGACACTGCCCGTACCGTGCGTGCGGAAAGGGCATTTCTCGGCCGGTTGAACGGCGGCTGCCAAGTGCCGATCGGCGCTTATGCGACGAACGTGGGCATGTGCGGAGCTATACAGCTGACAGGGCTGGTCGGTTCCGCAGAGGATGGCGAGATTATAAAAGAAACGATGGAAGGCGACCATCCCGAAGCAATCGGAACAGCCGTTGCGGAACGGCTGCTCGCTCGGGGCGCAGACCGGATGTTATCCTAATAGAGGAAGTTCAAAAAGGACCCTTTTGATTCTGAGCGTCTCAAGATGTGATTCGGCAACGAATCATGTATTCATTCTCGAAGAGCTTCGCGAACTTATTAACTCCACTCCTCCTTCGAGGATGCTTCCAATGTAGTTTTCTTGCGAAAACTTGTACATCTTGGTGCTGAAAAGTGACTTTTTGAACACACACTTATAGAGAGGTTGATGACCGTGGAGCAGCATCCTCGTCAGACGGGCAAAGTATACTTGGTAGGCGCAGGTCCAGGCGATGCAGGTCTCATTACCGTAAAGGGCATGCGCTGCTTACAAGAGGCGGATGTCATCGTGTATGATCGCCTCGCAGGACCGCGCCTGCTGCAATTTAAAAAGGCAGGCGCACGCAAGATATACGTCGGCAAGCTGCCGGATCGCCATGCGATGAAGCAGGAAGACATCAATCAACTGCTCGTTGACTTGGCATTGGAAGGGTATACTGTCACGCGGTTGAAAGGCGGGGACCCGTGCGTGTTCGGGCGGGTTGGCGAAGAAGCGGCACTGCTTCGATCGCATGGCATATCGTTCGAGATTGTTCCGGGAGTCACTTCAGCTGTCGCTGTTCCGGCTTATGCGGGCATTCCCGTTACCCATCGGGATTGGGCTTCGTCGTTCTGCGTCGTAACGGGACATGAAAATCCGAATAAGCTGGACGAACTCATCGAATGGGATAAACTGACACTGGCGGCAGGAACGCTTCTCTTTTTGATGGGGGTTGCGAAGCTGCGCTATATTACGGATCAACTGTTGCGCTATGGGCGCTCTCCGGATACGCCGGTAGCCCTTGTCCGCTGGGGAACAAGAGCGGAACAAGCAACGATAGTAGGGACGCTGGCCACGATTGCCGATGAGGTGGAGCGGGCGGGCTTCAAGGCTCCTGCGGTCATCATCGTCGGCGACGTTGTACGGGAACGTGAGCAACTGCAATGGGCGGAAGTGCGTCCGCTGTTCGGCCGCCGTATTCTTGTGACACGCGCCCGTTCGCAAGCCAGCGAGCTCGTGCGGCGCATCGAAGATTTGGGCGGTGAGCCATACGAGTTCCCCGTCATCGAGACGCGCCTGCCTGAGACAGAGGCGCAGCGACAAGCATTGCGCCGTGCGATGGCGGAGGCGGATACGTACGACTGGCTCGTGTTGACGAGTGTGAACGGTGTACATTACTGGTTCAAGCATTTGCAGGAGCAGCAGGCTGATATCCGGCAATGGGCCCGCACACGAATTGTGTCCGTCGGTCCGAAGACGACCGAGGCGCTGCAGGGATATGGCATTCAACCGGATGTTGCAGCCGCTCAGTATAGCCAGGAAGGTATATGGGAAGCGCTGAAGCCGCTTGTGCATCCAGGGCAGCGCGTGCTGCTTGCCCGGGGAGATCTGTCACGTTCTTGGTTGAAGGAAACGCTGCAGGAGGAAGGGCTTCATGTGGATGAGGTCGACCTGTATGTCACGGTGCTGCCCGAGCAGGACGATCCTGATTTGCTGGAAATGCTCGAGGAGAAGTCTATTCATATTATTACGTTTACAAGTTCCTCTACCGTAACCAATCTGCTTGCTGCGCTTCGGTATATGGGGGTCCAGGATCCGGTCGCACGACTGAATCATGCCCTAGTGGCCTGCATTGGCGAGATGACCGCGCGTACGGCTCGAGAAGCGGGCTTGCGAGTGGATACGGTAGCGAAATATTCTACGATAGACGGCTTGGTTGAAGCGGTTTGTGCGCTTGAGCCAACAGCTGTTCAGGGAGGGTGCTAACATGGAATTTCCAACAACACGCTTGCGCCGTTTGCGCAATTCGACGGGAATGCGCAATATGGTGCGGGAGACGATATTAACCGTCCACGATTTGATTATGCCAATATTCGTAACAACTGGAACTGACATTAAGGAAGAGATCGCTTCGATGCCTGGGGTATACCACTTCTCGCTCGATCATCTGGATGCCGAAGTGGATGAGATCGTTGCGCTAGGCATTCCTGCGGTCGTTCTGTTCGGCGTGCCGGCAACGAAAGACGCCGTAGGGAGCTCTGCATTCGATGAGAATGGCATCGTGCAGCAGGCGACCCGTCAAATTAAAGCGAAATACCCTAATTTGTTAGTCATCGCAGACACATGCTTATGCCAGTATACAGATCACGGCCATTGCGGCATGGTTCACGTCCACGAAGTAAACGGTCAGCAGGTGGGCGTTGTGGACAACGATGCGTCGCTGCAATATTTGGTTCAAACCGCTGTATCCCAAGCTCAAGCAGGAGCAGATATCATCGCGCCTTCGAACATGATGGACGGCTTTGTGCAGGCCATTCGTGCAGGGCTTGACGAGGCGGGCTTCACGGATATTCCGATTATGTCTTATTCGGTCAAATACGCATCCGCATTTTATGGCCCGTTCCGGGACGCGGCGAACTCGACACCGCAATTCGGTGATCGCAAGACATATCAAATGGATCCGGCCAACGCAAGAGAAGCGCTGCGCGAAGCGGAGGAGGATGTAATCGAGGGCGCGGATATGCTGATGGTGAAGCCGGCGATGGCGTACATGGACATCATCCGCGTATTGAAGGATCAGTTCGATCTTCCTATCGTCGCGTACAACGTCAGCGGTGAATACTCCATGGTCAAGGCAGCCAGCAAGCTCGGATGGATAGATGAGAAGGCTGTAACGATGGAACTGTTGGTCGGATTGAAGCGAGCTGGAGCGGATATCGTGATTACGTATTTTGCGAAGGACGCCGCACGCTGGTTGTCAGATACACAATAAATAACAGCCTTCCTGTCCCGATAACGATGCTTTGGGGAAGGAAGGCTGTCTAATTGCGTTTAGCGGATTGCCTTTAACTGATGTAGGGACTCTGGAACAGCTTGGAGATGTCGAGTGAGTATTCGGACGCTCCCAAGAATAAGATGCGTTGATGTTCCAAATCACGTATGACATGCTCGAGCACGTTGCGGTGAACACCCGCCAGGCCGGACATGGCGTCCGGATCGAAGGCAGAGCGGATAATTATTCTGTCACCGCGCCGTTCGCCCTGCTGTTGAGCGATGCGAACAATATATTTCACGACTCGGCTAGGCGCGTCAAGAAACGTCAAGTCGTACACGTGGCCGTTCGTTGCACGAAGGCGGCTGCACAGCTGAACCATGACTTGCTTCGCAATATCGTAATGTGCGCGGAGCAATAGGTGAAAGCTTTCCGATGTAACGGTCAGCAGCACCGTATCCTCTTCCAACGTCTCTGCTGTTGCGGACCGCGGCTTGCCGTCGATAAGCGCCAGTTCGCCGAAGCTGTCGCCAGCCTGGAAGACCGCTAATATTTTCTGCTGGCCCTGCTTATTGGAAGTATACACTTTCACTGCGCCGCGAACGACGATGCAAAAGGTTTGACCCGGATCTCCTTGTTGAAACAAAATGGTATGGGGATCATATTCGCGGCGGGACGTAATGGAAGATACGATCTCAAGCTGCGCGTCGGTCAAATCAGCGAACAAAGGTACACGTTTAAGTAAATTAATCATGACTTTTCCCTCTTTTGTCCATTCCAATTTTTTAATAGTTTATCATAGATATGATGATTAAACATAGAAGGAGCGATTAAACATGACGGAAAAAAAATCAATCCGCCGCGACAGCCGTTCCCAAGCAGCGTTTGCAGAAGCGAAAAAATACATACCTGGTGGAGTAAATAGCCCGGTGCGGGCATTTAAGTCTGTTGGTCTTACACCGGTCTATGTCGAACGAGGCGAAGGTTCGCGTATTTATGACATCGATGGCAATGTGTTCATTGATTATGTGGGGTCATGGGGCCCGCTTATTCTCGGGCATGCGCATCCCGCGGTCATTCAGGCCGTGCAAGAAACGGCTGCCAAGGGAACCAGCTTCGGCGCTCCGACAGAAATCGAAACGCTGATGGCGAAGACGGTGTGCGAACGAGTGCCATCGGTAGATATCGTCCGGATGGTCAACTCCGGGACGGAAGCGACGATGAGCGCCTTGCGGCTCGCCCGAGGCATTACGAAACGCAGCAAAATTTTGAAGTTCGAAGGCTCTTATCACGGGCATGCTGACAGCTTGCTCATTAAAGCGGGTTCCGGTGTTGCCACGCTTGGTCTCCCGGACAGCCCAGGGGTTCCGGAAGGCGTTGCAAGCAACACGATTACGGTCCCTTATAATGATTTGGAATCTGTTAAAATCGCGTTTGAACGACATGGCGAGGAACTGGCCTGTGTCATCGTTGAACCGATTGCAGGCAACATGGGCGTGGTGCCTCCACTGCCAGGATTTCTGGAAGGGCTGCGCGAGGTTACGGAGCAGTACGGCAGCTTGCTTATTTTTGACGAAGTGATGACAGGGTTCCGTGTGCATTACAATAGTGCGCAGGGCAGGTTCGGCGTGACGCCGGATATTACATGCTTCGGCAAAGTGATCGGCGGCGGTCTGCCAGTCGGTGCATACGGCGGGAAACGCGAATACATGGAGCAAATTGCTCCAAGCGGCCCAATCTACCAAGCGGGTACGCTAAGCGGCAATCCGCTTGCGATGGCAGCAGGCTATACGACCTTGTCTCTCCTTACGCCTGATGTATATGAGGAGCTTGAACGCAAGGGAGCGAAGCTTGAAGAAGGATTTATACGCAATGCGCGCGAGCTTGGAGTGCCATGTACGATCAACCGTGTCGGTTCGATGGTCTGCCCATTCTTTACGGAGCAGAAGGTTACCGATTTCGATTCGGCACGCACGTCGGATTTGGAACACTTCCGCAGCTATTTCAAGCATCTGCTTGATGAAGGCGTAAGCGTTGCACCTTCTCAATTCGAGGGCATGTTCGTATCGGCCGTACATACAGATGAGGATTTGGAATTTACGATTCAGGCACACTATGAAGCGTTGAAAAAGCTGTAACAAGCAATTACTAAAAAGCAACTGATAAGAAGCAACGGAAATCACGCGCATCTGTTTGTGAGGCGGCGACTGGCCCGGCGGGCTGCATAGATGATATGCGGCGGCCGGGCTTTCCATTGCAGGCAACGGGAATGATGAAGCTGCGTGAAGAATCCATACAAGAGAAGCCTCATGTAGGAATCCATACATAAGGATCTATGCAGAAGAATTAAAGCCAATGTACCTGTTCATTCCATTGGATTCTATACAATGGTTTGGGGAGGTTAGGGGCGATGCGAGATGTTTGGTTGGAAAACGTCCAATGGATTCGACCCTTTAACGGCTGTGGACCAGACATGTGCTGGATTTGATTGGACAATTTCCAATAGAACGGCGAATTTTTGCTGAAACCGGCAATTCCGCTGGATCTTTTCCAATGCAACGCGAACCTACAAGGGGCTCTTATCGAGTATGCAGGCCTTGTGCTGACATAGTTACTTGAAGAGGAAGAAGCAGTGTACCTATGCTGACATGTTACTTGAAGAGGAAGAAGCAGTGTACCTATGCCGACATAGTGACTTAAGAGGAAAGAAGCAGGATTTGTGCCGATATGGTGATAAGGAGGAATGAAGCGTGCACCGACATTGGAGACGGCAGGGCGAGTGGGTGGAGTTTACGCCGGGGCGCAGTGTGATTGAATCGGAGCAAGCTATGAGCGCGTGGCTTACAGACACACTCCGCATGCCTCAGAAGATGTTAAGATTGATGCTGCAGCGGGAGGAAATACGTGCGGCGGGCGATCGTCTCCGGCTTAAAATATTTACACCGGATACCGATTCGTTAGAAGCAGCCGATGCGCCGGCAGACGTATTGTATGAGGACGATGCGTGTCTGGTCGCGTTCAAACCGGCCGGAATGCCCGTACATGCAACGACTCCCGAGCAGGACAGACAGAAGAACAGCTTGGCTCATGCTGTCGCTTGCCATTATGCTTGGACAGGCCAAGAGGTGCGGGTTCGGCATATTCACCGCTTGGATGTCGATACGTCAGGATCGGTGTTGTATGCGAAGCAAGCCTTTACGCACGCCGTGCTGGATGAAGCGATGCGCAGAAAAGAAATTCAGCGCCATTATGCTGCAATTGTCCAAGGACAGCCCAATCCCAAGCGTGGTGTGATTGATGCGCCTATCGGCAAGGATCGACACCACCCGTCAAGAAGGCGGGTAAGCCCGAGCGGAGATCATGCCATCACTCATTATGAGGTTGTGGAATCAGGTCCGCAGCTGTCGCTGGTACGTCTTTCCCTAGAAACAGGGAGAACGCATCAAATTCGTGTTCATATGAGCTATAAAGGGCATCCGCTGCTGGGAGACACGTTATATGGCGGAGATGACAGCGGATTCCCGCGACAAGCCCTACACGGAGAAAGTCTCCGATTCTTGCACCCGCTCTCGGGAGAATGGGTGCAAGTGGATGCGCCTTGGCCTGAAGATATGAGTCGCTTGCGGCAAAAAATATAGTCATGCTCCTCTCTTTACTCCCATATAGATGAAGTAGTGAACCGAGTCTGACTTTGCAACAGCCAGCGAGATATGCACATTGTACCGTATAAGGGCTGGGAACAAGGGCGGATGACAGATGAACTGCGGGAGGAGGAGCAGTCTGTGTATGATGAATCTTATGGTTTAAGATTTGATATTTATGAACGCGTACATTTGTCCGACGATGTCGTCGGCATTGACCAATTGGAAGAGGTTGAATTGACACCGCATATTCAAGTCATTCCAGCCGGAGACCAAGTGACGGTGCGTGGCAGCTTGCTATTGGCAGGTGCGTATGTAGGAACGTCAGGAGATGAGACGAGTCAGACACTGGAGCATTGGATTCCTGTTGAGATTACCCTTCCACTGAACCGTATACGAAGCTTGGATGACATTTCAGTAGACATTGAACATTTTGATGTCGATTTGATCTCGACTCGAACGTTGAACATTACAGGCATTTTATCTTTAAACGGGATTGCAATGGAGTCCGCCGAACCGCCGGCATGGGAGCCTGAGCAATTCACGGTCGTGCATCAGACGGATGGCGAGCGGGAAGAGGAAGAACCTTCGTGGCTGCGGGATTACGGCCAGCCTATTCAGACATCACCTGCCACGGAGGAAAAGGCTGAGATATCTTCCTTTTCCGCGGAGAATGAACGACAGAGTGAAGTATGGCAAGCTTCCGTTCAACAAAATGCGGAGGAAGGGGAGTCCGATCCGTTGCCGCCGGAAGCTGATGATGAACCTGCCACGACACCACGAACCGAAAATGTGGAGCAAGAGCCCATGTCATGGACGTGGAGCCAATCCCCTTGGGCGAATGCAACCGTTAACGCGGAGTCCTCTACTGCACAGGGTGAGAAGGAACCGGCTGCGGAGACGTTCACGGATGCGCTGCAGATGAGGCAAGCGGAGGATGAAGCAGCGGATAGTGATGTCGCGTTTGATGCTTCAATGGCGGGCAGCCTCTCGGACGAGGCGAAGGCGGAAACGGTTGCGGGAGCACCAGTGCCAGAGCAGCGCGAACCGGCAGCAACTACCGGTTCCGGTGCGAATTCACCTCCTGCGACAGAAGCCAAATCGCATCATGCGGAAGCAAATCCTGCCGAATCGCATCATGCGGAAGCGAATCAGGACGAAGATGCAGGCCGCGAGCAACTGGTGGAACAGGTCGACGCTGTCGTCGTTGAAGAAGAATCCGTTCCTGCAACGGTTGAGCCGAAGCAGGCGATGAAGGTTGCGATCGGCAGCGCGAAGCCTGTGGATCCGGAAGCGGCTCAGCAGCTCGGCTTCAGTTCCCTGCTGCAATCGAGCTATCAGACGAAGGAGAAGGAGCGGGAAGCACGAGTGGCGGCAGAGGAAGAAGCCGCTTTGGTAGAGGCGCAGAAGGACACGACAGGGGACGACATGAAGTGGCAGTCGCTCTTTTTGCAGCGAGTCAATCATGAGTCTGCATTCAAAAAGGTACGATTATGCATTGTACAGCGGGAGGATACACTCGAGACAATCGCGGACCGGTACCGTATGAACTCACGTGAAATTGCACTGTATAATCGGCTTGCCGAGCCTAGTGTAACAGAAGGCCAGGTCTTGTATATCCCGATTTCATCATAATTCGATATCGACCTGAGGAATGAAAAACTGCTCATCAACAATAGACCCGTCCGGCTTTCCAGCGGACGGGTCTATTGCTGTGATGCATGAATTAATATACGTCTAACAAAAAGCCGAGGTAAATCAGAAATAACGCAAATAGCAAAAATACATCGAGTCCGCTTGGCAGAAGCAAGGTTCGAACGAATTGCAAGCAGATGAGAGGGAAAATGACACCTTTCACCGAATAACGAATACGCACCCACCAACGTTCCATGCATGGACCACCCCCCATAGTACATGTTATGAAAATGGAAATTCGGGATATGACTAATCTATAAGCGGATGTTAGAAAAGAAGGCCTTTTATTCTTTTTCTTCAACCTCTATAAGGAATTGGAACTCGTCTATTGACTCATGCAAGGCGCGAAGGTAAAATATATCGTAAACGTTTCAACCTTTTATGTTTCAGTAAACGATGGATACATGTGAAGCAAAGACATTGATCAGGAGGAGTAAGCGTCAAGGCCCTTACAGAGAGCAGAGCGATGAGGTGCAACGCCTGCAGGAAGTCCCGCGCTGAAGTCATCTGGGAGTCGCCCGTTTGAACGCATCACGGTAGTGTATGAGCATTACGTTCATCATGTTCCGCAGCTGCGCTAGGATGGGACGGTCGCAACCGTTACCTTGCAGTTCAAGAGCCGCCACAGCTGATTGGGCCATACATGCCCTTTATTTGAATGGCGGAATAAAGGTGGTACCACGGAAGCTAAACCTTTCGTCCTTTGAGGCGTAAGGTTTTTTATTTTGCCGCATTGAAGCGAATTGTCCTTGTAGAACGGACGGACAGTCGTTTCTGCTTGTGCAAGGAGCACATTGTCTATATGACGTGCACGATGATAAACGGAGGGATTCCATTGTCAGAAAATCATGAACAAATGTCCATGCCGACAACGTACGACCCGAAGGCAGCGGAACAAAAGTGGTATGAATATTGGTTGAAGGGCGGATATTTCAAAGCGGGCAATAAAAAAGACGCACAGCCATTCACCATCGTCATTCCGCCACCGAACGTTACCGGGATGCTTCATATCGGTCACGCGCTTGACTTTACGCTGCAAGATATTATAATCCGCTCGAAGCGGATGCAAGGATTCGATGCGCTGTGGCTGCCCGGATCTGACCATGCGGGCATTGCGACGCAGACGAAGGTGGAGCAGAAGCTGCGTGAAGAAGGCGTTTCCCGCTATGATTTGGGACGGGAGAAGTTTTTGGAGCAGGTGTGGGACTGGAAAGAGCATTATGCGAATACGATTCGCGGGCAATGGGCGAAGATGGGCCTTTCTCTAGACTATTCACGTGAGCGGTTCACGCTCGATGAAGGGCTGTCCAAAGCTGTTCGCCGTGTATTCGTGAAGCTGTATGAGCAAGGTTTAATTTACCGTGGAAAATACATTATTAACTGGGACCCGGCTGCCCGTACGGCGCTGTCCGACATTGAGGTTGAGTATAAAGAGGTGCAAGGCCATCTTTATCATTTGCAATACCCTCTGCAAGACGGCAGCGGCTCCATTACGGTGGCCACAACCCGTCCAGAGACGATGTTAGGCGATACAGCGGTGGCGGTTCATCCAGAAGACGAGCGCTACAAGCATATGATCGGCAAGATGCTGGTGCTTCCGATCGTCGGTCGAGAAATTCCGGTCATTGCTGACGAATATGTTGAAAAAGAATTCGGAAGCGGGGCCGTTAAGATTACGCCGGCTCATGATCCGAATGACTTCGAAGTCGGGCTGCGCCACCAGTTGCCGCAAATTACGGTGATGGATGAGTCTGGCAAGATGAACGAACATGCTGCGCAATATCAAGGTTTGGACCGTGCGGACTGCCGCAAGCAAATTGTGAAAGATTTGCAGGAGCAAGGCGTGCTCATTCAGATTGAGGATCACGTGCATCAGGTTGGTCACAGCGAACGCAGCGGTGCCGTCGTCGAGCCGTACTTATCGACACAGTGGTTCGTCAAGATGAAGCCGCTCGCAGAACGCGCGATTGAAGCGCAGAAGACAGGAAAAGGCGTTCACTTCGTACCTGATCGCTTTGAAAAAATATATTTAAATTGGATCGAGAACGTACGCGACTGGTGCATCTCCCGCCAGCTCTGGTGGGGTCATCGCATTCCGGCTTGGTACTGCGAAGACTGCGGCCATGTCCATGTTGCCAGTGAAGACGCGACGGCGTGCTCTTCTTGCGGAAGCGCAAATTTGAAGCAGGATGAAGACGTGCTGGATACATGGTTCAGCTCCGCACTGTGGCCGTTCTCCACACTAGGCTGGCCGGAACAGACGGATGACCTGCAGCGGTACTATCCGACAAGCGTGCTCGTAACAGGTTATGATATCATATACTTCTGGGTTGCGCGCATGATCTTTACGGCACTTGAGTTTACCGACAATATTCCGTTCAAAGATGTGCTGATGCACGGCCTGGTACGCGATTCGGAAGGCCGCAAAATGTCTAAATCGCTCGGCAACGGAGTAGACCCGCTGGAAGTCGTTGAGAAATACGGCGCAGACGCTATGCGCTTTATGATTTCAACGAGCGGAACGCCAGGACAAGATTTGCGCTTCCGTTGGGAGCGGGTAGAGCAAGCGCGCAACTTTGCGAACAAGATTTGGAATGCTTCGCGCTTTGCCCTCATGAACCTCGAAGGCTTCAACTATGAGGAGATCGATATTTCCGGCAAGCTCGGAACGGCGGATCGCTGGATATTGCACCGCTTGAATGAAACGGCGCGCGATATTACCCGCCTAATGGACGCGTATGAGTTCGGCGAAACCGGACGCGTGCTGTATAACTTCATTTGGGACGACCTGTGCGATTGGTATATTGAATTTTCCAAAATCAGTCTATATGGCACTGATGAAGCGGCTAAGAAGAAGACGCAATCCGTCTTGGCATATGTGCTGGACCGCACGCTGCGCATGATTCACCCGTTCATGCCATTTATTTCGGAAGAAATATGGCAGCATCTGCCGCATGACGGCGAGACGATTACGCTGGCCGCTTGGCCGACATACGATGCTCAGTTCGAGGCGCCGGATGCGGTGCGCGAGATGACGCTTCTTATGGATATGATTCGTGCGGTACGCAATATTCGCGCTGAAGTGAACGTGCCGATGAGCAAGAAAATCGAGCTGCTCGTGAAGCCGACAGATGCAGGAACCGAGACGAATGTTACGAATAATCTAGAATATGTAGAACGATTCTGCGGTACGTCTAAGCTGGAAGTGAGCCAGCAGGTATCTGCTCCGAACAAGGCGATGTCCGCCGTTGTAACCGGTGCTGAACTGTTTCTGCCGCTTGCAGGTCTTATCGACATCGGTCAGGAAATCGCCCGCTTGGAAAAAGAAGTGGAGCATCTGACCAAAGAAGTAGAGCGCGTTGACAAAAAGCTGTCTAACGAGGGCTTTATGGCGAAAGCGCCTGAGAAGGTCGTCGAAGAAGAACGTGCGAAGCAGCGTGATTACAGCGAGAAGCGCGATAAGGTAATCGCCCGCATTGCCGAACTGAAAGAAGCCTAGTCAATTTATGTGGATATGCGGCCGAACCGGATGAGATGCTGTTCTCATGACGGTTCGGTCGTTTGATGACATCATACAAAGGATGAGTAGCCATGTCGGAAATAAACGATCCGAACAAAACGGATATAACCGAGGTTCCCTTTACACGTGTAGAAGAAGCGATTGATTGGATTAATTCATTGATTCCTTTTGGCATACGTCCCGGTCTGGAACGCATTGAAGCGCTAATGGACAAGCTGGGCTCTCCTCACCGGCGCTTGAAATTTATCCACGTCGCAGGTACGAACGGCAAGGGCTCGACTTGTGCTTTGCTGACGAGCGCACTGCTTGCGAACGGATATGATGTTGGTACGTTTACTTCGCCTTATATTGAGAAATTTACGAACCGTTTTAAATATAACAATGAGGATATACCGGAAGAGACGCTGCTGCGCCTCGCGAATGAGCTTAGACCGCTTGTCGATGACATTGCGAATACTTCGCTCGGTTCGCCGACGATGTTTGAAGTGTCTACCGCACTGGCCATTTTGTATTATGCGAACGTGGCTTATCCAGATGTCGTCGTATGGGAGACCGGCCTAGGCGGTAGACTCGATGTCACGAACATTGTAACGCCTATCGTGTCCATCATCACGAATATCGGTCACGATCATATGGACATCTTAGGCGATTCCATCGAGCAGATTGCGGCGGAAAAAGCAGGTATCATTAAGCCGGGCGTGCCTATCGTCACTACGGTTGATCAGCCTGAGGCGCTCGAAATTATCCGCAAGACGGCAGGTGATCAGAAGTCGACATTGTACGCGATGAACGAGCAATTCACAGTCGAACTGCTGCATGCGGTTGAAAATGAACAAATCTTCACGTTCTCTGGGCCGTTCCGCAGCATGGAGCAAATGACCTTGACGTTAAACGGGGCGCATCAGTTGAAGAACGCTGCCGCTGCTTTGATGGCGTTGGAAGTGTTGCGGCAATATATGGCTTTCATGCTTGATGATGAGGAGACGCGTGCCGGTATGCGCCGTGCGGCATGGCCAGGTCGGCTTGAAATAGTAAGCGAGAAGCCGCGCATGCTGCTCGATGGGGCGCACAATCCGGAAGGAGCAGAGACGCTGGCACAAGCATTGCGGGACACGTACCGTTATGAGCGTTTGCATTTCATGATGGGGATGCTGTCAACAAAGCATCATCAGGATGTTCTGCGTCATATACTACCTTTAGCGGATACCATTATTTTTACCGAACCTGATTTCCGCAAGAAGATGAGTGCGGAGAGCTTGAGTCATATTGCAGAACAATTGCTGGAAACAGCCTCGCGCCGACCACAGATTATCGTAGAGCCGAATTGGCGCGAGTCCTTGGAGCGGCTCAAGGCGATGACTGAACCGGGCGATTTGGCGGTAGTCACTGGCACATTATATCTGATTGCGGACGTCCGCTCGTACGTCCTGCATCGGACCGAATCTGAAAAAGGTTGGTGAGTTCGTGTTGAAGACGACGGAACATATTCATTTTATCGGCATCGGGGGCTATGGAATGAGCGCCATCGCTCGTGTCATGCTGGAAATGGGGTACACCGTCACGGGGTCCGATGTGGCCGAACAGGATTTGACGGAGAAATTGAGAGCGAAAGGCGCGACGGTACATATCGGACACGATCCGGCGTATGTGCAGGATGCCGACATCGTCGTATATTCTACAGCTTGTCCCAAAGAGAACGTTGAACGGGTTGCTGCTGAGGAACGCGGTGTCCCCGTGCTGCATCGTTCGCAGATGCTGGCGCGTCTGCTTAATGCGAAGAAGGGGATCGCAGTTGCCGGTGCACACGGGAAGACGACAACCTCTTCAATGATCGCATTTGTGCTAGAACGCTGCGGTGTGAACCCAACCTATATTATCGGCGGGGAAGTAACGAACCTGGGTACGAATGCGCAAGCGGGCAGCGGCGAGTTCGTCGTGGCAGAAGCGGATGAGAGCGATGGTTCCTTCCTAGCGTATCACCCGTACATCGCCGTAGTGACGAACATTGAAGCCGATCACTTGGAAAACTACGACGGGAACTTTGAACGCTTGAAAGCAGCTTACGTGCAGTTTCTGTCACAGCGTAATCAGAACGGATACGCCGTGCTCTGCGCGGATGATCCTATCGTAAGCGGCATGGTGCCGCAACTAGGTGATGGTGTGGTGACGTATGGTATTGAAGCGCCTGCCGATTACGTTGCAGCAGATATTACAGCCGAAGATCGCGGCATGGCCTTTACGATGAAGCATCAAGATAAGCCGCTTGGCACGGTTCGTTTGTCCATTCCGGGGAAACACAATGTGTTGAACGCGATGGCTACGCTTATCGTCTGCATGCAGGCTGGCGTGCCGTTTGCCGAGGCGGCAGAGGCCATTCGCGATTTTATCGGAGCCAAGCGCCGTTTTCAAGTCATTGGCGAAGTGCAGGATGTGCTTATCGTCGATGATTATGCACACCATCCGACAGAGATTGAAGCGACCTTGGTAGCTGCTAGAGCCACCAAGCGGCGGATCATTGCTGTATTTCAGCCACAGCGATATTCGCGCACGTACTTTTTGTTTGACCAATTTAGCCGTGCGTTTCGTAATGCCGATGAGTTGATTCTTACCGATATCTACTCTCCAGCCGGTGAAATGCCGATAGAAGGTGTGCATTCCTCGAAGTTGGTCGAGTGCATTCGCGAGAACAGCAACAAGAACGCACAATACTTCGCGAGCAAGGATGACGCGCTGGAGCGCCTCAAATCACTTGTGCGGCCGGGAGACATCGTCATTACGATGGGTGCGGGCGACATCTGGAAGACGGCATATGGGTTGACGAAGGCACTGAAAGAACATGCGTAAGCTGACATAGAACAGCAAAGAGACCATTCCGCAAATAAGCCGGAGTGGTCTTTTTGTAAATATGCTAGAGCAGGAACTGTCACCTGTTTGCTTGTCCCTTTCATTCTGGGCCAACGGAGCGTTTTTTGACAAGACGACGAAGCCATTACGGTATATCCTGAACGGTTAGTCTCTGTCCAGGTTGATTTCTCTGACGCTGGTATAAGCTATCCGGCGCACGATGTTACGTCCCCTGCGGCGAATGTGCAAGGGGAATGTTGTCACGCCTGCCGACAAAATGACTCCTTCCAGATTCGCGCCTCCGATTAAGTCTACATCAACCCTCCGGCCTATGTTCCGTTCGACGAATCGCCGCACTTCACGCGCACTCATATTGTTGTTGATACGCATGTCGTCTCCTTCTTTACCACGTTCTATCAACAATCTGATGAGTTGCGAGATTCGGATACGACATCTGCATGAAGCCATTCGCATGTGTTGCGAAAAATCACTCGGGGACTTGTTCTATCGTCTTGCAATCTATCATATAACTGATAGTAACGAAGAGGACAAGGTGAGGTGTGCGAGAGATGAGCGGAATAAATCCAAAAATGACGTTTCGGTTTCCGAAGTCTGAACCAGGCGATGGGCTCATACAGCCTACGGAGTCGGTTGAAGAGAGCGACAGCCCTTTTACACGATACATTGACCGTTCTGTCGAAGCGGCGCTGGTTAACGATAATACGATGGCGGAGCCGCGTGAATCTCTGCGAGCGGAAGATACGGAACAAGAATGTTCGCATGATGGCATTGCAGCACAAGTCGGGAATATTTCAGAGACCGACCAAATTGAACGGTGGATACGAGAGGCGGATCATAAGCCGCTGTCCTACTCCTTCAGCTCGTCTGTAGCGGATCCTGCTGGAGAATCGCTGAGCGATCAGGGAGAACTGCTGTGGCAGGGCGTGCATACGCGCACGAGAAGACCTTCCTTGTGGAAAGTGATCGCTTCTGTCGCAGGGGCAGTGGCGACCGGAGCAGTGTTCGGATTTCTGGCTCTCTCTTTGTTCAAAGGCGAAGTGACGATGCCTAATCCAGAAGCATCCATTCCAACGCTATCGAACGGGACAAGCACGCAAGGCGCTGCGGTAAAGGCCGGATCTACGTCTGCGGATGGCGGTGAAGGGAAGAAAAATACGGTCGCCGCTGCGAATCAGCCTGCAGCTGACCAGGGTGCTGCACAACATGCAGCGACAACGGCAGGCGGAGTATATGTAACCGAAGTAAATATTCCGGAAAAAGTGTTCTACATGCTGCAGTATGGCGTGTTCGATCAGCCAGAAGGCGCGAAGAAGGCAGCTTCGGAGCTGCGTGAACTCGGGCTTGCAGCCATGGAGGAGCAATCGAGTCAGCATCGCGTCTATGCAGCCATTGCCCAGGCGAAAGAGGATGCCATGGGATTGAGCCAGCTGATGAAGAACAATCAGGTCGATTTATATGTCCGTGAAATGACGCGTCCCGCATTGGCGAAGCTGGCTTTTCAAGGCGGTGCGGCTACTGTGGAGCAGTTCATTGCCCAGAGCGATAAGGTGAACGACTGGCTGATGTCCCAATCTATCGCTTACTTGGAGAAGAGTGAGGTCAAAGGGTTCGATGGTGATGCAACTGAGCAGCTGCGGCAGGAGCATTTAAAATGGACGCAGCAGATGAACGGGATGCAGAAGGGACAGCCCGAGCAGTCCCTCAAGGCTTGGACGCAGCTCGTACAGGCGATGAATACAGCGATAAGCGCGGTAAATGAATACAATAAGCAGCCTGCTGCTTCGCATTTGTGGAGCGTTCAGGAGGCGGTCATGATTTATCGTACGGCGGAGAGCAACTGGCTCGACACGATGAAGGCGTAACATTGCGGTTGCGAGAGGAGCCTGCGGCTCTTCGGTTTTCGATAGAAAGATAGGATGCATGGGAGGAATGCAGAGTTGCAAAGTTTTAGCCGCAAAAATTCTTTTGTGGTAGGAGTAAGTGACGAACTGGAAATGGGATGCAGCAGATCTGAAACGGGATAGCCAAAGCGAAAGTATTCGTCTGTAACGGGGAAAGACTCGAAATGTCACAAACTAATGCCATAGTTCAACGACGTTGTTATCAAGTAGATGCTGCGTTGATCAAACGCCCCCTCTGCAAGGCATTCCTATAACGAAAGGCTTGTATGAGGGGGTGTTTGTAATCTGTAGATGCTTATGCGTCCGCGTTCAGCACGGACTCGATACGTGCCACCACTTCATCGGTCAGCTGTACGCCGGAAGCTTTGGCATTTTGCTCGATTTGTTCCGGGCGACTTGCGCCGACAAGCGCACTAGAGACGTTGGATTGCCGCAGAATCCATGCAATAGCTAACTGTCCAACCGATAGCTCAAGCTCCTGCGCGATGCCGGTTAACTGCTTCACTTGTTCGATGCGCTCTTCCGTAATGCCTTTGCGCACCCACTCGAGCTTCGCCGCGCGGCTCTCTGCCGGGAAGTCCGTTGCCGAACTGTACTTTCCTGTAAGCAGTCCCTGCGCGAGCGGAGAGTATACGACCTGGCCGATACCGTGTTGTTCACCGTAAGGACTGACCTCTTGCTCAATCTGTCGCTGGAACATATTATACACCGGTTGGTTGACCACGATGCGATCCAGCAAATAACGATCTGCGATCGCAAGGGCATCCGCCATTTGGGAAGCTGTCCACATGCTTACGCCAACATAGAGCACTTTCCCTTGACGGATGAGATCGTCCAAGGCGCGCAGCGTTTCTTCCATGCGCACCTGTGCATCAAAGCGATGACAGTAATAAAGATCGATATAATCATGGCCTAATCGTTGCA
The DNA here is from genome assembly GCF_000283315.1 of Paenibacillus sp. OSY-SE. Classification (NCBI taxonomy): domain Bacteria; kingdom Bacillati; phylum Bacillota; class Bacilli; order Caryophanales; family Paenibacillaceae; genus Paenibacillus; species Paenibacillus sp. OSY-SE. Next base: position 23,153 of record NZ_ALKF01000189.1, on the reverse strand, counting down.
AACTGGCATTACACTGCTCGATGATATGCTTGCGGGACAGACCGCGATCATTCGGACCATCTCCCATTTCACCGAACACTTTAGTTGCCAAGACGTACGACTCGCGAGGGTAGGATTTAAGCGTTTCGCCGACCACTTTCTCTGCTTCTCCTCTTTCGTATACGTTGGCCGTGTCGAAGAAGTTAATGCCTAAGTCGTAGGCGGTCCGTATCGCTTGCACGGCATTTTCTCGTTCAACATAACCGCCGTATGTAAGCCAACTGCCCAAGCTGATTTCACTCACCTTCACACCGCTCTTGCCTAATCTCCGATACTGCATCTTCGTTACCTCCTGAATCGTTCAATTTGAACTCATTGCCCACTAGACGTGCTGCTGCTATGAGGTTCCCTTCTCAATTGTAAAAGACGACCTGCCATTTGGAAAGGACTGCAAGCACTTTATCTAGATATTCGCCTTCAAGAAGTTTCATAATTTCCCTCCGTAACTTTAGGCATAGGACTGACGTCTAACCAATATGGATAACAGTTTTATATTTTTCCACAAATTCCCTTCTGTTGATTGGCGGTATCATGAAAGGAATCGTTTGTTTCAAAAGAAAATTCCGCGTATAATAGAAAAAGGTGTCAAAAAATGGCGAGGAGCGATTTAGAACATTGAATACGCACTTTCAACAATCCGACCGCTCTCTTATCGTCTTGGCGTCTTCTTCACCGCGGAGGCAAGAACTTATCACATCATTAGGATTGCCCCATGTGGTACAGCCAAGCGATGCAGATGAGACTGTACCTGCCGACTGGGATCCCTCCCGAATTGTGGAGGCGCTCGCGCTGCGTAAGGCGCAAGCGGTAGCTCAGGAGCGGCACGTGTCCGGTGAAGACGGCATCGTCATCGGCTCCGACACGATCGTGGTGCTTGATGGCGAGGTATTAGGCAAACCTCATGATGAAGCGGATGCGGAACGAATGTTAACCTCACTGCAAGGGCGATCGCATGAAGTGTATACTGGCGTTGCCCTCGTCCGTGCTGCTGACGGTCGCCAAGAAGTGTCCCATAGGGTCACGACCGTTCATATGACCGAATGGACACAAGAACAGATCCGTCGTTATATCGCAACGGGAGAGCCGATGGACAAAGCGGGATCCTATGCGATTCAAGGCATAGGCGCTACCTTAGTCACTGGAATTGAAGGTTGCTACTTCAATGTGGTAGGCTTGCCGTTATCGCTATTGACGGATATGCTTAAGATGTTTGACATTATCATCCCGTAATCGGAAAGGCAATCAAACGTTTTGACAGACGCCGTATTTTCCTTATTATTTAAGGAGGTTGTGAATTGGCAAAAAGTCCACTTCTTCGCGACCTTCCCCACGATGAACGTCCGAGAGAGCGCATGATGCAGCATGGGGCGGAAGCGTTAAGCCATTCTGAATTGTTAGCCATTCTGCTGCGTACAGGAACGCGGGATGAATCCGCGATCATGCTGGCGCAGCGCATCTTGAATCGGGTGGGACATTTGCGGCATCTGCAGGATTTGTCGATTACCGAGCTGACGAATATCCGCGGAATCGGTCTTGCGAAAGCGATTCAGCTGAAAGCAGGCTTAGAGCTAGGACGGCGTATGGCGCGTGCGCGCCAAGAAGATGCCGTCACGATTCGACGTCCGCAGGATGCGGCAGATTTGTTAATGGAATCGATGCGTTACTACCAGAAGGAACACTTCGTTTGCCTCTTTTTGAATACGAAAAATCGCATTATGGCACAAGAGACGATTACGATAGGCATTTTGGATGCTTCTCTTGTCCACCCACGCGAAGTATTCCGCGCAGCAATGAAGCACGGAACTGCATCCATCATCTGTGTTCACAACCATCCAAGCGGCGATCCGACACCGAGCCCGGAAGATGTGGCTCTGACAAGACGGTTAATGGAAGCAGGGGAAATTGTCGGAATCGAAGTGCTTGACCATCTGGTTATCGGAGATAACCAATATGTGAGTTTGAAGGAACGCGGGCTCATGTAATATAATGATTGAGATTGAAGGTTATAAAAAGGAGATTGACATCATGTTAGGTGGCTTTACAAAAGACTTAGGAATCGATTTGGGAACTGCAAATACATTAGTTTATATTCGCGGAAAAGGCATTGTCGTGCGCGAGCCGTCGGTCGTTGCCATTCGCACAGATACGAAGACGATTGAAGCAGTGGGTGAAGCTGCGAAGAAGATGATTGGCCGTACGCCGGGCAACATCCGTGCCATCCGTCCAATGAAGGATGGTGTCATCGCAGATTTCGATACGACCGCGACGATGATTAAATACTTCATTCGACAAGCGCAGAAGCAGCGTTCGTTGTTCCCGCGCCATCCGAACGTGATGGTATGCGTGCCTTCCGGCATTACAGCGGTCGAGCAGCGTGCAGTCGAGGATGCGACGAAGCAAGCGGGTGCCCGCGAAGCCTATACGATAGAAGAGCCGTTCGCGGCTGCGATCGGCGCGGACCTGCCCGTATGGGAGCCGACAGGCAGTATGGTCGTCGATATTGGCGGCGGTACGACAGAAGTGGCTGTCATCTCGCTCGGAGGCATTGTAACGTGCCGTTCCGTCCGCGTAGCGGGCGATGAGATGGATGAGTCTATCACTCAGTACATCAAGCGCCAATACAATCTGATGATTGGTGAGCGTACAGCGGAACAGCTGAAGATGGATGTCGGCTCGGCAATGAAGCTGGATGAAGTGGAGAAGATGGAGATTCGCGGCCGTGACCTTTTGACGGGTCTTCCGAAGACGCTTGCGATTTCTTCCCAAGAAATTACGGAAGCGTTGATGGATACCGTAAACTCCATCTTAGAGGCTGTGAAAGTGACGTTGGAAAAATGTCCACCGGAGCTTGCGGCAGACATTATGGACCGGGGTATCGTACTGACGGGCGGGGGCGCTTTGCTGCGCAATCTGGACAAACTGCTTGCACGCGAGACGGGAATGCCAGTCATCGTGGCAGAGAATCCGCTCGATTGCGTTGCAATCGGTACAGGCCGCGCGTTGGACAATATTCATTTATTTAAGGGACGCAGCAGCTCTGCTCTTCGTTCCAGACGATAATAGAGCGTCTTAATGGCGTTACGGATTCCCGCGTCGGTTCGTTCTAACGGCGCGGGCTCTGATTTGTGGGGGAACAAGTATCGCTTTACGATGAGAAGGTGTTGACACTGTTTAAGCTGTTGGGGAACAAGCGATTATTTATTATGTTGTTCGGACTTATATTATTTATTGCGCTGATGGGCTTCACTCTTGGCGGACGCTTGAACTTGTCATGGCCGGAGAAATTTGTGCATGATACCGTCACGTTCGTGCAGCAGATTTTTTATAAGCCTGCATCCTACGTTTCTGGATTTATTAAAGATGTGTCCAATCTAAAAGATGTGCATGAAGAGAACGAGCGCCTCAAGATCGCTGTTGCTCAATACACGCGTGATAAAGCTCACTATAATGCCATTCAAGCGCAGAATGAATCGCTGATGGATGCCTTGAAGTTCACCGAACGGCAGAAGAAACTGAATCTTCCTTATGAATACCGGATTGCTCAGGTGACGTCCATTAACGTGGCTGATCCGTTCAACCAGACGATCAATGTCAATCTTGGTTCCAAGAACGGCGTTCGTCAAGGGATGCCCGTCATCTCGGTGGAAGGGGTCGTCGGCATGATTAGCCGCGTGTACGAATTCTCTTCGACTGTACAGTTGCTGACCAATCTGGATGACAAGGATCCGAGCTCCCGGCCCATTTCGGCGACGATTATGGGCAAAGAGAAAAAATCATTTGGCATGATTGAATCATACGATCACAGCAGCGGCACTTTTTCTATGACACGCATCGAAGAGGATGACGAAATCGCCGAAGGGGATACGGTTGTCTCGTCAGGAGAAGGCGGCATCTTTCCGAAGGGGCTTATTCTCGGGACGGTCATTTCCATCAATGTCGGGGAATTCGGTCTTACTCGCACGGCGACGGTGCAGCCGGCGGCGACATACCGCGATTGGCGCGAACTGTTCATCGTCATTACGCCGGATGCGAACGAGACGGGAAAAGAGGCCAAGTGATGAACCGTAATTGGATGATCGGATTCATGTTCATTCTCTTCCTGCTGGAGGGAACGGTGCTGCCCGTATTGATCCCGGATGCGTGGCAAGGGCGCATCGTCCCGCAGTTCGTGTTCATGGTCATACTTTACCACGCTGTATATCAGCACCGGCACACCTCACTGCTGATGGGATTGGGATTCGGGTTTCTGCAAGATATCGTATATTACGGTCATATGATCGGTCCGCATGCTTTTAGCATGGGGTTATTAGGATATTTGGTCGGACTTCTATTCACGTCGCGCAACGCCACTTTATTTTCGATGATGGCGATTGCGGTATTTGGAAGCTTTGCGAACCAGACGATTCTGTTCGCTGTTTATTCGTTGTTCGGCATCAATCGCATGACGTACGAGTATGCTTTGTTTGATTTTATGATACCGAGCTTGTTCGTGCAGCTATTGTTCGCGTTAGCGATTTATGTTCCGATGCGGACATGGTTTGACCGTCTGTCGGGAAAGGCATCTGCCGAAGATGAACAAGGCTAACAGCCGTCTTGGAAACTTTATTTCCAGGCGGCTAATGCCATTTTTAAATGTTTCGTTACTTTCATGCAGGAACTTTCCTCTTCCGTCACGAAAAAGATAACCTTGGGGAGGGAACATTCATGACGGCCAAGCCATTGGTAACCATTAAAGGCATGAAGGACGGCCTTGTGTTCCTGCTTGACGATGAGTGTGAATTTACGGACTTGTTGCGTGAATTGCGTGACAAGCTTGACCATACACCGAATTTTTTCGACGGACCGATTGTGTATGTCGATGTCAAGTTAGGGGCCCGTTCCGTCACGGACGAGCAGAAGGCAGAAGTGCTGGAAATTTTAAGACAACGGGGGAATTTGCTCATTCGATCGTTGGAATCCGATGCCGACTCGAAGACAGAAACGAAAGGATACCACGTTCATACGATGACTGGAATTATACGCTCCGGACAAATATTATGCCATGACGAGCATTTATTATTTCTAGGCGATGTCAATCCGGGCGGAATGATTATAAGCAGTGGAGATATTTTCGTGCTCGGCGCTCTTCGAGGCACAGCGCATGCAGGGGTGGACGGTGATTCGTCCGCCGTCATTGCAGCGTCATTGTTCGCTCCGACACAGCTCCGCATTGCGGATGTCATCAGCCGTCCTCCGGATGAATGGGGTGTCACACAAGCGCATATGGAGTTTGCTTACGTGCATGACGGCATCATGCAGATCGATAAAATCTCGCAGCTTCATCGTGTTCGCAAGGACATCAATTTGTTCAAAGGAGTGTAGAAGAATGGGAGAGGCAATCGTCGTCACTTCGGGTAAAGGCGGCGTTGGCAAGACGACGACGTCGGCCAATTTGGGTACAGCGCTTGCTTTACTCGGCAAAAAAGTATGCATGGTCGATACGGATATCGGCCTTCGTAACCTGGACGTCGTGATGGGGCTTGAGAATCGCATCATCTATGATATTTGCGATGTGGCAGACGGTCGTTGCCGATTGAATCAAGCGCTCGTCAAGGACAAGCGATTTGACGAATTGTACATGCTGCCTGCGGCGCAAACGAAAGATAAGCTTGCTGTGTCGCCGGAGCAAGTCAAAGACATTATATTAGAGCTGAAGAAAGAGTTCGAATATATCATAATCGACTGCCCGGCAGGCATTGAGCAGGGCTTCAAGAACGCAATTGCCGGGGCGGATCACGCCATCGTCGTTACGACACCGGAAAATGCGGCCGTACGGGATGCGGATCGCATTATCGGACTGCTCGAGAATGCAAGCATCGGATCGCCTAAGTTAGTGGTGAACCGCATTCGCGCCAATATGATGAAGAGCGGTGAAATGCTTGATTTGGACGATATTTTACAGGTGCTGAATATTGATTTGTTGGGGCTCGTTCCTGATGATGAAATGGTAATAAAGGCTGCAAATGCAGGCGAGCCGACGGTAATGAACCCGGATTCACGCGCAGCAATGGCTTACCGCAATATTGCTCGCCGTATATTAGGAGACACGGTGCCGCTTATGCCGCTTGAACAGAAAAAGGGCGTGTTCACCCGGATGAAGAAGTTTTTGGGAATGGGATGAGTGAGCAGTGCTGAACAAATTTAAAAGAATCGATTGGGTTATTGTTGGAATTTTGCTTGCCTTTTCTGTGTTCAGCCCGCTTGTAATTCTCAGTGCGACGCATGGTGATCCGACTTTTGAAGGAACAGCAATGAAGACGGTCGTTTATTTCATTATCGGCTTTTTGCTGATGTTCGCTGTCGCTTTATTCGATTACCGCTGGCTGCTTAAGAGCTGGCCGATCTCGATGGGTATTACGATAGTTTTGCTTGTAGGCGTATTCTATTTTGGGCAAAATCTGAACGGAGCGATCGGCTGGTATAAGCTTCCCGGGGGAATGTCATTCCAACCTGCAGAGTTGGCCAAAATTACACTTATCTTTGCACTGGCGCAGCTGATCGGCAGAAGAGACGGCGATCCGTTAACCTTTACCAAAGATTTGCTGCCTATTATCGCTGTGACCTTGGTTCCGTTTTTGCTTGTTGTCAAGCAACCCGATTTGGGGAACGCCATTATTTACATCGTGATCTTGATTGGGATGCTATGGATAGGCGGCATGAAATATCGCCATGTTCTGCTGGCAAGCCTGCTGGCCGCCGTTATGTTCGCTGCCGTCTTTTTTGCCTTTACTACTTTTCGAGTCGATTTGCAAGGCTTTTTTAGAGACGTCATTAAGCAGGAGCATTGGTTTACGCGCATCGATACGTTGATTAATCCGGAAGAAGCGACCAATGATGCCAAGCACCAGTCGAATTACGCAATGATCGCCATCGGCTCCGGAGGCTTGAGCGGGGACGGTTACATGCAGGGGGAATTGAAGCGGCGCAGCTTCATTCCGTATACCTATTCTGATGCTATATTTGTTGTCATTGGAGAGGAGTTCGGGTTTCAAGGTTCCTCACTGCTGCTTCTGTTCTACTTCTTGTTAATATACAGGATGATACTTATCGCCTTCCAATGCTATGACTTGAGGGGTTCGTACATGATAATCGGGATCGTCTCCATGTTTGTATTCCAAATCTTTGAGAATATCGGAATGATGATAGGTCTTATGCCGATTACCGGGATTACGTTGCCGTTTATCAGTTACGGCGGCACGTCTCTCATCTTGAATATGGTTTGTATCGGTCTTGTCATGAGCATACGTATTTATCAGGAAAAATATCAGCTGGAGCCTTAATTGCCCGGCTGCCAAAGGTTCCGTATTTTGACCTTCTTCAAGAAGGATCTGATGCGGAGCCTTTTTTTGTGGAGAATGACTCATGCGTACTAATCGAACATGTTCAAAAATGGACTTTATGAACAACCTCTAAAGGAGAGCTTGTTCATAACCGATTGGGGCTTGTCATACATATGATATATACACAAGTTCAACACGGCTGTATGTTGAAATCGGTGATGAAGGGATGAGGCAAGCATGATAGAGGACATTCGTCGGCGTAGGCAGGAGCGCATACGAGAAATTATAAACAAGGAGAATCCGCGGGAAGCCAAGATGGTGGTCATGGAACCGCAGAATATTACGGACGATAAGTACATCATTCCATACGAAGATGAATTTCCGCTTGCAGCGGATCCTAGAGGAGATGTGACGTGGAATGACACGGAATCCATTCCGGCATATTCCGGCGATCCGGAACGGTTGTGGAAATCCTCACGCAGGCAATGGCATGATCGCTATGGCTGGGATCAGGAGCCAGGCGGAGGATTGTGGCGTTCTATCCGCATAAGACTGATGTTGTCGGTGCTGCTGTTAGCAGCTGCCTATGGAGTGATGCGATATCCCGCCGAGTGGAATGCTCCTGCCCGAGCATGGATCGTGCAGGCATTGACAGAGGAAATGGATATGAAGCCGATTGCTGCGTGGTATAATCGTACATTCTCCGGCGCGCCATCGTTCATTCCGCAGTTCGCGCAAGGCGTGGATGCGACGAAACCGGCACAGGCCCGAATATCGCTCATTCCCCCGTTGAAAGGCCAGGTGGTGCAGCCGTTCGCCATGAGTCTGAAGGGGGTGCGTATCGCAGCCGACTCGTCTGAAGGCGGAGTGGCAGAGGTGCACAGCGCAACGACCGGCCGGGTAATAGATATTACACATCATCCTGAAAAAGGGACAACCGTTATCGTCCAGCATGCGGAAGGCTTGGAGACGGTGTATGGCGGTCTTAGCTCGAGCTCGGTTCAGATGAACGATTGGGTAGAGGCGGGAGAAGCAATCGGCTCGCTGGCAGATTTCTCATCCTCATCCTCAGCTACGCAGCCGAATACCCTTTATTTTTCTATCAAAAAAGAGGGTCAGTACATCGATCCGTCGGATGTGATTTCGTTTGATTAAATGGAGGGGCACCGTCTACAGTTTGCACCCGCTTTTCGTCCTCATGCTGGGCATGGCCGCTCTAACCGGTTATATATTCGAGTTGTTAACGCTATTCGCAATTGTGCTCGTTCATGAGCTTGGACATGTGGTCGCCGCCCGAATGTTCGGCTGGTCTATTACGGAAGTGAAGCTCCTCCCGTTCGGGGGGGTGGCGGAGACGGAAGATGGATCGCTAGCTCCGGCATGGCAGGAATGGATTGTAGCCATAGCGGGTCCGCTGCAAAATGGCATCATGATCGCTGCTGCCCTCTTTTTTCAACATATGGGATGGTGGAATGATAAGTGGACGGAGGACTTCGTACGAGCGAACGCGTTCATCGGTTTATTTAATTTACTTCCTATCTTGCCGCTGGATGGCGGACGCATGCTGCAAGCAGTATGCTCCCTCTGGTTCAGCTATCATCGGACACTTCTGCTAGGCGCATGGATGAGCATTGGATGCAGCGTGTTGATGGCATTATTCAGTGTCTATCCTTTACTGTTAGGAGAACGAATGAATTTGAACTTGTTTGTGCTCTCCCTATTTTTGCTGTGGAGCAATTGGGTGGAGCAGCGCAACCTTCCCTATCGCTTCGTGCGCTTTCTGATGCACCGGCCAATCCGGCTAAGGCAATGGGAGCAGCGTGTGTCTCTAGGGCGGCCGATCGTCGCTCAATCCGGTCGATCTTTATCGATGGTTGTGCGTCTATTTAGGCGGGATTCGTATCATTTTATTTATGTGATGGGCGAGAGCGGCCGCATTCAACGCGTCATCCCCGAGCAGCAGCTAATCGATGCGTTCTTCGATGCTCCGACGCCCGGCGGCACGAATATCGGACGGAAATAGAGCTTGGGGGTTATTTTTTTGCTCGTTCCATAAACCGACATGTTCACCGCATCCTGCTTCATGTTACAATGGACTATGACGCGCTGTAGCAGAGGTGATACCATGAATCAAATGATTGTTCACTGTGAGGAACAAGTAACGCAAATGGCGTTATTGGAACATGGTCGGCTCGTCGAATTTGCAGTCGAACGTGCCACTGGCACAACGCTTGTAGGCAGCTTTTACAAAGGCCGTGTTGTGAATGTACTTCCGGGGATGCAGGCTGCATTTGTGGACATCGGTCAGAAGAAGAACGCATTTCTTTATGTCGATGATTGTTTGCACCCGCATTTGGAGAAACAACCGAAACAGAAACCTCCGATTACAAGTTTGCTTCGCGTCGGACAAGAGCTTATCGTGCAAGTCATGAAGGAGCCGTTAGGCGGCAAAGGAGCTCGCGTTACGACGCATTACTCTTTGCCTGGTCGATATTCGGTGTATATGCCTTTTGCCGATTATATCGGAGTGTCCAAAAAGATTGAGCAGGAAGCGGAACGCACCCGTTTGAAACAGTTGGCGGATGAGCTTCGCGAGAATGAGGAAGGTATGATCATTCGTACAGTTGCTCAAGGAGAAACGTTGGATACGATGGAAGGCGATATTCAATCTTTGCGAGAAGCATGGAAGCAGATTGAACGCCGTGCGGAACAGGTGGAAGCGCCTGCTCTCCTGCACCACGATTTGAACATGGTGGAACGGTTGGTTCGTGATGCGTTCTCCCGTGATATTGACCAGCTGCTTATTGACGATGTACGGCAAGCGAAGCGAGTACTTTCGTTTATTCGTTCATTCGCACCGGATTTGGAGCATCGGGTTCACATCTATAAGGATGCCGAACCGTTGTTCAAACGATATCGGATCGACGAATATTTGGACAAAGCGATTCAGCGCAAGACTTGGCTGGAAAGCGGCGGCTATTTAGTCTGGGATCAGACCGAAGCGTTGACGGTTATCGATGTGAATACGGGCAAATATACGGGGACAAGCGATCTTGAAGAGACGGTATACTTAACCAATATGGAAGCGGCGGAAGAAATTGCGCGTCTTATCCGTCTACGAGATATCGGAGGCATCATCATTGTCGATTTTATTGACATGGACACGGACGAACATCGTGAGCGTGTAGTCGAGCGGCTAGAGCAAATGATGAAGAAGGATCGAACAAAATGTTTGGTCGTCGGATGGACGAAGCTCGGCTTGCTGGAATTGACACGCAAAAAAGTGCGCGAGCAAGTGATGAATCGACTATTTCAGACTTGTCCCACTTGTAATGGAGCCGGCTTGGTGTCGGCAGTCGTCCCACATCGTGAAACGGAACTTATGCGTTGATTTATTGTAAGGGATGTGTTAGAATCTACAAGTATGTGTCTAGTCTAGTTGCTGCACACATGCTGTAACCGCACCGAACGGGTTGGCAAGCGTGATGCTCTTTTTGAGCGTTACCACCTGATTTAGGCGAGTCTGAGACATGAGGAGGTGCACACAATGTACGCAATTATTGAGACGGGTGGCAAGCAGTACAAAGTTCAAGCTGGCGATGTATTGTACATCGAGAAGCTGAACGCTGCTGAAGGCGAAAGCGTGACGTTCGACCGTGTATTGGCAGTATCCAATGACAAAGGTTTGGTCACAGGTACTCCGGTCGTATCCGGCGCTGCTGTAACGGCGAAAGTAGAAAAGCATGGAAAAGGCGAGAAAGTTGTCGTCTACAAGTACAAAGCGAAAAAGAACTATCGTCGTAAACAAGGTCATCGTCAACCATATACAAAAGTGACGATTGAGAACATTAAGGCGTAAGAGGTGCCGTGATGATTCGCATTAACATTCGACGAAAGTCAGACCGCTCAATTGAGAGCTTCTCGATTGAGGGGCATGCGAATTACGCTCCCTACGGGGAAGACACCGTATGTGCTGGTGTCTCCGCTGTGTCGGTGGGCGCGGTGAACGCCGTTGAAGCATTGACTGGCGTTGAACTGAAGTGCAAGATGAAGGATGGCTTCTTAAGCGGATTTGTGCCGCTTATTGAGCAGAAAGACATTGAAACGAAAGTTCAACTGCTATTGGAGTCGATGATCGTCAGTTTACGTACGATCGAGGCTTCATACGGTTCGTATCTTCAAATAGAAGAACAAATGATTGAGCAAAGGAGGTAGACCATATGTTAAAACTGAACCTTCAGTTGTTCGCATCGAAAAAAGGGGTAGGTTCCACAAAGAACGGTCGAGATAGTATCTCGAAACGTCTTGGTGTGAAACGTGCCGACGGCCAAACGGTAACGGCTGGCAGCATCTTGGTGCGTCAACGCGGCACGAAAGTTCATCCGGGCAACAACGTTGGCATCGGTAAAGATGACACGCTGTTTGCGAAAGTGGAAGGCGTCGTGAAGTTCGAACGTTGGGGTCGCGACCGCAAAAAAGTGAGCGTCTACCCGGCTGATGTTGCACCAGTTGCAGCAGCTGTGGAGAAGTAAGACGACATGAGGAACCCTCGGCTTGAGCCGGGGGTTCTTTTTAACTATAACGCTCGATTTTTGACAAAACGGCTTCGACGAGACCAGAATCGTTTCACTTTTCTTGGACGTGCGAATCACCTGCATGATATACTGAACTTTGGGGTGTTTGCACATAATTTGGAAACATGGAAACGTTAACGGGGAGCGAAACCATGAAGAGGATACGCTTAGGGTTGGGATGTTGTGTGGCAGTAGCGTTGGGTAGCGCCGCGTTCATCATCGGCAGGGATCTCACCTGGGTATGGCGTGCTGTATGTCTCATATTTTTAACCGTCAGCTTCATTTCCGGAGCCGCTATTCTTGTGCAGGAGCAGTCAAGACAGCGGCAGCGCATGCTGCGGTCATATCAATGGTCGGCGATTGAGTTGATGAATCATCAGCGTCACGACTGGATGAATGATCTGCAGCTATTGTACGGTTATGTCCGTTTGAAGAAGTACGATAAATTACCGGAATGTGTGGAAACAATAAAAGCAAGGATGGCAGAGGAAAGCCGTATTGCGAAGTTGGGCATACCGGAACTGGTCATGTTTCTAATGCAGCAACGCACTTCAGGTGGTACAATGCCGCTCGACGTGATTATTCCCGAGCCTGTAGAACTCGACCGATTGAACTTGGAAGTAGACACAAGCCGCTTAGCGGATGTGATTATGGAGACGGTGCAGACGTTCCGCTTCGCGCCGAAGGCGCAAATGGACACCTTCAGTCCGCTGCAGCTTGCATTCGTGCGAGAACCGAACCGTCTAGTTATCCGTTATCGATATGAAGGGAAACTGCTTCGGCCGGGCGAAGTGGCCGCACAGCTTAGTCGGATTGCATCGGAACGCGGCGTGCGGCTGGAGCAGTTGTCGGCGAAACAAAATAATGAGCACGATGCATTTCATATCGTCGTGCCATGCAGCGCGTAATGAGGTGACAGCATGTTTGTAGATAAAACGAAGATTTATGTAAAAGGCGGCGACGGCGGTGACGGTATTGTCTCGTTTCGCCGTGAGAAATATGTGCCAATGGGAGGTCCGGCCGGAGGCGACGGCGGAAGGGGCGGCAACGTCATTTTTCGTGTTGACGAAGGTTTGCGTACGTTGGTGGACTTCCGTTATCAGAAGCACTTTAAGGCTCCTCGAGGAGAAAAAGGCCGCAACAAGAGCCGCCATGGAGCGAACGCGGAAGATATGATCGTCCGCGTGCCGCCGGGGACGGTCGTAGTGGATGACGATACGCAGGAGATCGTTGCCGATCTGACGCGGCAAGATCAAGAAGTCATCATTGCGAAGGGGGGCCGGGGAGGGCGCGGCAATATCCGCTTTGCCACAGCTACCAACCCAGCGCCTGAGCTTGCGGAGCATGGGGAAGAAGGCGAAGAGCGCTGGGTCGTGCTTGAACTGAAAGTGATGGCTGATGTCGGGCTTGTCGGCTTTCCAAGCGTCGGTAAATCAACGCTGTTATCTGTCGTTTCTTCCGCCAAGCCGAAGATTGGCGCCTACCACTTCACGACGATTACTCCGAATCTCGGTGTCGTAGATGTGGGAGACGGCCGCAGCTTCGTCATGGCTGATCTGCCGGGTCTTATCGAAGGCGCTCATACCGGCATCGGACTAGGACATGAATTCCTTCGTCACGTGGAACGCACCCGGATTATTGTCCATGTTGTGGACATGGCCGGGACAGAAGGACGGGATCCGTTCGATGACTGGATGAAGATTAACGAAGAGCTGGAACTGTACAACGAGAAGCTTGCGGAACGCCCGCAGATCGTGGCGGCGAACAAGATGGATATGCCGGAGGCGGAAGAGCAGCTGGCGATCTTTAAGGAGAAAGTGCGCGACAAGACCGGTCGGGACATCGAAGTCGTCCCGATATCTTCCTTGACGAAAATGGGTGTGCAAGAGCTGCTCTATAAGGCGATGAATATGCTGGAGCAGCTACCGGATGCGCCTGAAGTCGAAGAAGTGGCTGAGGTCGAGGAACGGAAAATTTATCGGTATAATAAAAAGACAGAGGCGCGGTCGGAGTTCACGATTCGCCGTGAGAACGAGATGTTTGTCGTAGAGAGCGAAGCGATTGAGGGTATGCTGAAACGACTGCAAATGAACTCGCACGATGCCATTTTGAAGTTTGCGCGCACGTTGCGCAAAATGGGTGTGGACGAAGAACTGCGCAAACGCGGGGCAACGGATGGAACGATTATCCGTATTGGCGAGTTCGAATTTGAATTCGTAGAAGGCAGCAGCTACTATTGACATAAAAACAACAAAAGGAAAGACCGCAGGTCCTATTATGGACATGCGGTCTTCTGTCTGTTATGTCTGAACTTCGTCTGAGGTGCTGCAGGCGTTAAGCTTCGCCAGATCGTCAGACGCTAGCGATAGTTGTGCGGCCTTGGCACTGTCGCGGATTGACTCTGGCCTTGTCGCCCCCGGTATCGGAATGAGCTGCGGTGACAGGGCCATCATCCATGCAAGTACGATCTGATGGACGCTCACCTCATATTGCTGGGAGAGCTCTTGCAGCAGTGGATGCTCCTTCAGCTTGGCCGCTTGACCAGGACCGCCGTTGGGACTGTATGCGACAAAGCTGATGTGGTGTTCGGCGCAATAATTCAGCACATCCAGCGATCGCCGGTCAAAGAAATGGAACCGATTCTGTATAGCGGCGACGTTCGCCATGCGGAATGCCGTTTCACACTGAGCCATCGAGACTACAGGCGGAAGCCAAGATGTTCAATCTTGCCTTCCGCCTGTAGTCTCGTCAGCTCTCCGAAAGATTCTTCAAAGGGGACTTCAGGATCAGGTGCATGCAGGTAATATAGCGGATGGGCTTCTCTCTGCAATAGGGTCAAGCTGCGTTCACATGCTGCCCGCAGCGCCTGCGGATGGCCGGAATAGGTCCATTCTCCGTTCGGTCTCGCCAGCCCTCCCTTCGTCGCAAGGACGCAACCCAGGCCAGCTGGAATTGTATCCAAGAACAAGCGCTCGTTATGCCCAAGATCATGCTCGCCCAAACTGTATGTATCAGCGGTATCGAAGAACGTGATCCCGCTCTCCAGAGCGGCCCGGATCGCAGCTTCCGCTTGTGGACGTTCTGGTCTTCCTTGTACGGACAGCGGAGCTCCGCCGAATCCGAGGGCAGACACATGTAGAGAAGTGGCCCCTAATGGTTTCATCTGCATAATAAAAGCATCCCTTTCTAAAAAATGAAGTAAATTCAACAGTATTGAACAGTCCTATACTGTGCTGACGTTATTCCATTGTACGCGTCCTAAGCGTGAAAGTTCCAACTGCTGGGAATTGATTATTGTTTTTGTGGCACTCGTTTCAATAGCGTGGCGCTTTATTGCCCAAACATGATGCCGGAGCGCCCTTGCTGTATGGTCCACGTATTTTTTTAGGCAACTTGTTAGGAAAATGCTTTAGTTAAGTTCACGATCGTGTATAATAGATCCAATTTAACTACTTGTAGAGGTTGTGCAAAAAGCTCGCTTTGAATCACGCACTTTTATCGGATTGCCTATTGCCAATACGCATACAAATCCGCTATAATGTCCTCTATAAGAAAACAAAAGTCTTTTTATGGAGGACTACCAATGTCAGAACGATACTACTTAGTACGAGAGGACATTTTACCGGAAGCGGTTGTCAAGACTGTGAAGGCGAAGCAATTGCTCGCTACGGGTGAAGTGAAGACAGTGCATGAAGCGGCTGAGCGCGTCGAATTAAGCCGCAGTGCTTTTTATAAGTATAAAGACGGCATTTTTCCTTTGAATCAGCTGGAGCGGGAACGAATCGTAACGATATCTATGGATTTGGAGCATCGTTCAGGAATTTTGTCCAAGGTGCTTGGTGCTGTGGCATCTTTTGAGGGCAACGTGTTGACCATCAATCAGACGATTCCGCTGCAGGGGATGGCGAATGTCGTTATTTCCGTAGAAACGTCGCTTATTGCGGAGCCGTTCGGCGAGATGCTGGACTCGTTGCGCGATATTCCCGGCGTGAAGCGGGTTGCGGTTATTGGACAAGGATAATGGTTGAGCTTTACAGATAGATTCCGTTGAAGAGAAGGGGAGAAACAGCGATGAAGCCAATTAAAGTTGGGTTATTAGGGTTAGGGACGGTAGGAACTGGAGTCGTACGTATTGTGGAGGGGCATCAGGACGACTTGTCGAGCCAGGTAGGATCGCCAATTCGAATTGAAAAGGTGCTCGTCAAGGATTTGCAAAAGGCGCGCAGTGTGTCTATTCCGGAAGAGATGCTTACTGAAGAGGCCTGTGACATTATTCATAACCCGGATATCGATGTTGTCGTTGAAGTGATGGGCGGCATTGAACCTACCAAGCAATATATTATGGAAGCTTTGGAGCAAGGCAAGCATGTGATCACGGCCAACAAAGACTTGATGGCGCTCCATGGACGCGAGATTATGGCCAAGGCGAAGGAGAAGCGCTGCGATGTATTTTATGAAGCAAGTGTTGCCGGAGGCATCCCTATCATTCGCACGTTGATGGAAGGCTTCTCTTCCGATCGGATTAAGAAAATAATGGGTATCGTGAATGGTACGACGAATTTTATACTGACCAAGATGAGCCAAGAAGGGGCAGGCTATGAAGAGGTATTGAAGGAAGCGCAAGCGCTCGGCTATGCGGAATCTGATCCGACCTCAGACGTGGAAGGTCTTGACGCGGCACGTAAAATGGCGATTCTGGCTACGCTCGGCTTTCATTCGGATGTCGCTTTGGAAGATGTGGATGTGCGCGGCATTTCGCAGATTAAGAAGGAGGACATCGCGTTTGCGAAGCGTCTCGGCTACGAAATGAAGCTACTCGGCATTGCAGAGCGCCAAGATGACCAGATCAGTGTCGTTGTACAGCCGACAATGGTCAGCACTTCGCATCCGCTCGCTGCGGTGAACGGTGTGTTCAATGCTGTTTATGTATACGGAGAGGCTGTAGGCGAGACAATGTTCTACGGACCAGGCGCCGGTGAAATGCCGACGGCGACATCAGTCGTTGCTGACTTGGTCGCTGTCATCAAAAATATGAAGCTTGGTGTTAACGGCCAGCGTGCGCTTACCCCATATAAAGAGAAAAAGCTGAAAACCGACGATCAAATCGTGTACAAAAACTTCATTTTGCTGCATGTTGAAGATAAAGCAGGTGTGCTTGCTCAAATAACGCAAGTATTTGCGGAGTACGAAGTGAGCTTGGATTCTGTCGTTCAGCAGCCGAATCCGCACAACCCGGATGCAGAAATTATCATTATTACGCATCAGGCGAGCCAAGCGAGCATGAAGAAGGTGTATAAGCACTTCGACAATCTTGACGTTATCAAATCGATCAAGAGCGCTTATCGAGTGGAAGGCTAGGCCGAGCAACGAGAAGGGCTTGGGCTAACGATATATAATTTACATCTGAAGAGGGGATATGTGGATGAGATACATGGGACTGCTCGAAACCTATAAATCATACTTACCAGTGAACGACAACACGCCGATGCTCACACTGCATGAAGGCAACACGCCGCTTGTTCGGGCAGAACGTCTGTCGAATGAGCTTGGTTTGGATTTATATTTGAAATACGAAGGCTTAAACCCTACGGGTTCGTTCAAGGACCGGGGGATGGTAATGGCTGTTGCGAAAGCGATGGAAGAAGGCAGCCGCACGATTATGTGCGCTTCGACGGGCAATACGTCTGCGGCAGCGGCTGCATATGCTGCACGCGGCGGGGTGAACTGCATCGTGCTGATTCCGAACAACAATATTGCGCTTGGCAAGCTTGCGCAGGCGATGATTTACGGTGCAAAAGTTATTGCGATCGAAGGCAACTTCGATCGCGCGCTTGAAATCGTGCGAGAAATTACGGCGAAGCATCCGATTACGCTTGTGAACTCGGTTAATCCGTACCGCATCGAAGGACAGAAGACGGCTGCCTTCGAAGTATGCGACCAATTGGGCAAAGCTCCCGATGTGCTCGCGATTCCGGTCGGCAACGCAGGGAATATTTCGGCATATTGGAAAGGCTTCAAAGAGTACCATGCTGCAGGCAAGAGCAACCAGTTGCCGAAGATGATCGGCTTCGAAGCGGAAGGCGCAATGGCTATCGTCAAGGGCGAACCGATTCGCGAACCCGAAACGATCGCAACGGCGATTCGGATCGGCAATCCAGCAAGCTGGAAGACGGCGGTAGAAGCGGCTGATCAATCGAACGGCCAGATCAACTATGTTACCGACGAACAGATTCTTGAAGCATACCAACTATTGGCGGCGCGTGAAGGCGTATTTTGCGAGCCAGCTTCAGCCGCATCGGTTGCAGGCGTCATCAAGCTTCATAAGGAAGGTTATTTCTCTGGCGGTGAATCGGTCGTATGCGTGCTTACGGGCCACGGATTGAAGGACCCGAACATCGCTATTAAGACGGCAGCAACCGAACCGCTCGTTGTGAAAGACTCGGAAGAGGCGGTCATGGACGCGATTCGGCAATTAGAGGGTGAGCAATAATGTGGCAACAAGACGGCGTGCTCGTGCGTGTGCCGGCCAGTACCGCGAATCTCGGTCCAGGCTTTGACACGCTTGGCATGGCACTCAATTTGCATTTATGGATTGCCATGAAGCCGGCAGAGGCAACGGTCATCCGGCTTCATGGCAGCGAGTTGGCGGGCATACCTACCGACGAGAGCAATCTAATCTATCGGATTGCTCATTCGGTGTTCAGTGCAGCTGGAGTAGAAGGTCGTCCGCTTGAAATGGATGTGTACAGTGACATTCCTTTGACACGCGGTCTCGGCAGCAGCGCATCGGCTATCATCGGCGGACTCTATGCCGCCAATGCACTGATTGGCTATCCATTGACCCAAGAGCAACTGTTCAACATGGCAACCTTAATCGAACGTCACCCGGACAATGTCGGGGCTTCGCTGTTCGGCGGCATAATTGCAGCTGCTTGGGATGGAGAACGAACGGAACATATCCGGATTGAGCCTCATTGTAACTTAAGCACGGTTGTGGCCATTCCGCAGTTCCAATTGGAAACGAAGCTGGCGCGCAATGTTCTGCCCAAGCAAGTAAGCGTGGCGGATGCAGTGTTTAATATTAGCCGCTCTTCCTTGCTGGTCGCCGCGCTATGCAGCGGGCAATTCCATGTGATTGAGACGGCGATGCGGGATCGTCTGCATCAGCCCTACCGGGCACCATTGATTCCCGGAATGTCGCGCATATTGGACGAGGCGACAGAGCATGGTGCGCTAGGCGTTGCGCTTAGCGGTGCCGGACCTACACTGCTTGCGTTTACGGACAAGCGTCAATCGAGCGCTTTGCTTGTCTCTTATATGAAAAAAACGTTTCTTGCACACGGTGTGGAAGCGAAAGTCATGGAGATGGGAATTAGTCGGGAGGGTGCTGTGTGCTGCGGTACGTGGGACAACATGTCCTCCGTTCTAGCGGCACGTATAAATTATTAGTCAGCGAAGGAGTAAAACGCTTATGGCGCGAATAGCATTATTACCTGAAGGCTCGGTATCACATGAAGCTGCGGTATATTTAGTCGGTGAAGAGAATTGCTTTATGCACCATAAGCTGATTTCGGATGTGTTTTTATCGACGGTACGCGGGGATACGGATTATAGTGTCATTCCGATCGAGAATACGATCGAAGGCTCTGTCAATTTACATATGGACTGGATTGTCCATGAGGTAGATCTCCCTTTTCAGGCGGAATGGGTGTACCCATCGATTCAAAATGTAATTGGCCGACGTGAAGAAGTGAAAGGTGACTGGTCCCGGGTGTGCAAAGTGATGTCGCATCCTGTGGCGATGGCGCAGTGCATGCAGTTCATTCGGGCCCAGCTTCCGCATGCGGAATTGGAACATGTCAACAGCACGTCCGAGGCTGTTCACCGTGTAAAGGAGAATCCGGGTCAAGGGTGGGTTGCCATCGGAACGGCTCTGGGCGCGCGCACGCACGGCTTGGATGTATTGGCTCCGCAAGTGACTGATCATCAGAACAATTTCACTCGATTTGTTCTTATCGGGAAAGAACCGATTTCGTTGCCGGAATCGTCTGCTAGGAAGACGACGATTCTCGTCACCTTGCCGGAGGATTACCCAGGTGCGCTCCATCAGGTGCTCTCTGCGTTCGCGTGGCGTCGAATTAACCTTTCCCGGATCGAATCCCGGCCGACGAAGCGCCGGCTTGGAAACTATTATTTTTACATTGATGTCGAAATGGCGCTGGATACGGTGCTACTTCCCGCCGCAATGGAGGAGATTGAAGCTATCGGTTGCCAAGTTCGCATATTAGGCTCTTATCCGAGTTATACTTTTCAACATGCTATGACAGAATAATGCTACCATTTGGAGGTGCTGCACGATGACACAGTGGATTTATTTAGACGGTGAGTTTGTAACAAAAGAAAATGCAAAAGTTTCGGTGTATGATCACGGCTTTTTGTACGGTGATGGTATTTTTGAGGGGATTCGCATATACGGCGGCAACATTTTTAAATGTAAAGAGCATTTGGAGCGCCTATATGATTCGGCAAAGTCGATTATGCTGAATATTCCATTACCCATTGAGGAAATGCAGGACGTATTGCTCGAAACCATTCGCAAAAACGAGCTGCAGGACGGATATATCCGTCTGATTGTCTCCCGTGGTCCGGGTAATCTGGGATTGGACCCACTCCGTTGTCCGAAAGCGAGCGTCATCATTATTGTAGAGCAATTGGCGATTTATTCGGAAGAAGCGTACCGCAACGGATTGCGCACGGTGTCGGTAGCCGAACGCCGCAACATCCCGGACGCTTTGAATCCGAAGATTAAGTCGCTCAACTATTTGAATAACATTTTGGTCAAAATTAAAGCGAATTTGGCTGATGTCGGTGAAGCGATTATGCTGAATGCGCAAGGGTATGTAACGGAAGGATCGGGCGACAACATTTTTCTTGTGAAAAAAGGAGTTGTCTACACGCCTCCGTGCTACCTGGGCGCACTGGAAGGCATTACGCGCGGAGCTATTATGGAGCTGTGCCAGAAGCTTGGACTGACTTTAAAAGAAGAACCGTTTTCGCTGCATGACATTTATGTTGCTGACGAAGTGTTCTTTACAGGCACGGCAGCAGAGGTTATTGCCGTACGCGAAGTGGACGGTCGTATTATTGGTTCTGGTCAAGCCGGACCGGTTACACTGAGCCTGTTGGAAAATTTCCGTAAAATCGTCACAGAAGACGGCGTTAAAGTATACGATTAGCCGCTGTTTCATATCAAATGGCCAGTCCTCCCTAAGTTAGGGAGGATTTTTTTGTGTTGAGGGATGTCAAATGCCTAACACCTGCATAGGATGTATTAATTGAATTTCCGGGCGATTGTCCCGAGGTGAAGAGGATGATGAACGGTTGGGAGGTTACAACAGGTGAAAATTCACATCGTGAAAAAAGGCGATTCGTTGTACTCGTTGTCCAAAAAGTACGATGTATCCCTTGAAGAGTTGATTGCCATGAATCCACAATTGAAGGACCCGAACCAATTGGATGTCGGCATGAAGATCAAGGTTCCGTCTTCAAAGTATCCGTCGAGCGGGCATGAAATTATTCATAAGCATGTTGTTAAGGAGGGGGATACGCTGTGGAAATTGTCTAAAGCTTGGGGCATCCCGCTGCAGACGATGATCAACGCCAATCCGCAGCTGAAAAATCCGAATGTCTTGACTATCGGTCAAGTCATCAATATTCCAAAGGTTCACACCGGAATGGCAATGCCTGCTGAGACAGCGCAGCCAAATAGTAATGCAGAAATGACAAAGCCCAAAGCTGAGCTTACAAAACCGAAAACGGAAAACACCCAGCCCAAAGCTGAGCTTACTAAGCCGATTATAGTACCTGAGAAGAAAGCTGAGTGCATTTATGAAATTGAAAAGGTCGAAAACGTAAAGCCAGTAGCACCGTATGTTCCGCCAACACCTGAAGTGCCGGCTCCGCCTACAGTACCTCCCATGCCGACTTACGTTGCTCCAGCGACCCAAGTCCAACAGCCGAACATGCCGTCAATACCTGTTCTTCCACCACCAAACTATGAAATGCCGATTGCACCTATGCCGTATGTTCCGATGGCGCCATGTCCTGAGATGAAGCCATGCGATTGTGAAAAGCCTCATCATCATTTGTTCGCGCAATTCGCCATGCCTGCTGCCGAAATGATGGCCCCGATGCCAATGCCACATGCTTATTCTAACTGTGCGCCATACGCATCTATGCCGATGTATCATCCGCAAGCTGAATGTTTCGACGCTTTTCCGGCTATGCCGAGCGTGATGTACCCTCCTGTACCGCCGATGTACGGTGCAGTGTCATCCGGTGTGCCAAGTATGATACCGTCTTCTGTGCCAGCTGCTGTTCCTTCCTCTATTCCGTGCGCAGTGCCGTCTGGCATATGGGAACCAATGATTCAGCCTTATGCCGCCATGCCGTATACCCATGCCATGCCATGCGGCTGCGAGGAGAGTATCGCGCCCGTTCATCAGGCTCAGATGTATACCGCACCGTCGAACTGCTATGATCGGCAAGGCCATCAAGGGTATGAATATGCTCCATATCCATCCTCCTACGTTTCGCCTGAAGCCGGATGGTATAATCCCGCAGCCTATTCTTCGGCGTCGAACATGCCAGTGGACGCATATGAGTCATCGATGCCTTCGAAATCTTGTGACTGCGCATGTCATGGAGAAAGACAGGAAGAAGAATTCCAAGCTGCTTCCGATACAGATTCGTCTGATGCAGAAGACAAGGACGTTATTAAAAGCAATGATAGTAAAGAGAAGAAAGCTACGGTTCGCGGTGAAGCACACAGCTCAAGCAACAGCGAGAGAAAAGCAACTCTACGAAAAAAGAAACTTGCTGCTCCGCCAAAAAAGGAACATATGCAAAGCCTGCCATGGATTAACGGATAAGATAGAAATGGCAATCCGGATCTGAAGGTAATATCAACACTATCACTCTATATAATAGAAAGAGTGAATATGGTTGATATTACCTGTTGCTATAGTAGGACAAGCCATGCTATATTATAAATCCGGCCGCAAGAAACGGCGGAACACAACGAAACAACAGTCAATCAGCTTTTGAAAAAAAAGATGTTGACATAGAGTTGGAAGATGTGTTAAGATAAAATCCTGTTGCAAATGATGTTGAGTAATGTCGAATGCAACAACGGTAACAAAATGAAGATTGTTCTTTGAAA